>NZ_JBBOCA010000001.1:6386233-6690339 GCF_038002225.1 Paenibacillus sp. FSL R7-0204
GCGGTACTTCGCTGTACCCCGATGTTGTCGCCCATTCCGCTAAGCTCAGCCGGAGGAAGGATAAGACCTTCCACCTGTGCTTTCAGCTTCTTAAGAGGCTCTGAGCTAAGCTCTCCGGCCGTGTCTGGAATGTCCCAGTTGCGGGCAGGATCATCCTCCGCAGCACTGGCGTTCGCCTCTGCCTGATCAATGACACTCTTCATCTGAAGGTTCAGCGCATTCACCTGCTTAAGGGTAGCCTCTGCTTCATCCAGCAGACGGCTGTTTTTCTCCTGGAAGTCAGCCAGAACTGCCGGTATCTTGCCTGTTACTTCACCAATCTGAACCTGATACTGTGATAGCACTGCAGTGTACTTCGGCCATGTCTTGGGGGGACGGTAATAATCGTCATAATACTTGTTCACATAATCCCCGTACATCGCCGGGATATCGGAGCTTGCGGCCAAGGTTGCGAGCGAACGCGCCGGAATACTGTCACCCGGAGGATTCATCAGCAGCTTCTGCAGGTTCTGCGCACTGTCAGCAGCTTCCTTACGCTTCTGGAGCATAAGATCTAACGCTTCCTCACGCTGATCATATAAGGGCTGCAAGTCACCCAGTATCTCTGTTGTCCGTGAAGCCTCAGTCATCGCTGCCGATAACGGCTTAAGCTTGCCCGCCAGCTCCAGGGCGAAATCAACCGGCGCTTTGTATTTCATCTCTTCTATAATCTGCCGCCGGAAGACCTCATAGGTGCCCAGCGGACGGCTCCAGTCCAGCGAGGAGGAGTCCACCATCACGGGCAGCAGGTTAAAAGCATCACCTCGTCCGCTCTCGTAAAGATTATCGTTAAGCACCTTCGATAGCAGCTGATTGCCGTCCCCGCCGCCGTAGGCGAATAAGCCATAGTTCTCTCGCAGCTCAATGTCATAAGCTGACATTACAGAGCGTATAGCGGCTCTCGCCAGACGTTCCTCCTGCACATTCACCGCCGCAATCCGTGCGTAATCAATCAGCACAGCATTAAAAAGAAATACAAACGCCAGTACCATAATAAGAAAGACCGATACCGAACCTTCTGCTGAACGAAGACATCTGAATATAGATCCGCGATACAAGCAGCGGCTCAGGCCGGGATACTTGCTCAAGAACCTCCCGTGACTGAAAATACGCATCCGATCTTCCCCTTAACCATATTCTTGAACAACCCCGGCACTGGCACTGGCCGCTCCAACATCAGCCATCCTTATTTCAGCTTATCCAGCATCAGGGCTGCATGCTTCTTCTCCATCCCGGTGCCCTCCTTGCCGGCGGAGGAATGCTGTTTGAACTTCGAGCCGTAGTAACGCATGAGATCCACCGTTCTTATGAATTCAACAGGCTCCGTAACGTAGGAACGGGCATACACCCCAGGCGCGGCTCTATCGGCCAGCAGATTATACAGAACAGGCAGAGGTAGCACCTTCTTCAGCTCCGTACTGATTCTGCGGCCAGTCAATCCGTAGACATAGCTCATTTCTCCCTGTAATCCGGCAGGCACCATCTGTGATGCCCGGCGCAGCTTCACTACTGGCAAGGGCCCTCCTTCTTCAGCATTACCAGGCAGCGTAATGGCCGTACTGCCATTCTCTGCTCCTGAACCGAATAGCGAAGCCAACAGTCCATCCTCACCGATTCTCCAGTACAGCGGATCAACATTACCGGTCTGGAATTCTCCGCTTACCGCCCGGTTACTATTCTCCCAGTTATAAGCAGCCCGCTCCGCAGTAGCTGAGGCAATCTGCAGCAGCATCGACTTCTGATAGGTATATAAGGAGAAGAACAGCAGTACCATAGTAATCCCCATAACAATCGGCAGCAGAAGCGAAGCCTCGATAGTGAAGCTCCCCTCATCCTTCCGCAGCGGAATCACTCAAAGACTTCCTGACTCTTATCTCCGGCAGTACCGATCAGATCCTTAACCACCTTCACAATCTCCTCACGGAATACCAGAACGACCGCAATCAGCACAGCGATGATCAGGATCATCTCCAACGTTCCCAGCCCCTCCTCATCTCTCCAAAAGCCCTTTGCTCCTTCTACCATCTGTGTTAACATACGCCTCTACCTCCTACATTTTTAACATCATAATCGCCGGTGTTCCCACCAGCACAATCACAATCAAGAAGATAACCACCATCGGAAAAACCAGCTTCGACGATGCCTGTTCGCCGCGTGTGCGGCTGATCGCTTTCCGCTTCTCCCAGAGCATCCGTGACAGATCGCGCAGCGACAGAACAAAATCGGCCCCGCCTCTGCGGTAATTAAGCAGCACTGTAGTTGTGAAGATGGAGACCTCCTGCACGGCACAGCGCTTACTGAAGTTCTCGAACGCCTGCTGGAAGGAGTAACCTCCGTCCCATTCAGCCGTCATCTTAATCAACTCTGCGTAGAGCGGATGGGTGCTGTTTCCTTGACGGCTGTTCACACAGCGGACAATCGCCCGCTGAACCGTCTCACCCGCGCCTACCAGCAGAACAATACTGTTCAGCAGCTCAGGAAGCTCCAGCATAATATTCTGCTCCCGCATACGTACCTTTTTGTGCAGATCGCTAACCATCGCCACCGGCAGTGCAACTGCCAAGAGCCCACCGAGGATGATTCCCGCCTGCTCTCCCGTAAGCATTGTCAGCGCACTTCCGCCTGCGGCAAGCAGCCAGCTGTAGCTAAGCATCTCCCCCATGAACAGTAAGGTCCGTTCTGCACTGTAGCGCATACCATAGATCCGCTGCAGCGAGCGTTGTATCCTGAACATCACGGACGGGAGATAACTGGCGATTCTGCCCCTCTCTACAAGTAACAATAGAGGCTCTCCCAGCCGCCGCAGCCGCAGGCCCTCCATGGGTAGCTCCCGCAGAGCAACATAACGGCTGCCGCAGCTCATCCTCAGAATGAGCCAGCCCGCTGCGAGCAGAAGCAGAATCGCACCGCAGATCAATGACATCCCCTTCACTCACCCTCCCTCACAGCGGAATATCCATGATCTTGTTGGTCCAGAGATAACAGAGGAACAGTGCAATCAGCGCCAGTGTAGACACCGCTATTCCTGCACCAGTATACATAGGCTGCATATAGTCTCCGGCGCTCAGACTCATGAACATCACCATCATCAGCGGAGAGACCAGCAGCGCCTTCGCCTCGAATTTCTTCTGGGCTATACTGACTGCTATATCCTGCTGGATATCCAACTTCTCGCCGATGATCGATGAGGTGCGGCGTACGATCTCAACCAGATCCCCGCCCGTACGCTTGCAGACCATGAACACATCTGCGAAGCGCTCCACATCCTCCATTCCTGCTCTTTTGCTGAATTCATAGAGCGCATCTTCAATCGGCTCTCCGTTCTCCATCCGGGCACAAATGATATTCAGCTCGGAGATCATATCACTTGCGCCTTCCGGGTCAAGCATCCGCAGATCCTGCACAGCCTCGCGGAAGGCATTCTCCACCGAACGCCCGGCGGAGAGCGACGAAGAGAGCGAGAACAGCATCTGCTTGAATTGCAGATTCAGCGCAGCCCGGCGGCGCTGCAGCAGATATTCGCGGAGTAGCCGCGGCCCATATGCGCTTCCGGGGACAAGCAGTGCCGCCAGGAGCAGCCGGTGATAGAACAGGTAACCAATTCCGAACAACAGGGCTCCGGCACCCAGAATGACCAGCATTCTTTGCAGGGAGCTAAGCTCATATACGGTATAATCCGGCAGCAGCACCTGCTCTCCCCCTTGAGATGCACTGACCGGCAGCACGGGCTTCACCCTCTTCACGAACCCTTTATTTCGCCTTGCTAGGGGATGCCGGTCGCTCTTCTTCATTACGTTCAAGGTACACTCGCCTCCTGCGCAGAGCTTCTGCTCTCGTACTGCTTGAGCGGATAATCATGGATTCCGGCCATCCGCAGCTTGTCCGCATGCAGAAGCGGGTTGCCGCAGACCTCAAGCCTCCCCTGCACCCGGCCATCCTGTTCCCCCAACTCCCGAAATTCATATAGTGGATTCAAGATGACTTCGCCGCTGCGGATACCCGCAACCTCACTGATCTCCATCACCCGGCGTGAGCGGTCACGCAGCCGCGACAGATGCACGAATATATCGATCGCCGAGCTGATCTGTTGACGGACGACGGTTACCGGAAGATCAGCGGCGCTAAGCACCATAGTCTCCAGGCGGCTGAGCATGTCCAGCGCACTATTCGAATGCCCCGTTGACAACGAACCGTCATGGCCGGTGTTCATCGCCTGCAGCATATCCAGACACTCAGCCCCCCTCACCTCTCCGACGACAATACGGTTCGGCCGCATCCGCAGCGAGGTGCGGATCAGGTCACGGATGGTGATCTCCCCCCGTCCCTCCGTGTTAGCATTCCGGGTCTCCAGGGAGACCAGATTCGGAACCGTAACGATCTGCAGCTCTGCCGAATCCTCCACCGTAATGACACGCTCCTGCGGCGGGATGTACTGCGATAGAGCATTCAGAAAGGTTGTTTTCCCTGAGCCAGTCCCCCCGCTGATGAAAATATTGTATTTGGCAGCAACCAGAATCTGCAGCAGCTCGGCTCCTTCCTCCGAGAGCGCTTCACGCCTCACCAGCTCTGCCATCGACATCGGTGTCTCCGGGAATTTGCGGATGGTCATGGCCGGACCCTTCAGCGCTGCAGGCGGCAGTACGATATTGACACGCGAGCCATCCTGCAGCCGCGCATCTACAATCGGCGAGGATTCATTAACCACACGGTTGACGCCGGAGACGATAATCTGAATGATATCCTCCAGCCTGCTCCCCGATTCAAAAGCCAGCGGCAGCCTACGGATCATGCCCTCTTCCTCAATAAAGATCTCCTCATGGCTGTTGATCATAATCTCGGTGATCGCCGGATTATCCACCAGCGGCTGGAGAATATCCAGCCCCCGGAAGGAATCGAATAGCTTTTTCACCAGCTCGTGCTTCTCCTGGGCAGTCAGGAGGCGTAATTGCTCCCGCTCCAGAATGATCTGTTCGATATAAGCAGCCAGTTCATCATTCCCGATGACCGAGGTAACATCCAGCCCTGCACGGATGTCGCTGCGCAAGGCGCGGAACATCTCTTCATTCATATAGGAATCCGGGTGAACACCCCAGGCAATTCAGGCTCTACTATAGCTCTGGAGAGCTGCTGAATACCGTCAATGAATTGGGGAGAGCTTAGGCAGAGTTCTCCATAATGCTGTAACCCCCAGGATGGAATATATGGAAGTACAGCATCCAGCCGGAGGGCAGCAGATAGCGGACCTTCATTCTCCCCTCCGGTGCAGCCGTTCATGACGAATCGGCTCCTGTTCACCAGCTCCGGCTGCATGCCGGAGTGCGGACTGGCAATATAATCGAGCCAGCGTTCCGCCTTGCGGATACTGGCTTGGTCATTCTTCAGCACCCACAGCAGAATGCCGCACCTGTTCAGAACTGCCTGGGCCCGTTCCTCTTCGATAGCGCCGGTGTCTACAACAACCACATCATAACTTCCGGCTCCGGCCAGCCCTTCCAGTAGATCCAGCGTGTCCTGCCGGGACATCTGGAGCATCTCTTTGAAGTTCTCCACAGGCCGGAAGGCATCACACCGCAGACTGTCATGTCTGAACGCATAATCAGTCCATTTCGGCTGCCCTCTTCCCCCCTTATTCTCTGGTCCTCCAGCCTTAAGCTCATACAAGAGCCGCTCAAGACCGGGAACATGACTCCCCGGCATACGCAGGATGAAGCCGCTGCTGTCCACACTTTCCAGGTTCAGATAGAACACGGACAGGCCCACCGCTCCAAGCTGCTTCGCCATGTTCAACGCTACCGTGGTTTTGCCGCTGCCGCCGCTGGCTGAGACGACACCTAGCAGCAGCGTCTCTTCCTTAGGCAAAGCGGGCGTTCGCACCCGCTTCAGATCACTCAGCTGGAGAATCGCTTCCAGCAACGACGGCAGTGCCTGATACTTGGCAATATGCCTTCCCCCCGCCAAATCCCGGCCATTCGGCAATTCTCCGCCTTCACTTAAGACAGCCCAGGGAACTGTACTCCTCGCTTCCACCAGCCAGGCTTCAATGAAGGACGGGTCACCGGCTACCGCATCCGGCAGCTCGTCACCTGTCATAAATTCCATAAAAGCATCCAGTCTGCTGAAAGCCGTAATCCGCAGCATCTCCCCATATTCGCTATGATGAAGGTAATGAAGCAGCGGTTCAATATATTGGCTCTCCCTAACTGCAAGCACGATTCTTGCCGTCATGAACTCCTCCTCCTCTCTTGAATACATAGAAAAAAAGAACAGCAAAAAAGCACCGCCAATAACCGTGAATACGGTCATTGAACGGTGCTTCCGTTACTGTTCCTGTAATTTACTGCTATAGTAGCATATATATAAGAAGTCAGCAATATCTTTTTCACCACTATTTGAGAGAATCCCTCAGAATCCCCCTTACCGGCTACAGAAATCTGCGCTTCATATCCGGTGTCGGCAGCAGACACTGCTCATCCCGGCCGAACCAGCGGTAGCGGTTCCTGGCCACAATCCTGTACATAGCGTTACGTAGCGGCCCCGGAATCAGGATGAACACATAGGCGGCGGGCCACGGGAAGCGTAGGCGGCGGGCAATCCGCAGCACTGCTGCCGATTTTGTATAATATTTGCCGTCCTCTATCAGTACCACTGTGTCTAATTGCTGCTCCGGCAGGCCGCCTGCCTTAAGCAGTTCCCGGGCCGCTTCACTCTGCAAGGAGGCGAATTTGAAGTGCGCCTTGGGATCACGCGGAATAATGAACCGGACAATTCCCTGGCACAGATGACAGACCCCATCGATCAGCACAATAGATTGGCCCTGCATATCCTTCCGCTTCTCAGCCACATCGCCGCCCCCTTCCTCTTAAGCATAGTGTAACATTCGTATTCCCTTTTGAAAAAAAACAAAAAACGCGGGATAGCTCCCGCGCCTACAACGTCCGTTCGTCCAATTATTCAGCAATTGCTTTGTTAATCCATTCGTCCCCGGTCATTTGCTCTTCGAAATCAGCAGTGAAGGATTCCATGCATTTGCAGATGAAATCTTTGCGGCATACCGGACAAGGAGTCTTGAGCAGGCGGCTGATGTTCGTCATTTTCCATTCCGGAAACCGGTTGTAGAACGCGCGGCACTCCGTTCCGTCAGCAAGCTTGATAATGAACTCGTACAATCCTTCCTTATCATTGCTGCTGGCTTTGGTCACATTCGTAATACTCGGTTTGTAAGACATCTTCATCACCCATTATTTAAATTTTTGGTAGTTAATAACACGCGCGACATTAACAGATACTTAGACATATTAAAGAATTTCCGGGGTGATGTCAACCAAAGTACAGGCCCTGCACGCTATTTACCACACTTCCGGCCTTCTCAGACTCTATTTAGCCATTATTCCCAGCTTTGTCCATTCCTACCCGTGTCTCTGC
Source organism: Paenibacillus sp. FSL R7-0204 (assembly GCF_038002225.1). Lineage (NCBI taxonomy): Bacteria > Bacillati > Bacillota > Bacilli > Caryophanales > Paenibacillaceae > Paenibacillus > Paenibacillus sp. FSL R7-0204. Next base: position 6,393,695 of record NZ_JBBOCA010000001.1, read on the forward strand.
GCTCAACATCATGTAAGACCAGACATTCAATGTCTGGCCTTACAGTTAACCATGCTATTCAATTTCACATTGCTGTCTATCTCTACAGAACGTTCAGCTCAACCTCAATGTTTCCGCGGGTCGCCTTGGAGTATGGGCAGAAATCATGTGCTTTCTTAGCCAGATCCTCTGCCACAGAGCGCTCAATACCCGGCAGCTTCACATCCAGCTTCACGGCCAGCTTGAAGCCTCCGTCGCTCTCGTCCTTGCCGATCAGCACATTCGAGGTAATCTCGACATCCTGCAGCTTTACGCCTTCTTTACGGGCAATATTAGCAAGGGCACTCTCATAGCATGCACCATAACCTGCCGCGAACAGTTGCTCCGGATTTGTCCCTGCACCGCCAGGACCTCCAAGCTCCTTCGGAATTTTGAGATCATGCTTCAGCGCTCCGTCGGACGATTCGACCGAACCTTCACGGCCTCCGCGAACCTTGGCTGTAGCAGTATATAGGGGTTTCAGTTTCAATGTACTCATTTTTAACGCTCTCCTTTTTAACACAAATTTTGTAAGAACACTTATCCTTAACTTAAACAACCTCACATTTTTGAAACGATCTGGCACATTATTACCTTTTAAAACTTGCTTCCGGCGGTGAATAGTGTACAATTAAATTGTGATAAATCAATGTTCGGGAGGAATCATTCATGAATGTCCATGATTTTGAAGCCAACACCCTGCGGGGCCAGGAAGAATCACTCTCCAAGTACAAAGGCAAGGTTCTGCTCGTCGTGAATACAGCCAGCAAGTGCGGACTCACCCCGCAATATAAGGGTCTCCAGGAAGTGTACGATAAATTCAAAGACCGCGGTTTTGAGATTCTGGGCTTCCCCAGCAATCAGTTTGCCGGACAGGAGCCGGGTGAGAGCGAGGATATTGCCGAGTTCTGTGAGATCAATTACGGTGTATCCTTCCCGATGTACGAGAAAATCAACGTCAAAGGTGCCGACGCCCATCCCCTGTTCAAGTATCTGTCCAAAGAGGCACCGGGAGTACTCGGCTCAAAGAGTATCAAATGGAACTTCACCAAGTTCCTGGTGGACCAGGAAGGCCGCGTACTGAAGCGGTTCGCCCCGCAGACAACACCGGATCAGATCGAAGAGGATATCGAGAAGCTGCTGCGCTAGAGCCGGTTCAACAAAAACACCCTTCATACCCGGATTAGTTCCGTATGAAGGGTGTTTTTGGGTTCAAAAAAAGCTGAGATCCTTGAATCATCAAGGATCTCAGCTTTTATGAAATAATATGCGGTAGAGAGGACTCGAACCTCCACGGGTATACACCCACTACCCCCTCAAGGTAGTGGGCTAGTTTGGATCAATTCAAATTAAATATGACGAAGCCCGTTGTAGCGGGCTTTTTGTATTTGTTCATGTGTTCTAATTCGATTAATTATAATGGCTTTTGTTGAATTTGGTCAACAATTCGTCAACATGAATATTATAAAACCCATCATCCAAGGTAAGAATGATTAAAGGAAAGATACATACTAAGGATGGTGTAATAATGGCAAGCATACAAAAACGCGGACCTAATTCTTACCTGCTTGTAGTCGAAGCAGGATACAACGCTAAAGGTAAAAGGATTAAAAAAACTAAAACTATAAAATCTCGAACAAAGAAAGAAGCCGAAGCTGAACTTGCTCGTTTCATTGTTTTTGTAGAAAGCGGTATGTACAGAACCCCTGCAAAAATGTACTTGCCTGAATTCGTTGTAGAGTGGAAAACCAAATATGCACAGACTGAGCTTTCCCCTTTAACGTTGAAAACGTATAACTTTCACTTAGAAAATCACATTTTACCTGCACTTGGCCATCTCAAACTCGATGAAATTAAACCAATGCACATTTTGAGCTTACTGGAGGATCTTCGTAAGCCTGGTGCAAGAAAAGACAATTCGAATGGAACATTATCAAGTGGAACAATCGAGTACATTTATCGAGTCATGAAGAATGTTTTCAGCCGTGCTAAGGATTGGAGTATTCTGACTCAAAGTCCTATGGCATCCATCAAAAAACCAAAGGTTACACAACAAAAATTAAAGTTTTATGATGAGCAGGAGGCTGCAGAAGTAATAACCTTACTTTATAAAGCACCTATTATGTGGAGACTATTCTGCATCTGTGCTATTCTCGGAGGATTTAGACGTGGGGAGTTACTAGCGCTCGAATGGTCGGAAGTAGATTTTGAAAACCATACTATTAAAATTAGTAAAAGCATCTCGCTGACAATAAAAAGTCAGGCAATTATTAAATTACCAAAGACAGATGACTCCATAAGAACTGTTGATATGCCAGTTTGGTATATGGAAGAACTCAAAATTTATAAGGAGCGCTGTGATAAAGAACGTATTGCTTTGGGAGAAAAGTGGCTTGGTGGGGATAAGAATTACGTATTTCATGCCGGCTTCGGAAAACCTATTTATCACACACAACCAAGTAAATGGTGGAAAAACTTCGTAGAGAAGCATGAATTTAAGTATGTGCGTTTTCATGATTTAAGACACAGTTGTGCGACAATCTTATTAGAAAATGACGTGTCTTTAAAAGCAATTCAAGAGCGTTTAGGGCATTCCAAACAACAGGTTACTGCAGATCTTTATACTCATGTTTCAAAATTCTTGAGTCGGGAGACTGCGAATAAATTTAATAAACTAAATCCAAACATTAAATAAGCTAACTTCCATGCAACAGCACGTATAAACTACTACTTTAGTTAAAGGTAACATAAAAAAGAGGGATCCTAGATAAGGAGTCCTCCCTCTTTTTTATTACAATCAAAAAAAGAATGTTATTCAGCTAGACTAATAGAAATAAAGTTTTCCATTCTTAGTTACTATTATCGGTGGCCGCTCAATCTTAGAATAAGATATATTTTTGAAAATTTCGAAGTTTTCTTTAGTTAAGAAAAAAGGACCTTCTATTTTATTCCTATGCTCGTCTATGGTGCTACATGATGTCAAGATAGAGAGTTTGATATCTTTAAGGTGTGAAAATAACTACAAAGTCCGTAGGCCACCCGGAGAACAGTTGGGGCAAAGCCCAAGCGAAGGCGCGGGAGGGGAACGAAGTTCCCTCCATTACTCAGTTGTGGATAAGAGCAAAGCCTGACGGTTATACACTGCTGCGGGTGTAAAGTTCTGCTGAGATTGATGAGGCAAGTAGTGATTATGCAAATGGATGTAATGTTGCCCCCCTGCCGTGTCTCACGGGGACTACTGTACTCGTTGATATAAAATCTCAGCCCAGGAAGATATGCTTCGTGTAGAGCTCGTCGATCCGATGCTTGAGGCGAATTTCCTCCGAGGAGGGAGGGACCGGTTGGTAATACTGGCTAGAGCGATTGAGGCTGAGCAGATCCGCCTGGACCTGAATCGCCAGGCCAAGAGTGTCCCATTCGAGGAGGTGCAGACGCTCGTCCCGGGGGAGATTAGCGGCCAGATTTTTTTGAGCCACGATAATTGAGTAGGTGAGCTTGCCCAACTCGGCGTAGAGTTCTTCGATCTGCTGTTCGCATTTTTTTTCGTTTTTGTGATGCCCTTTCGGTCACCCACAAACAATTGAGACAGGTTCTGAGTGGCTCATTTTTCCAGCTATTCAGGACATTGGCATGAATCCCTGCTTCGGAAGCGATCTGAGATACGGATTTTTCTTCTTTTAGAATATCCAGCACGATCCGTGCTTTTTCTTCCGGTGTAAACGTTCTTCTCGGTGTCGGCACAACTAAGGATCTCCTTTTTAGCTGTCTAGTTTCTATGTAGCATTATATACAAGCGTGTTGATTTCCCAAAAAAAGGGACAAAAAAGGCCGCCATTACGGGTAATGGTAAGTACGACCAAACCAAACCGAAATGAGGCGACCTCATGAATAAATATACCCCATTCTTAGCCGTTTTCAAACAAGTACTAACACCGGAAGAAGTCCAAATGGTGACCGGACAGACCGAGGACTACGAGGATACAGCAACCAAAATGACCGTCGAGTTGCTGCTCGATTACTTTGTCCAAGCCTGTTACCACAAATGGGACGGCTTCCGGCAAAGTGCCCGCTTAGGCCCAAGCGTTGACTTGCCCGAGATTCATTACTCCACGTTTTCCGGCAAGGCCGGTGAAGTCCCTTACGACATCTTCAAACGTATCTTTCAAATGCTCGCCCAGAAATGTAACCGGCAAACCCGGCGGCACCTGAATCTGCCTAAAGATCTTCTGCTTATTGACTCTACGACGATTACGGCGGCAAACTCCCACATGTCTTGGGCTCCGTATAAAAAATTCAGAGGAGGTTACTACTTAGGTATCCATGAAAAAATATCTGCCATGTTCCACGTTCCGAAAAGGAGTTTTACTCTCCCTTGTCGAAAGAAAAAAAGACAAAACCCGGGAGGTGAATGAGGTATGGATGTTAGCCCACAGCAAGTCCTTCAGATCAGTAAAGGGGATCCTGAAATTGCAGGCTTCATCCAGATGCTCCTCGAACAGAATCAGCGCCTTCAACAAATCGTTGACGCACAGGCGAAAGAGATTCAAACGCTGAAAAAACGCGTGCATGAGTTGGAACGGCAACTCCAGCAGAAGAGTCATAACAGCAGCAAACCTCCATCCAGTGACGGGCTTCGCAAGCCTCCCAATCTGCGGACTCCTGGCGGTCCCAAAGGCGCACCGAAAGGCCATCCGGGGACGACGCTCCATGTTATCGACAATCCGGATGAAGTCGTGGTCTGCGAATTAACCACCTGCCCGGACTGTTTAGGCTCGCTCGCAGATGCCCCTTGTGTGGGGGAAGAACGGCGTCAAGAATTCGACCTTCCCGTGTCCCGCATCTGGACCACCGAGTTTCGTGCCGAGCAGCGCTATTGCGCTTGCTGCCAAAAAGTCCAGCGTGCAGCCTTCCCGTCCCACATCACTGCTCCGGCCCAATATGGCCCCCGGATGGCGGCGTGGACGGTGTATTTGCATGCCTTTCACTTTCTTCCGCTTCAGCGGATGGCTCAGCTCTTCGAGGACTGGACCACGTATCGGCCCAGCGAAGGTACCTTGCTTTCCTTTTTAGAGACCGCCCATGACCGGTTCGCTCCCATCGAAGAGCATATCCGTACCCAGTTGCATCAGAAAGTCAAAGTCCATGCGGATGAAACCGGGTGCCGGGTCGGCGGACGGACTCAGTGGATGCATGTCATGTCCGACGAAACGTATACCTTGCTCCAGCTGCACGCCAAACGGGGAGCGCCTGCGATGAAGGACATCGGTTTTTTACCTACTTATACAGGGACCGTCGTCCATGACTGCATGAAAGGATATTTTAATGAGAATCATAGCTATTCCCATGCCTTGTGTAATGCCCATTTGCTCCGGGAATGCATCGGGATCGCCGAGCATGACGGACATGAGTGGGCGAAGCAGATGAAGGATCTGCTGACGGAGGGCTGGACCCAGGCGCTGCGTTCCCGTCAAGCAGGGGTTCCTTTGGAGACGGAGGTCATTCAATCGTTTTGCAAACGGTACGACGCGATTCTCCAAACGGGCGAAGGTGAATGGTCGAAAGACTGGGTACGGGCCAAAACGTGTAAAAAAGGACGGGCCATTAAGAGCAGGGCCGGCAACTTGGGAGAACGCTTTTTGGTGTACAAAGAAGCGATTCTCAAGTTTCTTTGGTGTCCCGAAATTCCCTTTGATAACAACCAAGCCGAACGTGATCTCCGAATGGTCAAGGTCAAGCAAAAAGTCTCCGGTTCGTTTCGTACAGAAGCCGCGGCGCAATGGTTTGCCCGCTTACGGAGCGTCGTCTCCACCTACATTAAACAACAACTCCCTGTCCTTGCCTCGCTATCTCTTGCCTTTTCTGGTAACCCTGTTTTGAAGTGACCTAAGTAGTAACCAGAGGAGGCATTAAGCTGCATGTCGCTTTTTCGCATGGGCAGCGTTCTCCCGTGAAAGTGGTCGAGTCGATTGCCCGGCGCAATGACGCTCCATTTGGAGAAGTCTTGGCCGATAAGGACTACCTTTTAGTCCAGGATCGAGCGTATGGAAAAATCGGTCGATTGGATCAATATGTGCAGCAAGGTCAGTCCTTTGTGATTCGTCTGAAAGACAATCTCCATTTGGTGATGCCGCGAAAGCTTCAGCGACCGGCGGAAGGAGATACCAAAATTGTACGCGATATCACCTGTTATATTGGTCAAGGGAAATGCCAGTCCGCCCAGCGCCACCGCGTCGTTGAATTTGAAAATGACCGGGGTGAAGTCGTACGGGTCGTGACCGATTTGAGAAAAGAGTCCGCTCATGTGATCGCTGAAATCTACAAGGCCCGCTGGCAAATTGAAGTCTTTTTCCGCTGGATTAAACAGCATCTGAATGTGCCCTGTCTATTCGGAACGACCGAAAATGCGGTATATAGCCAGTTATATGTGGCCTTTTGTGTCTATGTGCTTTTAAAGTGCCTATACGATACCGTTCAACCTAAAGTCCCAACCTTTGCTCAATTGACCTTTTGGGAATTTATGCAGTATTGGCGTATGTTTAATCTTCCGCTGGAGTGGCAGGTTCAGTTTAATCTGCTCAGGCGTAAAGGTCATCCTGGCATTTTGTCCCTCCCATAATATGGGTAATCAACACGCCTACATTATATAGAAGATTTATTGGAACCAAGCTAGTAAATAACGATTATAAACTGATTTATTCAACAAACAAAAAACACCAAGTATCGAATGTACAAACGACACTTGGTGCTTTTTTGATTTTAATGACATTTTTTATAAATCACCAATCTTCCGTCAAATTCAATTCTCTTTTACAGATGTCACATTGCACATAAATAACCAAACCCAGGCTAGTTGGAGTGAACACATAAGAGAATTTCGCTCCTGTTACATCAATAGGCTTACATGAATCCCATTCCTTTATCTTCTGTTTCATCTCCTCAGTAATTTCAAACAACATCTTATCCCCTCCATTATTTTTTAAAGTTCGTTTATTTAATAAATCTCTTAACGTTAAATGGTGTGTTGATTATTTAAACTTAAGCATACTTTATTTTAGTGGTTATATGCCCGTTTGAGTATCAATTGGTACATCTTGAAAAAAATATCTTATCGAGTGTTCTCATGAATCTTCAACAACTGATTCAAGACAAAAATCCTTTGAACTTTATCTTCAGCAAACATAAACATTTGCTTCTTATATTTGGATCCTAAGTATCGCTCATTTTTCTCATAAATGTTGAGTAATTGTGGATGTAGCTTATACATCATCATAATCCATTAATTAACAATACCCTTTATTCAAAAATACAGCTCCTATTATAATATTTTCTCCATCTTATAATTATTAATCCTGCCCTTTTAAGCACACTCTTAGCTTCTTATTAAAAAATCTTTAAAGCGGGTTAATAACTGTCTAACTACAAAATACAAAGAGCTCTCCTAATTTTAGGAAAGCTCTTTGTACTTTAGTGGATTATGTTTATTACCTTGAATTACACTGATCCTTAAGCCACTGTTCTACAATCTCGTCAATAAAAATTATTCTCCTCCGTATTCTCACATGAGGAATTTGTTTCTCTCTTACCATGGTATAAATACTATCAGTTGAGACATTCAAGTACTCAGCAATCTCATTAACAGTAAAAGTTTTATTCACGTAATATCACACTTCCTTTAAGCAAATTAATTTTTCTGTTAGAATGATGTTTGAATATTGTGGACATTCCTCTTGTCCGCGCCTGTTCCTCACAGGCCAAGACAGTTCCCGCTGTAATTACGCATCCCAAATGCGGTAAAATGACATGTTTATTTAGGCATGTCTAAAATTCGTAAATTTTATTACGTATAAGCAAATGTTCTTATCCGAGCATTTTATTAATCATCTTTAGTAAACTACACTTTGAGAGTATCTACTCATAGTGTTTTTTGATGAGTAAATTTATCAAATCACCAATCCAAATGTCTATTAGAGACTTTACACAAGTTAGTATACCCATCTCAATTTCTTCATTAAAAATTCTCAGTTAAAGTGAGGGTATTAAAAGATTAATAAATAAATACTTAGTATTTTCAACCAAATTACTCAGTTTGACTGAGGAAAATCAACCCACTCTTTTATCTGATGTATGATTTTTATCAATGGTAATTAGTTTGGATGGTGATGAATTTGGTTAGTTATCGTAAGAATCGAAGTTATCATAGTAAATATCGAAGTGAACCAATTAAAAAAGCATCTCAATATTTACTGGCTGTTACTAATAAAGAAAAAGATACAATCAAAAATAATTTAAGAAGCATATTAACAAAATTAAACCATCAAGATGTACTAATGATTCAGAGCAACAAATCATTATGGGAGCAGTTAATGTTAAAATCGGACTACCATCTAAGACGGATTTTATGCAAAAAACTATTTAATTTAAATGAAAGCCACCTTATGGATGCACTTAGCTATTCTTCTGGCTCAGCTAACCAACTTTTCAGTAAAACAGGGATTCCCGATCTTACAAGAGCCTTTCAAATTGGCATGCTTTTCGGGCACCCTTGGCAGATGCTAAATAAAAATACCCCCGATGAGTTATCTTACTCTTCTTTTTCAGAGTATTATTATCACGGGGTTGCTAAAAGGATCAACTTCAAGACATTAGGAAATGAAAAATCCAACGTAAAAAGTATCACCGGTTATGTTATTACCGATCCCCAAAAGCTCTTCCGACAAGAGCTCACTCCGGTTACTGGACGTTGGGTTACTACATTTCCGGAAATGGATTATTTCGAATTCCATCTCACTTCAGAGCTTTTATTAGATAAACAAACTCTAAAGAAAATCTTGAGCGTTTTTCCGGAAGCAAATGACGTTGTAGGAACCTATATCCCTTTTCGCCCACAGCATACAGCTTTATGGATTATGACTCAAAAGCCTGGAATGGAATCACAGTACAATAGAATAAAAAAAGAATTAGCTGAATACCGATATAAAACAGCCTTCTTATACACAAAATCATAATTAAAATTGTCGTCACCTCTCCTTAGGATAGGTGACTTTTCTCATTCGGACTGAGATTTTTCAATATCCCTCTTATTAAGCAAATACTGATATCAACAAACTACTTTAAGAGGGGATTTTAAAATGGATGAGTATTTCAAACAAGATGATCCACAAAATTCAGACCAACAAAACAATATGGAACCTGAAAGAACAAAAGAATCTTTTCGTCAGAATGCTTCTTTCGACGAAAAGATTCTTTTAAATGAAGGTATGTTTTACCACTCCAGTGACGATCATGATATTAAAAAAGCAACCCGAGTGAGGATTGAGAACATGCTCTATGCGAATACCCTTCAGCAAACAGAAGCACCTGTAAGTACATATATCGGACGACAAGGTATTAATCAGTGGATCTTGGATAATAACGTGCTCACCGATATCCCAACAACTTTTCTAAAAAAATATCTATATAGTAAGAAGGCAAGGGACGCTTTTTATTTTTACAGAGATGAATATTTACTAATTCTAGAATTGACTCAACGCCTTTCTGGACATCTAAAAACACCTGCCCATAAACTTATGGATGAACACCTTCTAGATCAAGAAGTATGGTCGTATTTGTCAACATCCTTTGCAACAACAAAGTCAAAGCAACGTCTCATAAATTCTTTGATTACCTACATTACTGGGGTTACTGGATACGATACTAAAGAAGTTCTTTTATTTCCCCCAGTAAAAAATCTCAAAAAAATGGTTCATCCAAAGTTGGAATTGTACACAAAGCAATTAACGAAAGAAGGAAAATCCAAAAACACCATAAACACATACAAGAATCACATCAATTGTATGCTGTCCTGGCTAGTTAACAATATGAAAGATTTCACAGGGTATGAGTTACACAACATTCCTATCTTATCAATTAAAGAGATTCATCTACAGGAATTTCGGTCCTACCTATTGATGAAACAACGAAAAGGAGATTATCGTTCCATCACTATTAGTGAATGCATCTATGATGTTAAGAACTTTTTTGTATTTCTAAAAAAATCGTTTGGTTTTCCAAATCCAGCAAGAAAACTAAAATCGATAAAAGCACCTCGCTATCATTTCCGAGACCTGCCTACTGAAGAACAACTCATTGAATTTTTTAATGTCATTGATATGTATTCCGAAAGTCCACTTTTGGAGTCTGTCGCTTTTCAACTCATGGTTACACTTGGCCTTCGTTCAATGGAAGTATCACATGTATCGTGGAATGACATCAACTTGGAGACTAAAACAATTATGATTCAAAGTAAAGGAGGAAAATACCACATACTACCGTTAGCAGGTAAACTCTATCGCAACTTAGAGTTGTTCCAACGTTTTCCTTTAACGAAAAAGTACTTATTTGGTGATGATCCGGTTAAGATTGTAAGTCAGCTCAAAGAGAACTACAAATTATATAGTCACGTTGCTGGATGGAATTTCCCTGGCGCATTACATTTATTCCGTCATTGCTTCGTAACGAATCTAGCGGGAAAGAACCCCCCTCCTCAAATACTAAAAGAACTATCCCGGGTGGTAAAGATGGATACAGTAAGTTTGTATACTCATCTCAATCAACGAACGAATTGGCTTTCTCAACAAATTAATAAGCTTGACTATTCACCTCAGGGAGGTAAATGATTATGCCTATTTACGACATGGAATTTGAAATGGATCTTTCCTTAGGAGATAAGATTAAAGAAATGGCTGAAGCCTTTGGTCCCGATAAATTCCTGCAGGTATTAAATCAAATGGACTGGGTTCCAAAAAACACAACTACCAGCAAGCCGGCAGAGCATGTGTTACTTCAAGAAGCTGTTGAATATTATTTTTCTAGTGATTCATATACAGAACTTGCAAAATCATCGAAAGAAGCCTACCGCTATGAAATGGGTATGTTCATCAAATTTTGTAATAAGCATTTTCAGGAGCCTGATTTCAAATCGGTTTGTACCTCTCCATTTTTAGGCAGTTATTTAGCACTGGTTAAAAATAAAAACACACGAAGTAAAAAGGCTGCATTTCTAAGAAGCTTTTTAAGAACCGTTCTTGACCATTTTTATGAAGAAAATATTAATAACTCAACTTTCGCAGCACAAATCTCCAAACAAACCCTTGATATAGCTGGGTAAACTAGAGATCCAATCTTGTAGTTGACAAAAAACAGCTGTTTTGTTCTTCTTGGTTTTGGCCTCTGACATTTCGAGAAATAAACTCATGAGTTGCTGAAGCGCGGTCTGGAAGTCCAGATCGCGAACTTCATCTGCAAAGAGGAAAAAGAGTCCTCCCAGTGTCCGGTCATCACTCGATTGACGCCGTTCGTATTCCATTGCCAAATAACGGCTGAACACAATCGTTGTGTGACTGATCAATTGGTCGAAGGAACGGCCTTGAAATTCGGTACCCAGTTTCAAATAGCTTTTGGTGACTTTGAAAAAAGTCTCTATACTCCAGCGCATACCGTAGATTCGTACAATTTCAGCAGCATCCAGCGTTACGTCTGTACTTAAAATCGCCAGCCATTCCCGTTTTTTATTCCGGTTACGGACAAAAACAAGCTTCACGGGCAGATCACAGGTCGTGTGTACGATGACGGAGCCTTTGATGTCTTTTGAATTGGACTTCGGAAGGCTTTGAAAAACTTCACTTAGCGTCATTCGCTTGCCTTGAACCAGATAGCGCTGTTTCATTTCCTTGACCATACCAATCACAGCGAGGCCTTTGCCTGTGAGCTGACGAAGCAGTGGAGCTTGCGTAAACCAGCTATCCATGAGTACGTAATCGGCGGTGAATCCTGCACGTAAAGCCCGTTCCAGCAAGGCAACAACGGCATCCGGCTTCCGAGAAAAGGCCTCCATTCGACGTTTGTACCCGTTGCTGCGTTTCGAGAGATTCGAAGCCATTTCGCACAACCGATTGGCCAGTTTAGCTGAAGACAGCATGGCAAAGTCAAGCGGAGCGAAGCTAAAACCGTCCGACCAGCCCAGGGTTAGCATGGTGTAACCTTTGGTAAATTTGCCCGTGGAATGGTCAAAGACTCGTGCCAGTAACTCTGCTTTTTTGCTCCGGTTTCGGCTCAAAACGGAATCGTCGATGATGAACACTCGTACACGCGTAGATGAAATAAGCGATTCGAAACCCTGCACGGTGCGAAGACTTAAGGTTTGCAAAAAGCGCCGCCACGCAAAAGAAGCTTGATTCAAAAATCGATAGATGACATCTTTGCCGGGAAGATCTGCTCTACGGTCACTTTCCAGAAGTCGAAACCAGTTCTTTCCTTCGAAGACCAAAGAGAAAACGATTTGAAAAACCGCTAGACTCGAAAGACCAAAGGATTTGGAAATGCCTGCGTGCCGTAAGGCTTTCCCGATGTGGAGCGAAGCAAAAAGTTTGGAAAAGCGAGACTGTTCAGACAGGGAATGTTGTTGTACCATAGTGTTACGCACCTTTCTTGTTGGCATGGTTGATTCGACACTTCCATGATACCAAACAAGAAGGTGTTTTTTGTCAATAGAGACCAATATATTGAATCCTTCTTACGCCCTCAACGGTTTATGACAATATTCCAGGTGCGAAAGTTGAGTTAATAAGCTAAAACGTGTATTAAAAGTAACTGTCGATAAACGACGTCTCCCCCGTGCCTTTACCAAAGAACAAATTGATGAGTTAATTATGCTTGCAAGATTAGGTCGAGAATCTTTCCGTAATTTTGTCATCCTATGGACTTTCCTTGGGACAGGAATTCGTCTCAGTGAATTGCGAACTCTCCAAGTTGGAGATATTAAACCTCAAAAACAAGAGATTTATGTACGTTCAAAGGGTGAAAAGGAGTATAAGACTCCATCAAAAATCACAGAATTTTCACTGGAACTACTCAACCAGTTTGTGAAATTTAGGTATGGTGCTATAAGGGATTTACCCAACTATTCTGAACTATACGTCTTCTCCGACAATAAGGGAATATCCCCTCTTCATGATAGTACAATTCAAAAAATGTTAGCTAACCTCATAGAAGAAGCGTCTACAATTAGTGATGATGACAAAAGGGTTTATCAGCTATCTGTTCACTCTCTTCGTCATTCTTTTGCGCTGTATTTGTTAGAATCTGGTGTAGATCCATACACGATTCAGCAATTGCTTAGGCACAAATGGTTGAGTTCAACCGAGGTTTATCTTAAATTGTTTGACGATACACTCGTTAAAGTGATCAATCAACATCCGCTCGCAAATCTAAAAGTCACTGACTTTTTTTAAGGAGACCAATAAATGAACAACATCTTGTTTGAATCAAAATACTATAAATTTTGGTATGAAAATGTAGAACTTTTAGGGAAGGGGGATGTCCAGGTTCAATTGCGTAAGTTCGAAAAGTATTTGTTACTGAGGGGATTCCAGGGGAAGCTTGATTTTGATAAATTTCATGCAAGTCAAAAATATCCCGGCTCTTTTCGCCCCATTCAGGAATATTTTATCGATCAGTACGTGGAGTATCTTCTCACAGATTATCGTGCATCAAATTTTGTTATGTACAATGCAATAAGTTCATTAAAGAATTTTTTAAAATTTTTATATGATATGGATTTAATCCAACATAATCCTATGGAGGATTATCGCAATCCATATTACGATCGGCCAATTAAAAATACTGCACTTTCAAAAGAAGAATGCCTTACTCTTCTTGAAACTGCATTAAAAAAGGAACCATTCTTTCGTCAGGAGTTTGTTTTAATATGGTTTATGCTAATTACTGGGGCAAGAAATTCAGAAGTTAGATTCCTATCAGAAGATAGTGTTAATTTAGAGAGTAGAATATAAGCCTGTTGATTACCCAAAAAAAGGTAGCAAAAAGGCCGCCATTTCGATAAAGTGTTTGTACCCCTACAAACCTTCCGAAACGAGGCGGCCTCATGAAAAAGTCTACTTCAATTTCAAACATTCTGCAATTGGTGATTCCCGAGGAAAAACTACGTCCGATTCTGGAAGAATTAAACTATATTGATGTTGCGCGTAAATTTACCGTGTATGATTTGTTTTTGTTTCTAGCTGAAGCAGCGTTTCAGCAGTGGGACGGGTACCGAGACGGCGCGCAACGGATGTCCCTTCAGGGACAACGTGCGGTGAATTATTCGACGCTTTCCAAAAAGGCTAAAGAGGTTCCTTTCTCCTTATTTAAGCGTCTATTGAAACTCATGATAGGGCTCTGTAATCGGAAGGCCAAGCGGTCACTCGGTATTCCGAAAGAACTGTTAATCGTGGATTCAACCACCATTTCGGTCGGTCAAGGCCGCTTGCCTTGGGCACAAATTAAAGGCAGAAAAGCAGGCGTTAAGCTGCATGTCGGATTACTTGGGGACTCGAATGAATTGCACAAAGTGACGGAGACCCCGGCTGTACAGCATGATTTAAACAGTTGCGCCTTCCTGCTCGACAGCCAATATATTTTGGTGGCAGACCGCGCTTACGGGAAGCACAAGCTGTTTGACAGCTATCAAGAGAAGAAAGAGCGGCAATATTTTGTCATTCGGCTTAAGGATAACACCACGCTCGTGAATCCGGTCCCGCGCCTGCGAAATCGCCCATTTGAGGGAAGTATCGAGCAGGATTTGACGTGCCAATTAGGAAAGGTTAAGGCGCTCAGCAAGAATCAGTTTCGGGTGGTGATTCTTAAAGATCCTAAAGGGAATCCCGTCATTCTTGCGACAAATCTGCACTGGCACTCCCCCGAAGCCATAGCAGACATCTATAAGAAACGTTGGCAGATTGAAGTATTTTTTCGTTGGATTAAGCAGCATTTAAACATTCCCAAGTTATTTGGAACCACAGAAAATGCAGTATATGGGCAGCTATACGTGGCTTTATTGGTGTATGTGTTGCTAAAGTTTCTGTTTGAACAGGGAAATAGTACTGTGCATGTTAGCGCTAGATTAACGTTCGCCGAGTTTGATCGATTATTTACGCTGCAAAAGCTACCTGTGGAGTGGAAGATTTATTTAGCTCATGT
This sequence comes from Paenibacillus sp. FSL R7-0204, assembly GCF_038002225.1. Taxonomy (NCBI): domain Bacteria; kingdom Bacillati; phylum Bacillota; class Bacilli; order Caryophanales; family Paenibacillaceae; genus Paenibacillus; species Paenibacillus sp. FSL R7-0204. The sequence continues at coordinate 6,408,728 of NZ_JBBOCA010000001.1, forward strand.
TACTGACATTATCACCAAAATATAGGTAATCAACAGGCTTAAGTAGAATAGTTTTAATTAGAAACGGCCAAAAAGGTGATGCTCGTCCTACAGGCATCACCACTGCTCTATCAGAGGAACTTAGGCGATATATGGATCATCCGAGCTATATCTCTTGGACAGACAACAATATTGATACGTTATTTTTCCATGGAAAGAATCGACTAACCGCTCCTGGGTTAAGAAAAATATTGAGAGATCTGTCCCTCGAAGCAAACCTTTCCCGTGTCATAACGCCTCATGACTTGAGACGTACAACTGGATATCTCATGCAATCGGCTGGTGTAAGTATGGTTGCGATTCAAAAACAGTTAGGACATCAAATCTTGTCTACAACTCTACGATATGTCCCACCATTAAATGACTTAGCTGAGATTCTAGTCCAGTCAGATGATAATAGACCATAAATATAACAAAGAGGCACTGTAATTTCTCTAATTATATGAAATCGCAGTATTTTTCATTTTGGAGAATTCGAGCACATGAATTACAATAGCTTTAGCAAAGACTATTTGAAAAGAAACATCTCTCAAATAAGAGATAACAACTAAGAGCTGGAATCTACTAACTTAAAAGTAAATTCACTTATAAAACTCACGAAAAAATTTGCATATTAAAAGCATACATGTAATACTCCTTCTATGAAGTAGAAGGAGTTCCTATTTAACTCTTGTGTCCTGCAATTAATTCAACCTCTAACCGCCACCGATTTGTTGATTCCCCAGCTACTTGCTTAACCTTGCCCCTTTGAAAAGCCTCCTGTACGCTATCAAGGTAACCAGGCGCGGCCTTGCCCTATCTGCAATTCTGAACAATCTGTGAAGCGAAATGACCGTAATAGGTCGCGTCAGATTCGTCATATCAGCGTTTTTGGTAAGAAGTGCTTTTTGCACATTCCCCCGCAGTGCTTGGCTTGTTCACGGTGTAATGGACGTATGCATGGGTAGGTCCGAAGGAACAATACAGGCGTATGTTTCGCTCACAGACGGTAAATCAAGCACTGGGCTTCACGGCAGCGCATAGCGCGAGAATACAAGAAGCGCCCGCCAGCACGGTTCAGCGCATGCACCAAGAGGCCCTGCCCGCAGAGAGCGAGCGTTTGCTCAAACAGGCTTGGTGTCAAGCCAAAGATACACCCGAGCTCGTGCTCAGCATCGACGATTTTGCGATCAAAAAGGGACATACGTATAACACCGGTATTTACGATCTTCGAGGGGAAACCATGCTAGACCTGCTTTCGGGGCGAAAGCTAGACGCACTACGTGCGTATGCCGAGCAGCATCCGGAATTTTTAACCTAAATCCCAAGGCTGTCGTCATGGATCTGGCTCAAACGTATCACACCTGGATCAGCGAGTGTTTTCCGAGGGCCCTTCGAATTGCAGATCGCTTTCATGTTCACGGTTATATGATGGAAAGTGTCCAAGCGGTCCGGAAATCCGTTCAGTCTACCCTTTCTCCCCGGGCCAAAGGGATCTTAAAAATTCATCACCAACTGCTCAATCCGCCAGCAGATTCGCTACCTGACCAGAGCCGTATTTTAATCGAGTGTAATCGGCACCGCTTATTAAAATGAAAATAGCAACCGCTAATTTTTAGATTGAGCCAATAATTCCTTCTTGAATATCATCCCGTAATTTGGTTAATGCCGGTCTATCTAAAAAATCACCGGATACCCCATCGTCCACATATTCCTTTACCTTATTCGCTCCCGCTTTCTGACGGCATTGACGAATATGATCGTTCAGGCTGAACCCGTGCTTCGCCTGCTCCTCCGTACTCACTCTGGCATATACAGCTATCACTTTTCTCCCTCCTGAACTTCTATAGAAGGTAATCATAACAGGCAATACGTGCTCTGTCATTGGAATCGCCTACCACAAGTTTCACATGCACCCGGCATCCCCTCCTTGTAGAAGGATATACGGGTACTGCTTGGACACTTGTTAATAAAAATGACCTTAAACATATGTTTGTTACATCGTTCAAATATACTTTACAGTTAATATTTCCTGATAATCAGCTTAAGGTTATTGAAAACTCTTAAGCCCCCTAATCAAAGTGGAGACCTTGACATGTAAGAGGTACACTAAGAAGAGGGAGTGGAGCCGATGAGAAGCAACAAGTTGTATGACGAACAGCGGATCAAAGTAGCCCAGGAAGCGATCAATGGAACCAAGGTTTCCTTCCTGGCCCGAAAGTATTCCGTCTCTCCCAGCACGATTGCCAATTGGGTGAAGTTTTACAAGGACCGATTTGGAGAAGAGGCCACTCCGTCCGTCCAAGAACGGATTGAAGATGCGGAGCGTGTCCAAGATCTGGAGACGAAGATGGAGACGGCCATTAAGTTATTGGGTGAAAAGGATCTGGAAATCGAACTGCTGCGTGAACTCTTAAAAAAAGCCAACCCCGCTTACAAGACAAACTCGAACTGGCCGACGAAGCGATAAAGCGGGGTTATTCGGCTACACGGGTTCTACGTATCGTGGAGGTTCAACCTTCCACCTATTATGCGCATAAAAAACGTTTCCTGGGGCTTTGGAGTGCCCCGGATGCGGTAGTGACTTCGGGTCGTCCGATCCCCGCCTATTCCCTCACTACCGGCGGTCTGCGGGTCAGTGACCTACAGATCGAGGAGTGGCTGAGTGAGCTGGTAGAGGGTGAGGAGAACGGCTATGGCTACCGGAACCTGGCGTATGCCCTATCGGTCCAGCAGGGCTTAATCCTCAACCACAAGAAGGCGTACCGGCTGTGCAAGAAGCTCGGACTGCTTCAGAAAAAGCCGGTGAGGAACCTAAAATACCCTCGGCGTTTAGCGCGAAATCGAGTGGTCACCGGCCCCAACCAACTCTGGCAGATTGACATTAAATATGGATACATTCATGGCTACGACCGCTTCTTTTTTATCTTTGATATGATTGATGTGTTTGACCGCTGTATCGTGGGCTACCACGTGGGCGCGAGCTGTACAGCGAAGCAAGTCTGTGCCACGTTAAGGGAGGCGCTGGGCCGACGTTTACAGCCTGGAGATCCCTCACCGGTGATCCGTTCCGATAACGGCCCGCAATTCCTAAGCGACGTCTTTGGCGAGCTGTGTGCGGAAACGCAGCGTCCTCTGGAGCATGAGCGGATTCCTCCAAAAACGCCGAATATGAACGCCTACATTGAGTCGTTTCACAGTATTTTGGAGAGAGATTTGTACACGAAAAGGTACTTTGAAACGTTTGAAGAAGCCTATGAAGCGGTCGCAGTCTATATTAACTTTTACAACGAGCGCCGGTTTCATGGCAGTTTGCAGCGCATGAGCCCCAAACAATACCACGCCGCATGGAAAGCAGGCAAGCTAAAACCGATAGAAATAAAGTTGTAAACAAGATCCTGCGAAAACACGAGTTTTTAGCAGAATGTCTCCATAATTAGGGGGCCGAACCGAAAATCCAATATTTGTTATACCAAACCGCTAACATAAATGGTGTCAGCCGAAGTTGTCTAACTTCTTGCCTAAAACAATCGGGATCGTCGGTATCTTCGATCATTTCTTTTTCCTCTGTATCAATTTCTAACGATTGATATTTGACCTTGTAATTATAATTTATCTGAACTGTATAGCAATCCAGGTCAATAACAGCTGTTTTATGAATTCTTTTCATCATTTCATTAAACTCAATTCCATTAAATTCAATTTCCTTAGCATTCCAACCATCTATATCATAGTAATCATTGCAACAGACAAATATAGGTAATCTTAACCCATTGTATTCAACTAATTTTATACGAAATGGTAACGCATTAAGACCCTCATATCCACATTCTGCAGAAAAGCTGCATTTATAACCATAACCGAACAATGTGGTATTAAAGTCCTTAATAAATCGGAGTATCTGGTGGTTTAATTCGTCCTCACTCATTGAAGCAAAATTGGACGCTTGATCACATAAGAAACTCCACTCATTTTGTTTGATCCGAGGGAAAGGCTTATAGTGATAGGGATATTGATCTAGAAGAGACACCCTTGCTTTTTGTTCCGATAATAAAGTCAATTTGCCAGCATTTTTTCCAGTAACCCAGTATTCGAGAATTGAACATATATTTTTTTTATCTCGTTTTGAGCAAAGAACATAGAGTTCCGTAATATCATACTCCATCAATTGCTCGATACAATTCAGTGTTAATAACTGTGAAATGTTATGGTTTGTAAATCCGATAAGACAGGATGATTCTTTCTTAACATCCACAAAATATATATTGCTAACTTTATCGTATAAAATTTCTGGTTCAATTGGGAGTATTTTAGCAAGATCTTCCGGCGTAAATAATTCAAAGGTATCCAAAGAACCTGGACGAATTCCGAGTTTGCTACACAATATATTAATGTCCAGCTCTTTCAGTAATTCCGGACGCAATTTCGATAAAGAAGTCAGTACATCTTTATTATTTTCTTGACCAAATAGTAACGATAGATCAACTACATGATTCCAGTCTTGGGGCAACTCATAATTTCTTGGTAATGTATAATAACTAGAATTAAGCTCCTTAAGCTCTTTAATTTTCAATGAAAGATGGTATCCTTGTAAAACTTCAAATGAATTTGCATGTTGAAATAATTCATTTAGTCTACGATCAAATGGTAGAATGCTGTTGAAATATTGCTTAATAAAGAATTGCGAAATAAGATAATGTGATTCGCTCCACCTACGGATTAAGTCTATCACTTCAAATAAATCAGAAATTCCTTTAGGGAAGTTAAATTCATGAAGGCTCCACTCTTTACTATCAACTATCAATTTATTAGGTTCCTCAAATTTGAGTTCCATACTAAGTTCCTTGATGATCTGCAGCAAAGTGTTGAGTTCTTGTTTTGTATTTATCGAATCTTTCTTATTAAACTCACCAAGTGACTCTAACTTTTCCCATTTTTTATATTCTGATAGCTCTGAAACAGGTTGAGCATAATATTCAAACAAGTAATAAAATGCAGTTATTTTGTCCTTAAAAGTTTGTTGTCTAATGTAATTATCTTCATGGTTATTTGCTTTGTTAGAATTATATTCAATTCTAAAATTATATTTATAAGCCGTAGGTTCCTTTATTCCACGCTCATAAAAATATATCACATACTCGTATGTTACCTGACGATACCCATGATACGGGTAATCGCTTGGTCCCCGACGATATACTAAAAATGCATGGTCCCATTTTAATGTTTCCCAATTTCTATCAAAAAACCTTTTTTCGTCAATAGACTTAATTGTTCTTATCATTCTAGTCTGAGTCTTAACGACAGGAAAGGATTGGTTACCGACCTTAATTTCACTTTTACTCAAAAGTTCTTTAATGATTTGTTCATTTCTTTCAGCATTAAATTTATACATAAAATTAAACATAAATTGAATCAGGTACGAATATGAGTAACGATTTTCCAATATATGATACAATGTATTTTCATTAAAAACAGACTCATTCTGAATCATTTCTGATAAGTCTCTTACAATAAAAGACTCAATCAAACTTGGATCACGCAAACCTTTTCTATCCACACTCACATATTCGTTAGGGACGCTTATGAAAAATGCAGAGTGCGAATCACCTTCTGTTAATTCATATGTAGAAAAGTAACGAAATTTTTCATTTTCCATGTATTCACTTGAGTCTTTATTAATTCTTTGTGGAACAAGATATGAAATACCACTATCTAGTGAATCAAATGAGGTAAACACTAAGTATTCTTTTCCATCTATTTGGAGAGAACAACTATCTTCGGAATACAAGAATAAATAATTTTGTTTTATACCTGTATTCAATTGTACCGTTAAAGAAATTTTCTTTATGCCTCGATTCGCAGCTTTTCTCAAAGCAAAGAAGAATTCGATTATATTTACATAATCCCCTTTCTTGATTAATAACTTCTCGAAATCAGTATGAATAGCATTAAATAAAGTACCTTCTAGTAATTTAAGTTGTATTGTAGTCGAAGTTTTATTCTCATTTGTAGACTCCACTTTAAATCTTTCGGGATTAATTGTGAGATATGTTTCTTTTAAAGAATTGGTTTTTCGTTCAATGCAAATATCGTACTTATTGTTTCCGTTAGTGCTTTGTAATACAATTTCATCGGTATGATAAAATACACCAAACTTTGCTCCGATGCCAAATCGACCTTCATGTAGCCCCTTCTCTTTTTGACTCTTACCTAAATATAAGTATTTCAGTATACTATAATTGTCAAAACCTACTTCGTTATAGGATAAGGATATGATATTATACTGGGTTTCTTTGGAGAACGCTATTTCTATTTCTATTGTTTCATCTCCATACTTGCAGTCAAACGCATTTTGCAATAGTTCTTTTATTATAGAACGCTGACTGTATTCGCCGCGCACAGCTTGCTTCGTCGAATCAATAACGGAATAGACATCCAAAAACTCTTTACTGAATGTGTCCCCATCTAGCAAGAGACTTTGGGTATAACGAATCAATTTCTCATCAAGTTCCGGTGATTCTTTCTTATTTAAATCCAATGTATTCATCTCAAATAAATCCATTAGAAGCACCCAACTTAGACTTCCAGGATCAGGGCTTATATATTGTTTATACAAACCTTTTAATTCTTCTTGCCATATCATCTTACTCATTCCGCCTTTCATTCCAACCAGTAATAAACTCGGAAAGATTCATGCTAATATATCGATTTTTGAGTAAATGTTTATAGATATTGATCAGGGTTGCTGAAAGAAATATGCTATTCTCCTCTATGTTAATTAGAAGCTCACCTAATTTTTTGAAATTTACATTATTGTTCTCGCAAATTTCTCCACATTCCAGTTGAAAGCTTTTAAGTTCATCTTGAATTCGCTTCACTTCTGAATAAAGTTTGGTCATTTCCTCATTTGGATTAGGAACAATTTTTTTTGCCAGATCCTTAAGAGTAATGGGTACTATGTTTTCTAGGTCGTCTTTATAAAAAATCGCATTATCAGTCTTAATTTTTCTTTGAGCCCCAATGGCTTCAACAAACTCTGATATTGTCATTTCATTATTTAAAAACATTTGACATAAGTTATTGTTACATAACACCACAGCTAATGATTTTAAGTACTGATTTTGCATGTGACTCATTATTTCAACAAAGGTTACTTGTGAATCGGAATCCCTTGTTTTAATAATTTCTTGATAAAAAAGTTGGCATTGAAAAGTATAATCTTCATTGACTCCAAGAACTTCTTCAATGTAAGCGTACATCGCTTCTTGTGAAATATCCCAATCCACATTATATTTCTTCTCAATATCAAGAAATGTTTTAACGAAAGCAAATCGCAAAGCGACTACATTAATGTCATTGCTAATGATATCAATAATTGTATTCTTGGAGGGAATGGTGTCCAAAATACTCCAAACTAATTTTGTCACACAAAGATTAATAAATGCACTGTCAAGCGCAGCATATTCCACATTATTAGGCTGCTCTTCACAAAAGTAAACCATATGCAAGTCATAATGATCTTGACCAGTAATACGATCAATTCTACCAAATCGTTGTTCTATATCAGCGGGCGTAAACGGTAACTCATAGTTAACAATATGATTAAAAGTTGGCAAGTTTAGGCCCACCGTCGCTAACTTATCTATGATTACAAGAAACCTGACATTTTCATATTCACCAAGATTGGTTTTCATCTTGCCAATTCTGGCGAGAACTTGCTTTCGTTCTCCAATCTCATGTGTATCCCCTGTCATGCCAAGTACTCCGTCTTTACCAAATTCCTTTCGAAGCGCAGCACAAATATATTCCACTGTAGCCTTTCGGGTACAGAATATAACTGCCTTCTCATTACTTTTCACTTTATCTTTTAGGTATATAAGACATTCACTCAACTTAGGGTCAATATCTATACTATTACGGAAAACCAATTGATGAATATTCCCGATAGCTTGGTAATAACCAAACCCATAATATCCTTTTAAATGTTCCGTAATGGCTTTCCAATTTTCATGATTAATATTGTATGTCAGTCTATGAATGACCCTGTTTTTAAAATAACGGGCATCAGAGTCAATTTGTTCTCCTACAACATTTGCTTTGCATAGACGAATTATTTCTTTAAAATTTCGAGAAAACGGATTTTGGGGATCGAGAGATAATAACTTTAAGCCAAGATATTCCTTGGAATTATCAAGCGTTGGCAAAACCCGTCCTTTCTCCTTTTTCAATAGAGTGGCAACAAGCTCTAACTCAGTTTCTAATTCATCTATTGCATTTTTTATAGGTGTCGCACTTAAAAAAAGAACCTTTTTTGCAGAATAGTTTTTCCTGATAGTCTGGAAACGAGAAGATGAGGTTCCTTTAAATTCGTGAGCCTCATCAATAATAATTAGATCCCACCATGAATCACTTGATTGTTCAGTCACCTCATTTTCCTGTGCTAATTTATTTAACCCTTCATTCGGCCTAGACGCTTTCGTACTTGCATCTGAACCTGTAATAAGTAGATTAGCTATACGAGGGTCACAGCTAAAAAGAGAACCCTTGATTCCCTCAACAATCTTAAAATCAAATCCAAATTTTTGTAAAAGTTCAATGTACCAATTGTATGTAATGCTTTTAGGACAAATTATCAATATTCTTGCTTTAGGGTTATCTTTAATGATGTTCCAAATAGCTAGTCCAGTTTGAATTGTTTTCCCTGAACCAACCTCATCAAATATATATGCAAAGCCGTTTCTCTCCAATCTTGTTATTACGGCATATTGTAGAGGCATTAATTCAATTTCTGATAAGGGCATAAGTGTACTTCCAGTTCGCATAAGTTCCTCCTACGCAGATAATTTCGAGTTTATTTACGTGGTGGAAGCTTAGTCACTCATTTAAAAGGTCTTCCACCACTTTTACTGAAACTCTGGTATCTTAGTTATTTTCACTCCAATTAGTTCACGTATTCCCTCACAAATTTTTTCTTCAGACAGGGTCAATCCTTTAGTCGACTCTCCCTCGCTTAGTTCTCCGTTCACCCCATAAAAATACAGATCGCTTCTCTGTTGAAAGGAACCCCAAGGATTCCCCATCTGATATTGACCAATTTTAGCTTCACTTTCATCAGGATACACTAGAACTCCTGGAACAGTATGGCCCAGACTAGAAAAGGCATCCATATACGCATGAATTTGATAAAGGTCATTTCGCTCCAAACCGGTTGGCTTGGATAGACTTGCAAACGTATGCTTATATTTAGCGTCCACGACGACAAGTACTTGTTTTGATAAGGAATTCCTCAATAAAATATCCGGCTTCAAGGCTGCTAATTTGTGCCCATACATGTTTTGAAACAGGTGCCCAGATGCATCTCTCTCCCGCCCGGTATGGACAACTTCAACTCCTGCGACAGTAGTTTTTAACAAATGGTACACATATAATTCCCAAATCTCAGCCATATCTAGCAATGTTCCTGTTATCTCTTGGGTTCCTGTCGAAGTAGCACTGATCGATTTCTGCTGTAATATTCTCAACGATAATTCTACGACTGAACGATATGACTCCAGGATTGGAGTATATTTTATCTGAGGTAGTTTATTTGCCGCAGTGAAGTTCGATAAGCTGCTTGATGATGTTTGAAGTAGAAGCCCGATAATCTCCCTTCCTTTATCAGAAAGCCAAGTGCGGTCCTCACCATGACCCAGCTCTTTCTTAATTTTGCGGTAAGCTTTACTGAGAACATTGGAAATAGCAGGATGAATGACTTTGGTTCTAGATAAACTCACGAGACGATTTGTCCCTTTCCCTACCTCAAGTGCGGTTTCCATTACTTTCATACGACCGCGCAGTGAAGACAGTTTCAAAGTTTCCTCTATGCGGGTATAAGGTAGACCGTGCTTGCTTCCACGCATAAGCTGCTCACCCCAAATTCGAGCAATCAGCTCCCACAACCACATGTTAGATCCACGATAAGATCCGTTGCTCTGAATCATACGTACTCCCCAAATCTTACTGATCCAGCGATCGAATGAGCTTTCATAACGAGGTATGATTCGCAGCGTTCTCCCCTTGTAGCTGATCTCCCCCACATAACGTCCCGCATACCATTGTCCATTGCGGAATTCGATCATCGGCTCTTCATCAGCTATTTTCCCAGTAAGACGAAGGGTGAAACGTTCTTTGTCCAGATTACTGCATAAATCCTGTATCCATAGCTTCTCATCGTTATGTCTCAGCTTGATCTCAGACAAATCTTTCGCAATAATTTCTATATTTCCCTGTGAAGTTCTCATTCTTGCCCTTTTAAGAATATGTCTTTCGCCTGTTGCATTAACAACTTTCTTTCGTATGCATCTGCTCCAGACAGATATTGCTCCAATAATGGAGCTAGCGAATAATTCCACAACCCAGAAATTGGTCCACGGCCCTGCCCTTTTCGATTCCATAAAACCTGCTGAACTCCGGGTTGAGAATAAATGTACTTCTGTGCAAAAGAAACAACATCACTGAAATAAGTATGACCAATGACATAGAGAGGTCCCATGAGTTCATGATTCGCTATTAATGTATTTATCCGGACGCACCGATCTGCGAGTACTTCAAACTCCTCCTCTACTCGACTCCATTGTCGGGGTTTACCATACTTTTGCGGCCATCGTTCCCATTTTGTTTTCACCAAGGATATTAAGTCTTCACGTTCAAACCCCCGGAAAAACCATAAAAATCTGCGGCGAAGTGCAAAATCAACTTGTTCCAGCGATTGGTCAATCAGATTCATGGTCCCAATAATATAAAGATTGTCAGGTACGGCAAGCGAAAATGGGTTCCCATCCTGTCCAGCCAGCAGCACTTCACTTTCCCGATCTTCCAGCAAGGAGAAACATTCCCCCAGCACCCTACTTAAATCCGCACGGTTCATCTCATCCAGAATGAAGACAAAAGGCAGGCCTTTACCTATTCCGTTTTCCGCTACCTTCACATCTTCAAGGACTTGCAGGAATACACCATTTTTGTAAACGGTCCGATTCTGTTCAAGCTGCATTCCTCGAATGAAATCTTCATAGCCATAGCCGGGATGGAATTGTACACGCCGAACCCTCTGCTGCACCAGTTCATCTATGTTATTCTGATTCTTAAAAAATTTCCCCGCTCCCCACTGACGCAATGTCTCCTGCCGAATAAAACGCTTTGCTAATTCTTTCGCTTCATGGGTTTTCCCGGTTCCTGGAGGCCCATATATAACAATTTGCTTTTTGATTTCTAAACCTTGAATCGGAAGCACATCTGTTTCATGATCACCATAATCCCAACACTCCATGAGAGGACTTCGATAAAAATCAAGATCCGTCTCACAGAGAATATCACTTAATTGTTTTCTAATTGCTAGGATACGCTCATCTACATCTACAGGGATAGAATCCTCATCCAGCATATCCAAGAAAGCCTCGCCTATTTGTTGTTTATGACTAGCACTCGCCATTCGCTCATACAGGTCAGGATAAAACAGATGCAAAAGAATATGGCGGGAGAGTGGATTCCCTTCTTCCTTAAGTTTATCTAACAAACCGCGAACTTTTAGATGGTCTGCTGCAAGTTCTTTCCTCTCTTCTTCTGACATTTGCAGCACAGTATCAGCAAATATTGCTATGTATCGTATCTCATTATAGCGTCTTGTATTGTAGGCTATTCCCGGTCCACCGATACCATGTTCAAGAGCATTTAGAGCATTATTCTGATCATCAAGCATTAGGTTCGCAAAGGAGGCTATTGTCTTTAGCAGTTCCTTCTTCCTACGGTAGGTTATGCTGGATGGGAAAAGCAGATACAAGTAGACCAGTTCACATGCGAGCTGCACAACCTCAGGTTTCTGGCCGCTAAGCTGACCCTTCAATTTCGTTTCGAATGCTTCTGTTGATTCATCGATATTATCTATGAAACAAGCTCTAAATGCGTTCAAATTATCAGTAGTCCAAATCTCCTCCGATGTCCAAAGCAAAGATGACCCATCCATAAGACTCTTTTCTATCCATTGATTCGCGTAACAGTAGACAGCTGAAGTATCCCATTCTTTAAATCTTGCCATAATTTTTTAGTCCTCTCAGATTTGTAATTTCAGTTAATCAATTTAACCATTCATTTCAATTGCACAAATGCCTTAATTCTCGATCTCTAAATAACTCTTATAGAGTTTCCTTAAAATATCTCTGAAGTGATTGAATAACAACTACCCCGCCAGCCTTATGTAATGGTTCATTCTGACGCTCACATTGGAAGAGCTGAATACAAGACGGGCAGCCATTAGAACAACCACAGCTAGTCATCATAATTTCAGCCTTCTTCAACAGCACATTAAAATTTTCAGCAACAACCTCTACGATCCCGGAGCCCCCTCCGACTTGGCTATCATATATAAATAAACTTGGCATCCCGAACAAAGTTGAACTCGAGTGATTTGAGACATGTTGAAAGTCAGCAGCGCTGCATTTCACAATAGCTGGAATTGCTGCGGCTAGAGCATGTTCAGCTGCATGTATACTTCCATCGAGAAGCTCCTCGAATGTAAGATCTGATACTGTTTGTATGCCCGCTAAAAGATTTCTAAGCTGACTTTTACCTTGTTCATCCCACAGTAACCACAGTGCATCTGTTTGAAACGAAACAGGGTAGGTATTGGTTACCTGTACTGTTTCTGATGGTTTTGCATTGTGTGTGTATATTTTCTTGTAGCCGAATGTGTTTCGTCTTACATTTATATTCCCAATATTTGCTTTCAACTCATTATCAACTAATATGAGCTTAGTAATATCACTCACTTCAATACTATCCCGTACAATACCTCGCGTAAGATAGTCCGATCTCACCTGTTCCACTAGAACCTTCCGCTGCCTCTTATCGATCCACCTCACTTTGTAAAAACTGCGGTTATCTGATCCCAAAAAGATCGCATCCACATGATAATCCCTTATCAAGGAACGAGTATCTACATTCTGAAACAATATTGTTTCGTTCCATCCACTCTTACTCACGACGGTGTATGTTTCGCCCATCGCAATCAATGGCAGATATTTTGGAGACTCACCCATATACATGAGTTTTCCTTCAACCTGTTGCCATTGCTCGTCAACCTCAACTAACACCTTCCGAAGGACGCTGGCACGAACGTAATTAATAGCATTGTAGATCGTCCCTCCTTGCTCATGCGCTGCATAAACAAGATGTTCCCTTAATATTTTTGGATTGTTAATGTTAATAGCAGCAGATTCCGGTATCTGCTGGAAGAATTCTAGCGGATTACGGGCATAATATTGTTGCAATGGCTCCTCCTGTAACATCAAGACAACTAAACCATCTCCGCTTCTACCTACTCGACCTGCTTGTTGCCAAAAGGAGGCATGAGATCCAGGGTATCCAAGCATGATGCATAGATCCAAACAATCCACATCAATCCCTACCTCCAAGGCCTTAGTAGCAACAACGCCCAATATTTCACCTTGTTGTAGCTTCTTTATAGTTTGCTCCTTGATTTCTTGAGGTAAATTAGCATGATACGGAAGAAATAAGTCCTGACCTTCTTTCAATTCTAATGAACCAAACTCATTAAGATGTGTTTTTAAAATCATATTGAGTTCTCTACTTAAAAGCTGAGATTGTTGGCGATTACTAGAGAAAATAATACTTCTCGGCCATTCCCCATTACTGTAAACCGTTTTTAGGATCTCATAAAGATCGGATGCAACTGCTCTTCTTTTATACTCTACATCTATAAGACCAGGGTTCCACAGAACAATATCCTTTTTATTAATCGGTGCGTTGCTTTCCATAATTTCATGGAACCCTTGTATACCCCTCTTACCTGTTAATTCTTCAACCAAATACTTAGGATTGGCTATTGTAGCAGAGCATGCAATGAATTGAATCTCCCGATTGCCTAACCTTTCACATAACATTCTTAAGCGGCGAATAACCATAGCCACTTTTGAACCAATCATACCCGAGTAATGATGTAGCTCATCTATTACAATATAACGGAGATTTGTTAAGAATCTAATTAACTGCGAAGCCTTCCCTGTCTGTGCTCCTATGCTTTGAAGAATGGGATGCAAATAATGAACATTGGTTAGCCAATAGCGCCCCTGTTCAAATACCAGACTGGAGGCCTGGTCTTTCCTCATATGCTGAGGAATATTACGTTGACCGAAAAGAAGACCAGTAGGCACTTCAGTTCCATGAACCTTAAGCTTAGAGAAACCAGCCATTTTGAAGTTGCTTACATTTTCTTCTTCCAGATCTGCCCACTGTTGTAAATGAGCAAATTGATCCTCGACCAAGGCCTTATATGGCGATAAATAGAGCGCGCAAGCATTTGGATCAGCTACGAGTTTCTCCATAATTGGAATGTTGTATGATAACGATTTACCAGATGCCGTCTTTGTGCAAATAACTACATTACGTCCTTGTCTTATCGCTTTCACTGCTTCACTCTGATGCTTATAAAGCTTATTAATCCCCATTAATTCAAGCTTACTACGCATCCAACTCTCCATTGGTATATTCTCATCGTACACGCCTTGTATCTCATCAGTTTCATGGACAAATACATCTGCTCGAAGGCGTTTGCTCAGTTCTACTAATTGTCCCACAAGGAGACTGCTATTAAATATCTCTTGAACTGGTAGCCTTCTATCCAGAAGCAAATCCACTTCTTCCGTCATTAGCAAGCTGCTTATTATCGGACTTCCATCTTCAATGCAAAATATGCCTTCTTCTTGCTCGCTATCGCTCTCATATTCAGCTTCAAGGGATTTCCAATCGGTGATGTGGACACCATTAGCTCTTTGCTGAATTCCCCGACGATAGCCTCTAGGGTCAGCTTTATAGCTGATCTGTACAAAATCGCCATAGGGTTTAACTGCTCCACAAGATGAACATATCAGAGGCATCCCTTAATCGTTCCTCTCGATTAAAGATTTCAGGAGTATCTTTGCTCCAGGTTTAAATAGTTCAACATTGTACTTACCAGGGAGTTGAACACAACTTGGACATCCTTCATTGCACGGACAACTCTCCATAAGATCTAGAGCCTTGCGCATCACCTTAGCTGTATTCTCATAGATTGCCTCGATCGTCCCAAGCCCAGATCCATTTTCTCCATAGAACCCTATAACTGGTCGATTAGCAAAAGTAGACAGTCCGCTTGTAGAGAAACCTGAAAAATCATTAGTATCACAAATGATCATATCTGGAATTACCGATGTCATAGCGTGCTGAGCAGCATGAAGTGAAGCTTCTATCAGCATCTCGGTAGTTCGATGTTCACTTGTCCATTCCTGGATATTCTCTTTTAACAGCAGCCAATTTGAATCTGTAATGGTTAGCCAAGTTCCTTCTGGAGCAAATTTCGTTACAGATGGATGAGTTAGAGCCACTTGTTCTAAATCGCTCTTTTGCCCAAAAAACAGTTTTCTGTAGCCAAATACACTTCTCTTAATTTCTAACTCACCATAAACCATATGAAACTCTTCAAAATCACGTCTCTGGTACGTCTGAATAATATCGATAGTATCTTTATAAGAAGATTGAGTATGATAAGTTAGCTCCTGAATAGGTAAAAGAATAATCTCACCTTTCCGGCGATTAATGGAATCTACACGATAGGCTTTATCGCCTGGTGTCCAATAGATGGCTCCTTCATGGAAATCCCTCATGGCACTCCATTCATTCAGGCCATCCACTACAGAATGATTCTGTCCACGAATAGATACATTGTAGCTCTGACCTGAGATAGAACGTAGACTAAACTTCTTATCAACAACTACTTCATCTATTCCTTCAGCTGCAACCGCAGTCTGTAAGACGGTCTGAATATATTCCTCATGTAGGGTCGGAAACATACTTTTCAGATCTATTTCCGTTAAATTCCGCCCAAGTTCTTCCTTGAGTAAAGGTAAATGAAGCTCTAATAGCTTATAATTAGTCGGATTAATCCTTACAACCTCAGGTGCTTTATGCAGAAATTCATGCGGATTGCGCATATAATATTGCTGAAGGGGATCATCCTGCCAGATGAGTATTGCGACTCCCTCACCTTTCCGTCCTACTCGCCCGATCTGCTGTGAGAATGCCGCCTTCGAACCAGGATATCCAACCAAAACAGCCAGACTTAAATCACCAATATCAATCCCTACTTCAAGTGCATTCGTAGTAATAATGACGTGGATGTCGTGGGATTTCAGACGTTCGATAATTCGTTTCCGAGTCTCATTAGGCAATATTCCCGTGTAAAAGGCAGCTAGTTTTTCTCCATCGACACGTTCCTTTGGCAAGCGAAGCGGCTGTCTTAAAACGTCTTTAATATATTTGGTAAACACCATCGTCTGACTCCGGGAGGGCTGAAAGATAATACTCTTAATTACTTTCTGATTGACTGTCATAGCTTGCTTAGCAATCGTAATTGCATCCGTTGAGGGTGCACGTCTAACCTGCTCACCAGCTGATATCCCTGGATTCCATAGAACGATCTCTTTGCGCTGATGAGCTGAACCATCCGTATCAATGAGTACAAACTCTTTAAGACCTGTTAGATCCCGAGCCAATTTCACCGGATTATCTATGGTAGCCGAACTGGTTATGATCTGAATGTTTCGGGTATTTCCTAGCTCACGGCAAACCTTAAGCAATCGGCGTAGTACAAGTGCAACATGGGATCCAAACGTACCTCGATACATATGCATCTCATCGAGCACTATAAATTTGAGATTGCAAAGATAATTTCGGATATGCTGACCTGAAGAATATTTCAACGCTTGAACCTGTCCAAGAATTGAATAATGGATCATATCCGGGTTGCTCATCCATATCTGTGCTTTTTCCATAATTCGCTGCCTTGGCCCATTCTCCGTATCTCCATCTAGTCGACCTGCATGTATGATACGTTCATCTAACTTCAACTCGGTCTCAAACCACTCATCCAAGGATGGCTGATTGGTAGATTTGATTTCACCAAAACGTTTGAGTTGATCCAATTGATCATTAGCTAAGGCTTTGGTTGGAAACAGATACAATGCTTTATCTTCCGGGTGTTCATAAAGATAACTAAGAATAGGTAAGTTGTATGACAAGGTCTTTCCTGAAGAAGTAGAAGTAACTAACACCACATTAGATTTTGCATGGACCGCTTCTGCTGCTTCCCTCTGATGAACATAAAGTTGATTTATGCCCATTCGGCTCAAAGCTTCCCGTATCGGCTGCGGTGTGAATTCTGGAATTTCTGCATAAATAGCTTCTTTGGCCGGTAACGTATGTACGTAGATCTCTGCATCCTCAACATCGGCTAATGCTTTTAGCTTCTCCAGAACTTCATGAGCGGAGAACTCACTACTGCTCACACCCGGAATCCGAGAATCTTCGCATAACGGAATTTCAGCTTTTTCCAGATGGACAACAGCCTGACATTCCGGGCAGTAGACTCCTTCCAGATGATTTTTATAGATTTCCATTATGGGTGACCAATCTGAACATTGGATTCCAGTGGGGGTATACTCTAATCTCCGCTGCTCTCCAACCTGACTAATTCTATGAGATATTTGAACAGCCTTAAGCATGCTTGAACATACTGAACATTTTAGAAACGCCATTTCTACTCCGCCTCCATCCATTCATCTTACCGCTGTTTCCATTAGACCATATTACCTAGACATCCACATGTCAGCGAACGTATGTTCATTTGAAAATATTCCCTCATTCGAATTAATTCGACAAAACAGGTCAGAAGTCCTTGCTAATTAAAAGCTAACTAAAAAAGACGACAAGTATGTCGTCTTGATTAATCTCAGCTTTATATTGCCTGTACCTATAAGAATACACACTACACCAACTCCTCAACCTCCTCCCAAAACTCCACTTCCTCATCAAATTCCGGATCATAATTCTTCTCTTTCCCAGTTAAATATTTCGACAGAATTTTTGTGATCCGTATACCATACGGATATATTGTATGTTTATCGTAATTCAGACCTACTCTTCGCAGCTGATCAACTAAATTAGCCAGATCATCACGTTCCATCTCATCCAGCTCTCCCAGAGGAATATACTCAACTGCTTTCTGCTGAAGCAGCTGTTTGCTAGGAGACAGGAACTTGATATCTTCATTTCTCACACCAGACCATGCTCTTGGCCTTCCACCAACACCATAATAAATCCCTAGTGGATCTTTGAAGATCCCCGAAGCTTTGTTGAATTTCTCTTCAGCATCATCTTCAATAATCCTATATTGTGGCACATCATCCGTCATATTGACACGTATAAACTTAAGACGAGCATCATTTACTAGTCGTTCGCTCAGATAAGGAACTTTATCGTATTGAAGGTCAGTATTTCGAATGACTGGAAGCCAGTCCTTTCTCAGCGTCGCATTCATCATTACTGTTAGCTGCTTCACATCTTGACCAAGCTCAATCTCAATAACTCTGACTATAAAATTTAGAAAAACCTGTTTGCTTTGGTTCCATTTGCCCGGATTGTCCAACATTTTCACCTGTTCCAGATAAAAAGGTGCCTCTCCTAATGGTAACCATGACTCAATTCCGAATATCTTGAACATTATTTCTGTACCGTCCATTTTCGATATGACAGGTAAATATTTGTTGTCTGCTTTTAAAATATTAAATGACAGAATTGGACCGTATGAATCTACCTTGGTCACATTGTTGCTTAGGAAGCCTGCATCATTAAGCAAATCAAATAATGCATTGATTATGCGAGCAGTATTCCCCTTCTCATCTCCTGTAAGAGGATGTATGAACTGAGTAAGACGTCTTGCCTTTTTCATCCCTTCCCTTATAGCTCTCTTAGGATCACCGTCTTTGCTCCAGTTTTCTTTAGGCGCAATCTCCACTAATGCCAATGTCCGCTGATCTCCAGAAGACCGTTCTTCATTAAGCAGCTTGTTAATTTGATTCACTCGCTTGATAAAGGCAACATCAGCTTTAAATGTTCCAACTTCCAGTTCACTCACAATTTCAACAGGACTGCAGTGTACGAACTCTATCGTTACATCCTTATCACAATTGAGGTCATAAACATTCTCTGAAATTTGACGATTAAAGATTATTGATTTATTTTCCAGTGATTTTTGTTCAGTCGTATAAACTTCTTTCATTGCAGTAAACATTTCCTCACTACTATAAACCTCAATAATTAGCTTTTCTGCTTGATGCGCGACAATGGGGAACCGAATATCATTCATACGCTTACGAGGGATCTCTGGAATATGAAATATCGGTGTTAGATGATCCATTGCAAGTACTTCTTTAAACTTATTAAACAGACCACTTTTCTCCGACAACCCGAGTCCTGACTTCACAAAGTTACCTTTGCCATTGAAAGAGTGATGATTGACTACATAGGCAGTAACTTCACCATTTCCGTCCAGGAATGCAGCAGGGTTAAAGAGCAACATATCCGGTTCGAAGGATTCTCCGTACAGAACATCCCAATACAAACCATCCAGGGCTGTTTTCCAGACTGCAAAAGGCGGTATTCCCTGTCCACTACCAGCACGACGCTCAAACTGAAGCTGTGAGAAAGAAAGCTTTTCTTGCAACGAATACGGATTACGGACTGACACAAGAACAGAACAGGCATGATCCGCTTTTAAATAACAAGAACCTTCCTTAATTTGTGCATTCTTCAAATACCGACGTGTACCTACAGTTACAAGAAGAAGCGATCTCTCAGTATCCCCACCACGATTCTTCAGTTCAACCTTCAGTACATACGAAAAAGGATCGTGTTTCGGTGATTTTCTGATCGGATTCGAGACACATTCATGCTGATTATTAAAGATCGTATGATGAAACTGGAACTCCTCTACTATACCTTGACCTAACTCAACTGTTCGCAGTTCTTCGCAGAACTTATGAGCTGCCAAGCCAGGAAGCCATTGGTATTTATCAATAGATTCATGAAGTTCACCAAAGCTAGAGGATTGCCATACCAGTTCGGCCTCTTTAACCACTTCCGGTAGATTTGCTTCTGAATATCCTTTCAAATGTGCAAACCAACCTAGAGTAAGCTTTTTGATATGAGACTCTGGAATTTCAACAGTAGATACAATCCATGGCAAGTCTTTTTGCAGTACTTTATTATTTAAATCCACATGAACAATCTCCGGGAATATACTCTTTAGCTTCTTGCAAAGAGGTTCAACTTTGTAAGCAAGCTTGTGGTTTTGAGGTGTAGCTTGTGTAATAAAAAAATTTCGCCAGCTGTCCGGCATATGCATGACATGAATCGTTTCATGATAAAATACCACTTCATTTACTTCCAGTGCAAAGAGCTCCATTCTGTTCATAGACTGCCTCCCATATTCATATTATTAATCGCTTCGCTAAAGGGCCCATATAAACTTTGGAAAATAGCATCCTTCATGTTCTTGCGCATAATTACTGCCCATACTTCAAGCATTGAATATCCTTCAGGGTTACCTGCTGGTTTAGCATTGAACTTAGCATCACAGAAATAGACACGGGCATCTAACCCTCCACGCAGCAAACGACCGATCATCTGCCATACTGGAACAAAAGTGTACCATCCCATAATCTCTCTTTCTTTGGGACTTAAGATCGACCAGAAATCCGGTTTCATATACATATGCTCCAGCTTACCGCTGCTGATTTGCCGTAGCTTGGTAACCGCCTTATCGTAAATAAGGTTCTTTCCTTCTATCCGACGCAAATATTCTGGCAAATACGCATGTAGGACCTGAACAAGATAGTTCAAATCATTGGGTATGGGGTAAGGACGAACCAGAAAGAATACTGAACCGAAGAGGGCCTCTCCCTGCCTATCTAATATGTTATATCCCCGACCAACAGACAATAGGGGTACAATCAATACCTCAGCCCGGTCCCGATAAAAGGACTCGATCAACACTCTGGAATACTGATCTTCTTGGTGACCATCATTTCTTGAGAGCGCCTTATATCTGCCCGTCCAAGTTCGATCATTTCGAAAAACACTGCAGACCGTTTCAACATCATCATATGAGTTAACAACCAGCAATACTCTCCTGTTGTTACCTTCAGTTCTCCAGTGATTCAGTTCATATTCAATATCTGGCTTTAGATGCTGTACCATCCCTCTTAAATATTGATCTCTCTGTTCTGGATCACGAATGCCTGACACCGAATAAAATTCTCCACGAACCTCATCAAGCACGGGCTTATAATTCATGTGAATAACTGAGCTTTGGCGGTTGGCTCGCAGCAACCATTCTGAAGGTGTCTTCAAGTCATAATGAGCTGACTTCGGAGCATGACTGGTTCCAGAGAGAAATACAACCGCAGGACCTGCTTTCCCGTCACATTCTTGATACAGATTATGCCAATCATGAAGCAGCAGACGGCCCACTGCAGTGTATTCAATCAGCTTGAACTTTCCGGTCTTTTCATTGTCAGGCAATTCATATTTATATCCCAAGGTAATCCCGGTCATCGCTTCTTTCATAAATGCCTGATAATCCCTCTGCATAGTAAACAACGGGGAGAAATTAATCGTTAGGCCAAGTTTAGCTTGAATCATAGGAAACGTAGTTAAAATGTACTTGATACTCTCCTCTGCCCTACATAAGTACAGGAAGAATTCAAGCTGCGCAAAGAGCAGTTCTTTTTTCACCCTGGGTTTAAGGACACCGCTCACTTTGGATACAATCTGCTCCAGGAGTCTCTGCTTCTGTTCGGAGCTTTCTGCATCTACAATCTCATCAACGATTCTTGAGAGTATTGGATCCTTGTATGGGGCCGAGGCATATTCGCTGAAACGTTTGAATACCCTTGACTGTAGTTGAGCATTGCCAGAGAGTTTTTCACTTAGTGTGCCAGCCAGTGCTGCCACCCGAATCAGATTATTCCTGATATCTTTCCTAAGCGTCTGAGACAATTCCAGTTTGTTATAAATTCGCCAGATCATCTGATCCAGCATACGAAGCCTATCGTTCCACTCAATAAAGGCAGGATCACCAGCATACTGACCATAATATCCACTGGTTAGCTCATTAGACTCATATCTTAACTGTTCAAAGATATCGTCGGCTGCCCCAAACACATTGTATTGTGTTAAAAAGGTCTCATCGAACTGCTTCTGCACCTGATCCGCTTCATCTACAAAAACAACATCGAGCAGGTCATACATGGCTTCGTAAATCGTTCTCTCCAAGGGATCAATCACTGCTGATATACGTGTCTTCAGCACACTTGGCGCAGTGGCCACCCATACCTCAGCATTCTGCAAGGAAGATAGATCTTTATATACACCACAGGCATGTGCAAGCGGGCATTTCACAGATGTATCGTCTTGCTGCAACTGGATACAAGGATATCTGCTGCTCCGATCATAATCTTCAGCCAACGCTTTGATGATACAGACATTGGATAAATGAATAAGTGACTCATACTGCTGGCTCTGCCAATCACTAACCTCTTGAATGCCACTGCTATTCGCAAACAAATAGTTATTGAGATGTTCTTCTCTGGAGGTTCTCCCAATAACAGGAACAGCATGTATTCCAAGCTTACGCAATTCTTTGACACGTTCAAGGGCCTGCATAACACTACCTTCAATAAAGCCTACCCTTGCACCCTCATGTTTTACCAGCCGGTAGGCTTCCATCATCATAAAAGTCGACTTTCCTGCTCCAAGCCCCCCACCAATGTGTTGATTCTCTTGATACACAAATTCTAGATCCATACCATCAAGCGATTCCAAAAGCACAGACTTGGCCCTACTTACCCACATGGCCGATGCTCCTAGGAGTTGATCCATCTCAGTTGCTAATACAGCTCCGTTATATGGGACCGAAAGCTTAAATATTCTTTTAGGCCGATACGATGGCAGAGGTTTGACTTCATTGGAGAGCATAGATTCAGGGATTTCCCCCTGGAAGGTAATCCATTGCCCACCTCGAATCCTTCGAGAGTATGTAAACACTTTTTCATTAGCAAAGGGTTTAGTATTCAACTGGCGTGGGATGGAATGTTCAAGGATATTGCTATAGATAGAAGAACGGTCAATTAAATAGCGCGGAGCAATACGAACTGCTCCTTCATCCTCCTTGATCTCGTATAACCGATACTCACTCCCAATTTCCCCATAAGCATTAATTCGTTTCAAGAGATTCTTCTTGGTTCGCAGTTCAGGAAATAGAATTCTCAGCCGGGTGATGATGTCCGAGCGAGTTGTATGTTTCAGAATGGGTTCATTGTAACCAACCAAAACTGACCACGCTTGATGGATAGATAGCTTAGGATCGATCAAAGTACAACCTGTAATGAATAATTCCATGCTCACCAGAAGGTTAATTTCGGACTTACGCAGTTGAAGTGATTCAAACGCCTTGATGATACCTTCTGAAAGATCCCAATAAGTCTGCCTCACAGAAACACCTTCTTCAGCGTGGATTCAATTTCTTTCTCCATAATCATTTCGATACATGCCCTAGCAGTTTCGTTTAGCAGATTCATACTTCGTTCACGATAAGATGCGAAGAGCTGGCTGCGATAATTCGGAACTACAATAAGGCATTTGTTCTTGTACTTTTCCAGGTAGGCATGACTCTGATGATTGAAGAAATTAGCAAGCGTCCGTGGATCTCTGAAATCCTTGACATCAAGAAATATACTCTTGCCATCTCCGGATACTAAGAGATCATATTCATCCACATTGGGATAGAGCTCAACCTGGTATCCTTTATGAATCAATCGTTCGGCGATTCTAAGTTCAGATATTCCAGGCAGTAATACAAATCTTTGAATTCCGGGCACAAGCCGCAATACTCTTTCCCTACCAAAATCAAAAGAACTCATGCGCTCAAAATCAGCAAGCAGATGACAGATATCTTCCTTATTACAACGCCACCGGTCATTCTTATACTCCAGGGTCCATCCACAGTGGGGGCACTTCCGAAAGTTTGCCACCGCAGGTGTTATTTCTTCATAACATTGTTTGATCAGATTCGTTAGTTGAATATCAAGGAATGTATCAGCAAATTGGGACAATTGAAAGGAAGTAACTACGGCATTTTTGGGATTAGATAGAAACGTGCGGATGCGAGTATATTCCTGCTGAAGCTGTCGGTCTTCTTCTCGGCAGTACTTCAGGATCTCATACATAGTCTGTTGCTCAGCATCCTGTGGGGAGACATATCTGTTCAGGAACTCATCAGCATCCGGCGTTAAGCCAATGAATTCTTCTAATAAAGGAGCATCTTCGGGGTAATGGTCTTGGAGGTCAGGGATTCCCCATTCTTTGGAGGGGCGATGAAGTATCTGCAGTAGATGATATAGATCAACCGGAGGTTGAGCTTTAGAAGCAGCTGTCTGTTCAATGAATAGCAGCATTCCCTTATAAAGCTCGTCCGGAATCTTACCATAGTTGCCCTGCCATTTGTTAATCCCTGTGATCAGGGACAGAAGAGCGTCATGCGTTTTAGCCATAGAGCACCATCCTATTAGAAGAGTAGTTAGGTATAGGATAAACTATGGGTGTGACTGGGAGTTGTCAGCGAATGTATGTTCGATATAAATATGCCAGAGTATTGTGTAAACAATAACCTGTACTGATCTACGCTTCAGTACAGGTTACCCATATAATGCAAACTATACTTAGATATCAACAATATAATGCTATTCTTTCCTCCACCGTTTTACAACTTCACTAAACTCAACATCTTTCCAAGGTAAATTCCATTCCGAATGGAATTTGATGCTTTGAGATTTTGGTTCTGGTTTTGGAATTTCTAGCTGAACTAGAGTTGGCATTAGTACCGCGTCCCCAACAACTAGACACTCTCCAGGAGAGAGGTTTGGCAATATTTCAGCAATTGCATTTGAACTTTCTGGCATCAAATTTCTTACATAAGCTTGATCGTTATGATTAGTTAATCGGAGCGCAACATAATTATTACATTGAGCAAAGATTGTTTCAGACACTTCTGATGGCCGTTGGCTAACTACCATTAGACTCAATCCGTACTTCCTACCTTCTTTAGCAATTCTCTCGATTGACTTTTTAGAAGAATTATATTCTGCTCCACCTGATCGCGGGATATAATTATGTGCCTCTTCACAAACCACAAGTACAGGAATATCATTTAATTCCTTATTCTTATGTTTCAGTTTAGAGTAATGAAAACAAAAATCAAATATCAATCGAGAAATTAAACTGACAGTAATACTAAGTACTTCAAAAGGCACACCGCTCAAGTCAACAATAGTTACATTCGATTTGTTTATATATCCAAGAAATTGCTTTAATATTTCTTCAAAGTCATTAGTCTTATAGACCGAACCATCTTCTTTTTGTGGGTTCAGTAGAAACGATAACCGTTTATCCGACAATTTAGTTTCTAATCTTGAAACAAATCTATTAAATTCACCGTAAAACGGCCCATTACTTGCTTTATTATCCTTTGACGTTGAAGATTGAACAAAATCAAGAACTTGGCTAAAGTAGTAATCTTTTCGATTTGTTATTAATGTTCCATTAGATAATTTAGGACAATTCTCACCGTCAAGCTTACCAATTACTTCACGGTTCATATTTTCTATGTAATTGAAAACTTCTTTAATTGCAAAAAACACAGGGGTATCATAAGTTATATCCGATAAATGAGAATTATATTTTTGTTTATTCAAGATCACAGCATTTTTAAACTGCGATACTTGGTTGTGGGAATTGCTCTCGTTACTTTCAATAAATATTGCTTCGAGTTCTTCGGAGTTCATCAACCAATAAGGAAGCTTTATTTTATCCACAGTCAAGTCATTTAAGGTGAAATTTTGATCTTCTTCTAAAGTGAAAGCTGCCGCGTACTCAGAATGAATGTCGAAAATAACAATATGTGAATTCTTTAGTAGAGTAGAATTTTGATTTTGATCATTATTAATTCCAACAGCATTCTGAAGTATTTTTGATACTGCACATGATTTTCCTGCTCCCGTTGAGCCTACTACGGCAATATGCTTACTAAAGAATTTATTCCCATTTATATTTAATTCTATATGTTTATTTTGAGATAATACACCAAGCGGAAAATCAAACTCGTCGTCGGAACGGAAAATTCTATCTAATGTACCAGTATCCACAATATACACGGGCTCTGTTGGAACAGGGAGTGTAAGACTACCTCTATGAAAGAGACCGTCTTCAGTTATGCAACCTATGGGTTGCGAGTCAATGATGAACCTAAGGCCGTCACTAACGTCATAGTTAATCGCCTTTAGATTTTGTATTATCGATATTATATGGTTATTATTCCCTTCTGATATTTTAAGGTACTTCCCAATTTGCAAATGCTCTTTGTTGTCCTCTAATATCGATAGCTTGTCAACCATAATACTTATTAGATTTGGAGCGCTAGAGAGAACCTTCCCAATTATATTATTCAAATGTATCACTCATTCCCAATACAAATTTCACTTCTTGAATTTTCTTAAGACCTATCTTTTCAATATATATATCTTGGTCGTCAATATTATCCAAGTCTGAGTCGCTAAAGATGAAAAAATCATCACACTTCATTTCATTTAACAAATGTGAATTATTATCACACCTTAAAATCCTCAAGGAAAACTCATCATTTGTATTACTTCCTATCCTCACTCGAATTGGATCCATGAAGAATTTATTCTTATCAAAGAAGCTGCCTACCACAAACCCATCATTAAACTTGATACCTTTTTTGTATAACCTTATTCGGATGTCCTCAAATACTTCTGGAGAACATTTCAAATAAAAAAGTGGGGGTTTATCATGTAAAATTTTGAAGTGATATTTTTCTAAGTAATCTGAAATAAAAGTAATGATACATTCATTAAAGTTATCTAGATAAGAGTCACTAATAAAGAAATATCTTGATCTTGAGTTTTTTTTCAAGTTTCCACTTAACTGTTTCCTTCGCTGCTTAATTAATTGGTCAAATGTCTTTAATTCGCGTGTCCAACGTGTGATTGCTGTGCTACGGATTTTCGTTAAATTCTCAAGTAAGACTGTTTTTTTGATTTTCCTATCATCAGCACCATGCTTGGTACTTAACTCTGCAATCATTTGAATGGCATTTGGATAAAAAAGAGATTCTATATCTCCTTGTTGTAATCCATTAACTTCAAATGCATTATTTATTTCGTCGATAAGGCTATTTATAGTGGGCCCGAACTCAAAATGAAACTTAGTTAGAAAATCATCAATATCAACTTTATCCTTTAGTTTTTTAATGTAACTTTGAAATTTTATATTTGAAGTAGTTAGGATTGTTTCAATGTCTACTTTTGTTAGTTGTTTGGTTGTGCCACTTATTTCACTTGGAAAATGAGCAAACAATATGTATTGGATATCTCTTTTACTGTTATCATAGTAATGACTCATCATCTGTAAAACAGGTTTGTATATGGTACTCAGATTAAATGCATTTTGGCTTTCGTGGTATTTACACTGAATTGCCTTCGTGACGAAAGGTGTATTAATTTCAATATCCTCTACAATGCCCTCTATAGTTATCTCTTCATCATCTTGTGAGTTTAGTATTTCGACTAGTGTTTTGTTAAACTGATACAGGAATCCAGAAATAGTATAATCTGCCGATCGTGACAATGTTTTAGTCCACCTTCTTCCTTTTCAACATATTACCACACAAATCTGTACTTAGAATAGCTGGATTTGGAGATTTATGTAACAATTTTATCCTTGAGAATCCTTAATCAAAATATTAATATTCCTTTATTAAAGTATGATTAGTTAGGATAACCAAGTTCTTATTTGAAAGCAGTGTTAAGATCCTAAAAATCACACTATAAAATGGGGGAGGCCTTCCCTGGTTTACAAAGAAGGACTCCCCCGTTCTATAGCCTTATAAAGGATTTGACTAGCGCTCCAGCGTTCTTATTAAACAACTTAACTCACATCAAAATTAGTATAACTATACCCTTCTCTAGTTTTCTTCACCTCCAGGATTGCCGGTATCGCGCTCTTCAGCTCCTGGACATGTGAGATCACACCAATCATTCGGCCGGACTGTTGCAAGTCAATCAGAGTATCAATGGCTTTGTTCAGAGACTCTTCGTCCAGTGAACCAAAACCCTCGTCGATGAACATGGTTTCTAGTGAAACCCCGCCATCATAGGCTTGAATAACATCTGCCATTCCGAGCGCTAGACACAGCGAAGCATTAAACTTTTCTCCACCGGATAATGTCTTAACATCCCTCATTTGACCGGTGTAATTGTCATACACATCAAATCCAAGGCCACTTTGCTTGCCGCGTTTCTCCATGCGGTTGCTGCGGACAAGGTAGTATTGTCCTCCGGACATCTTTTGTAGCCGATGGTTTGCATTGTGAATAATTTTATCTAAAAACTCAATTTGAAGATAGCGTTCAAAGGAGATCTTACTACTATTTTCTCCGCGCACAACATCATACAAATCTTTCACCACTTGGTACTCACGTTCAGCCTCTTGGCAGCTACGCTCAGCCTCAAGAATATTCGCCTTAAATTCCGAGCCTTTATCAGAGTTATTCCCAGCTTGGATAGACTCAGCGCGAACGATATCAATAGATTGCTCCAGATCATCTAGAAGCTTCTGCAGGATGGCAAGATCTTGACGTTCTTTACCTGCCAGCGTGAAGGTTAATTCCTCAATTTGCTTGGTTACCAATGCCAATGAGGACTTGTGCATATCAATCTGACTCTTCAGCTCAGCTTGAGCACTATTGCTCATCTTCGCTGCTTTATAGCTTTCTTCTGAAGCGAACCCAACCTGTTCTAACACTCCGAGGTAGCTTTGAAGAGCCTTGTCCTTATTGGTAGTCGCTTCGCTCTTCCCATTCTCAGCATTGACTCGGCTTGCAGATGCCTTGATATTCCGTTCGTTCGCTTCCTGGTATTGACTCTGTGCTTGCTTCCACGCGCTCTCAAGTTGTCTATTGTTAACCTCTGCACTCTTGATATGCTGTTCTAATTTCCCGAGACTACGTACTTCTTCTGGCAAGCTGGATAACGATTGATCAAATAATGCTTTCTCAGTTACATATTCTGTATTTTTGCTATTGAACAAATTTAGCGTCTGTTCCTTTTGTTTGCGTAACTCCTCCAATTTGCTATCCAGCGTATCTAATGCTTGCTTGAGTGGAGCCAACATAGAATTATCTTCCTTCAGTTGCTTCTCCTCTTCAACCAGTGCCTTTCCCTCTATTTGCAGATCAGCATAAACAATCTGAATCCCTTCTAACGGATATCCCAGTTCAAGCAACTGCTGCTGCTTCTCTAGAATCTGTTGTTGCGTAGTAGTTAGTTTAGCTTTTACTTCGAGATATTTTTTTTCAAATGAAGATTTCTCCTTACGCATCCGTTC
This sequence comes from Paenibacillus sp. FSL R7-0204, assembly GCF_038002225.1. Lineage (NCBI taxonomy): Bacteria > Bacillati > Bacillota > Bacilli > Caryophanales > Paenibacillaceae > Paenibacillus > Paenibacillus sp. FSL R7-0204. Next base: position 6,438,134 of record NZ_JBBOCA010000001.1, read on the forward strand.
AAGCTCTTCTTTGGTAGGAATGTCGCCGGTGGCAGCAGCTTTTTGGGGATGATCAAGACTTCCGCAGACCGGACATAACTCACCGTCATGAAGATGACTTGCAAGCAATCCTGCTTGTCCTTCAATCCAGAGTTCCTCAATTGTAGAATACGCCTGATCCGCTTGCTCAAATGACTCTTTATTCCCTCTTTCTTCTGCTTGTTCAATTGTAAGTTTGTCTAAAAGGCCGAGATATTCTTTCATAGTTACAGCCTGCTGTCTTAACTGGTTAAGCTTTTCAGTCTTTGCCGGCAAATGAAGAACCTTAGCTTCCAGTTCCTTAACTTGCGCTGCCTTAGAGAGTCGATCGCTCTGCTTCATCTCCAGCTCATCAATTGCACCGTTCAACTGCTTAGACAAGGTATCCACTTCTATCGTAAGCATCGTGACTCGTTGCTGTCTCTGGTCAATCTCTTTTACTGCTGGGAGATATCCTTGAAGTCGATCCAGTTCACGCAAAGATTGATTCCGTAATTCTTCCTTTCCCTCTTCCTGCTTATAGAGAGCAATAGCCGTATTGAGGGCAGTTTCAGCCTGCAGGCATTCAGTAAGCGCAGCTTCGAGCAACTCGCTTTTACGACTTAGTTCACCCGTCATTTCAATATTATGTTGTTCATAGACCTGAAGGTGAACCGCTTGCTCCGCCAGAGATAGCTGCTCTGTTTGCTGTTTGATAACATCCTCTTGCGCTACCAGCTTTTGCTTTACTTCAGATTTTTGATCTAACAGATCATATTGTTCATTCACCGCTCGAGCTTGATGATAAACTGCCGTATGCTCTTGGAACTTTGTCATTTCAGATTGCAGCAGCTGCTTCTTTTCTTTCAGTTGCACAGTATAATATTCGATCTCTTTATTCAATGCTTCAAGCACTTGATAAGTATTATGGTTCTCCTGCTCAAAAACCTTGTATAAGTCAGAGACTTCACGCCCCCCTAGAGCACCTTTCACATTACCGATATGATACTCCAGCATCTTCGCTTGCTCCGAGCAAATTTGCTGCATGTCCTTCCGTTGTTCATTCAAATGGTCCGTGACCTGTTTATATAACCCTGTCTTAAAAATCCGGCGCAAGATCTCTTCCTTGTTCTCTGTCTCTGAAGTTAGCAGTTTGCGAAATTCACCCTGTGGCAGCATAACGATTTGGCTAAACTGCTCCTTGGTGAGTCCTATGAGTCCACGAATTTTCTCATCTACCTGCGACACAATAAAGCGATCGACAATGGGAATTGCCTTTCCACTGCTAATTTCGTACAGCTCATAGCTATCTCCTGTCGCCCCCTTGTTACCGGACTTCACATGGGCCAACTGCCGAAATACACGATATATCCGACCTTTTAGTTCAAATTCCAAATCAACAGAAGTGTGTGTCTGGTCATCGGCGAAATGACTGCGGAGCATCTTGTTATCATTTCTGTCTTCACCACTAGCATCTCCATACAGAGCAAAACAGATTGCGTCAAAAATTGATGTTTTCCCGGCCCCCGTATTCCCTGACACCACAAATAAGCGATGCTCTTTAAGCTCAGAGAAATCAATAATCTCTGTATCCTTATACGGCCCGAACGCCGTCATTGTCAGCTTGAGCGGTCTCATAACGCTCACCTTCTTTCTCCAAGATCTCCTGCAGCGTTTCGATAAACAACTTCTCTGTTTCTGGTGATAGATCTGTTCCTCTTACGTCTTTGTAAAAAGCTTTGAACAGCGAAAGTCCATCCATTTTCGCTCGTCCATCAACCGCCTGTGACTCCCCAATCAACCCTGGGATCATCATCTTGCGTTCAACATGCATTGCGTTAGGATAGACAGAGCGTACTCGTTCCATTGGCGATGACACCAACACTTCATCCAGCAAGCGGACGAACACATAATCCTCATTGATGACATGACGCTCAATATCTGCGATAAAACCTTCGACTGTACGCAAATCACGTCGTGGGGTCAGCAATTTTCGTTCAATCGTTGTATTTCCATGCTGATCTAGGTGGACAATTAAATATCCCTTGTTATGATGTTCTTCCGAAACCGAATACTTTAACGGTGAACCAGCATACCGGACTGTTTCGTTTCCTACATGATGTGCCTGATGCAAGTGACCTAATGCGGTATAATGGAATCCGTCAAAAAATTCGGAGCTTACATGTTCAGCCCCACCGATGGACAGCGGCCGTTCAGAATCGCTTGTATTATCCTGTGCTTCACCGCCAGGCGTCACGAAAGCATGTCCCACAAAAATTTGGCGGGCGTTTGGGTCCATCGTTCTCTTAATATTCTCCGTAATCTTCTGCATGGCATCATTATGTGTTCTAATACTCTCATCAGCGAGTAAATAACGCACTTTCCCAGGCTCAGCATAAGGAATGAGATGGAAGTGAACTTCACCATGCTCATCATTCAATACCACTGGCTCCATGGAGGTGGTAAGTTCCCCGGCGATATGTAGCCCCGAGGCTCTCATAATACTGCTTCCGAAATCAAGACGGCTTGGACTATCATGATTACCGGCGACGGCGAGCATAGGGATCTTCAACTGAAGTATAATCTTCTGCAACACCCAATCAAGTAGAAGCACTGCTTCCGTCGGCGGAACCGCACGATCGTATAGATCGCCTGCAATAATGATGGCATCGGGCTGCTCCGTTTCAATATCCTTAATGAACTGTTCTAGGATGTATTGCTGATCCTCTGTCATATAGACGCCTTGTACCAGCTTGCCGAGATGCCAGTCTGCTGTGTGGAATATTTTCATAGTTTTCCGTCCTTTCGGATATTCTTTCGCCTAACTTAACCGTTATAGGGTTCCTATTTTTTTTGTTACTCTATATTAACAAAAGTTCGCTGACAGTGGGTTGTCAGCGAACTCTTGTTCTTGTGATGTGATTTCATATAAAAGTTTAATTGCCGACTACTATGTTCTCTATTTTTAAATCAAATCGTATAATGCAATCCATCCCCTATAAATAAGTCCCTCTCGTCTCCGCAGCTATGGAAGGATTTGTCCAATGGGTCCTCTGAGTATACAAGTTGTTCTTCATTTGCAGTTCAGCTTGCTTAATCACCAATTCTGTTGCATCTTTGATTTCATCAGGCGGGTATTTATATTGCTTCAATAAACGTTTGATGAGGGATCTCATATTGGCTCTGGCATCGTTACGTTTTTCCCAATCTGGAGTTTTGTTATCATTAATCAATTGAATCAATCTCTTTGCCATTTCTCGTAGAATATCTGATTTATAATGCGCTTTGATCAGCTCTGGTTTTGCCAACGCATCATAGAACGCCTGCTCCTCAGGTGACAATTGCAAATCTATACCTTCATTAGTTGCCGATTCAATCTCCTTAGCGATATCGATCATCTCGGTAATTAACACATTGATATCTTCAATATGGTTGTACCGTTCGACGATAACTTTTAGTTTGTCGGAGAAATATCCCGAACGAACAATATTCGTTTGCTCGAACCATTTGATCTTATCATCGAGTAGTTTTTTCAGGATGCTGGCCGCAACGTTTTTACGTTTCATCGCCATGATCTTCTGCAAATTTTCAACGGATAACAGGCTCTTTTCTTGCTTTGCAGAAATGGAAACTACCTCGTCACCATCTCTTATAATGGCTTGTTCGATCATCTCCGATATTTTCCGTTTGAACGCTTCCACATCAGGCATACCATCTCGCTCTACCTTAACGATAAACGATTTGATCGCTACGAAGAAGCTCACTCGGACGCGCACTTCAAAATCCAGCGCAGTCGCACAAATGGTATACGCACTTTGCAACCTAACTACATGCTTCAAAAAAACATCCTTGGCGCGTTCCTTCAGTACATGCTCGACACCATCCTGAATAAGTTCGAACCGTTCTTTTGGTGTAGCTTCCAAATACCTGCTAAAATCAAAGCCATGAAACATCCCTTCCAGAATTTCCACTTCGGTCATTAGGATTTCCTTGGCTTTTTCGATATCTGGCACACTATTCTTGTCTCGATTGGTATAGGTATTTAAAGCTTCTTTCAAATATTTACTCAAGCCAATATAATCCACGATCAGTCCGGACTCTTTCACTTTATATACGCGGTTCACTCGTGCAATACACTGCATCAAGTTATGTTCCTTCATAATTTTATCTATGTACATCGTATCTAAGCAGGGGATATCAAAGCCGGTTAACCACATATCGACCACAATGACTATTTTAAGATCGCTGTCTTCTTTTTTGAAAAGGTTAGCAAGTGTTTGTCGGGATTGTTTGGTTCCTATAATATCGCGCATTTCTTGAATATCCTTATTGCTATCCGTCATAACCAGACGAACGTGATCGGCTAAATCCGGTGCTTTCTCTTGGATCAGTTGATACATCCGAAAAGCAATTTTGCGTGAATAGGCGACAATCATCGCTTTACCTTTGAGCATATCTTTGCGAATAGTATAATGTTTCAAAATATCATCCACTACCAGATTCAACCGATCTTCATCACCAATGACCGCTTCCATCGTCACGAGGTCTTTTTTTAATTGTTCAATCTTCTCGAGAGAAAGACCTTGTTCTTGAATTTTCGAAACTTCATGATCAATCTTGTCGAGTATCCCCTCATCGAGATGCACCTTGGCTAAACGATTCTCATAGTGTAAATCCACAGTTGCTCCGTCCATCTTGGCTTGTGTCATATCGTAAACATCAATCAGTTCACCAAACACCCCGATAGTTGATTTATCATTCGAGTCAATAGGAGTACCAGTAAATCCAACGAATGTAGCGTTCGGTAACGCATCCCTTAAATATTTGGCATAACCATAGACCAGCTCAGCTTCCAGCGTCTTTTTATCGATTCTAATATCAGGGTTGACTCCGTACTGGGAGCGATGGGCTTCATCTGCTATAACAATAATATCGTGCCGATTGGAGAGCATCCCTGTTTCTTCAGTGAACTTCTGAATCGTTGTAAAGATGATCCCTCCCACAGAGCGCTTATCTAACAACGTATTAAGATCCTCCCGTGATTCGGCACGAACCGGGGATTGGCGAAGATATTCCGTTGCACTGCCGAAGGTCCCGTGAATTTGCTCATCTAAATCATTCCGATCTGTTACAACAACTAACGTCGGATTGTTCAACTTTTGAATTAACCCTGCAGATAGAAATACCATCGAAAAAGACTTGCCAGAACCCTGCGTATGCCAAACTACACCACCGCGTTTATCTCCATCAACAGCATGAACGACACTATCGATGGCTTTCTTCATACCATAATATTGGTGGTACGCAGAAATAATCTTGGACTTTCCTCCTGCAAAAAAAGTGAAGTTCTTTACAACATCCAATAGCCGCTCTTTGTGCAATAAACCTTTGATTAGCGTACCGATCTGCGCAATGTGAGGTGCATCTACAATAGGGGAATCCATATCAACCTTTTTCCATTGCATAAAGTAGTCATAGTCAGAGGTGATCGAGCCAAAACGGGCATTTACCCCGTCACTAATGATACTAAAGGCATTATAGTGGAACAGCGGTTTGATCATATCTTGGTACGTCTTGATCTGCAAATAACCATCATGAATCGTCGCTTGCTCACGCACGGCTGATTTCAATTCAATGACTACGAGCGGTAATCCATTAATGAATAGAACGATATCTGGGCGTTTCTCAGCTTTATGAATGACTGTGAATTGATTGATTGCTTTGAATGAATTGTTATGCGGTTGTTCAAAGTCCATCACTTTGACAATTCGCGCAGGAATGTCCTCCCCATGCACTTCAATTCTGACGCCTTCGATTAGATAGCGATGGAATAGTTGATTGGCGGAAACAAGACTGCCGTCGTCGATATAGAGAATCTGACGAAAAGCAGCTTCTATAATTTCAGAGGATAGAGTTGGATTCAGAGCATAAAGTGCCTCTCGTAGATCATCCTCTAATACTACCTTTGCATAATCGCGCACTAGATCGTAGCCGTTTTGTATGGTGTAGTTCAGTTCGTCATGCAATAGTTCAAGTACTACTGCTTCCAGGCTATCTTCTGTAAACATAAGTTCACCGCCAATTTATAGTTCGATGTTGGAAACGTCGATTTCTCCGGACATGAGTTTTGGGAGTAGGGTGTTTCTTACATTTATAAGTTTACGATTTTCTTTTTCAATTACATTCTTCTTTTTGAAAACTGTACTTAATAAACTTTGACACCTAGCCTGAATATCACTTGAAGGATTTATAACTTTGACTTTCCTCAACTCAGATTGCCTAATCCCTGTAACAGTAGTACCTGTTGCTCGGCCTACAATTTCCCCCATCACTTCTGAGGTCCTTAAATACATGTACAATATTTCGGGAATAATGGCGTTACTATTTGCTCTGATAGCAAATAGCCTTTGACTCAGACAATATTTATCATCATTTGCTTTAAAATATAATTCCCCGAGTGGTGCCTCTGAAGTTAATAGAATATCTCCGTATTTTAATTCATCTTTCATCCATAGATTATAAAGTTCTTCATCAACTCGGTTCGCTTGATCTAAATTCACGAGACCTTCATTTTTAATATTTTTTGCCGAAAGGGCAATTATCCCAGTCTCACTCCAGTTCCTACCAAGCTTTTTAGGTGTCTTACCTCTATAATCTATAATAATTTCTGTTAGTGATTCAATATTGGATACTTCCCAACCTAAGGGAATCATTCCCACCTCACTTTTAATCATTTCTCCACCGCTAGACTTATAGGGTTCATTATTTTCATTTGGAAACTCAAAATCAACAAACCATTGCTTGAAAATCGCCTGAGCCATTTGCTCAAGCACTTTGTTCATGCGGTTATTAAGTTCGATTCTGTTGCATATTGAAAAATAATAATCTCCTATAATCTTTTGTATCTTCATAGAAGGGATAGGAATCAATAACTTGTCTAAATCCCCTTTTTTAAAATGCGGTATTAATGTACCAACATGATAATTAACAATCTGATTCTGAAATTGAGAACTTCTTAGAACGGCAAATAGGTATTTGTTATCAACAATGTCTTCATCAACACGAAATGCCATCATATCTTGTGCTATGCAAAAGTTTACGGGGTCTGGTACAAGACAAACCCTACCTGGTGTTCCCTTATTAACGAATATAATATCACCTGGTATAGGGTGTGCTCTAAACCAATTATTGTAAGTATCTTCAGATATAAATCGCACTTTTTCGAACACTGGATAAAGTTCATTGTCTTTAATACAGTTTGTCGCAATTAGTGGAATTCCCGTGTCTGATGTTGGTGCAGTTTTCCCACGATTATCAACTATAAATTTCAATACACTCGTTAATGGTCGATATTCTATATTTTCTACACTAAAACTCATACCCAATCCCCCCCAGACTCTTCTTAATCTTCTCATCCAGCACAGAAGACTCCGACATCAAATCTGAAAGCTCAGACACAAGCTTCTCCATCTTTTCCTCAAACGGCTCATCATCCACGATTTCTTTCACGCCAACATATCGCCCTGGTGTTAATACATAATCATGCTTCTGAATTTCCTCAAGACTTGCTGATTTGCAGAAGCCCACTTCATCCTGATAACCCTCGCCCTTAAGCCACTTATGATAGGTTTCTGAAATCAAGGAGATATCTTCATCTGTTAACTCCCGTAATTTACGACTTACCATTACCCCCATGGCGCGGGCATCGATGAATAGCACTTCACCTTTGCGCTTCTTTCCACGTCTCAGGAACCATAAGCACACAGGAATTCCTGTTGTGTAGAATAATTTATCTGGCATGGCTACAATACAATCGACTACGTCTTCATCAATGAATTTAGTCCTAATGGTACCTTCCCCCGCCGTTTGCGAAGACAATGAACCATTTGCCAAAACAATCCCAGCAACTCCCTTGGAAGGTTTCAGTTTATTCAGCATATGGGAGAGCCAAGCATAGTTGGCATTGTTCTTAGCAGGGATACCCCATTTCCAGCGCGGATCATCAAGCAAACTGTCTTGTCCCCAATCACTTATATTAAATGGAGGATTGGCAAGCACATAGTCAAATTTCTCATCTCGGAATTGATCGGAATGAAATGTGTCTTCATGCGTCTGACCTAAATTGGATTCTATACCGCGAATGGCAAGGTTCATCGTTGCTAGTCTTCTCGTCTCTGCATTTAATTCCTGTCCATATACCGAAAGCTTGAACGTACTGCCGCCATGTGCTTTGACGAATTTCTGAGCCTGTACGAACATTCCACCAGAACCACAACATGGATCATATATCGTGCCCTCGAAGGGTTCGATCATATCTACCAATAGTTTTACTACGCTGCTAGGGGTGTAGTATTCCCCACCACCTGCGCCTAAGATAAAAGCGAATTTACCGAGAAAGTACTCATAAACACGACCAAGTGCGTCCTCTTCAATTAATAACGTATTAGAGTTCTCAAAAACCATAATGACTTCGCCAATTCTACGTTGGTCAATATCCGCACCCGAATAAATTTTAGGAAGAACGCCGGCGAGATTTTTATTTTCTTTTTCAATAGCAATAAAAGCCTCATCAATGATTTGACCTATGTTAGGCTTAGTCGCATGCTCAATGATGGATTTCCAACGTGCTTCTGTAGGGACATAAAATACATTAAAACGTTCGTATTCATCCCGGTCATCCTCGAAACCATCACCTTCTGCAATCAGTTCGTTATATCTTTGCTCGAACCGATCCGATATGTATTTGAGAAATACGATACCCAGTACAATATTTTTATATTTGGAGGCATCTATACTACCTCTAAGTTTATCTGCTGCTGCCCATAGCTTATCTTCGATGCTCGATACTAATTTTTCATTTGCCATTGCTTCGAACGCTCCTATCATGATGTTTAGTTGTAGTATTATTTTAATTTTGAATAATTAGGAGGATGAAGATTCATTTAATTAGGAAGTCCATGCTATTAATCAGACTTCCGCCCAAAATAACTATACAGCCGATACTCACATATCTCCCGCGTCCACTCATACAGCATTCCCCGGTCAGTCTCCCGCACATTAAACAATAATTTAAACTGCCCTTTGGCATACGCGACCACTTTATTGGAACTTCCCCCCCAGGTGCCCATAGGCATCCTTGCGATTACCCGGGCAGTTTTGTCTAGCGGATCGTCCCACAGTTTACGCGACTCATCATCCGAGAAATCAATGCTCTTCTTATCCGGGTTATTCATATAATAGGCGTAAAAGAAGGGGGCGGATTCTTCAGCCGTAATCGGCTGCATCCAGCCGTCCTGCCCGCGCTCCAACATACTGAGCAGCACAACCATTTTATAGCTTTTCCGCATGATGGTCGATTCCGTTTCCAACAGCCATTGCTCGTAGCGCTGAGCCACTCCGGCTTCCCGCTTGTCCAATTCTTTGGCTTTCAGCAGAAATAAGTAGTAGGAGCCGAATAGTTGGCGAAACTCTTTACTATCACAAGCTCCCTGCTGATGCATCTCCAAGTAGGTTGCACGTCTGCCCAGTTTCTTTTTCAGCGCTCTATAAGCAATAACTAGATTGGCTTTGCGATTACCGGAACCGATCAATTTCTTCTCATCTTGAATGGATTGTTCCAGCTGCTTAATGAACTTGGCAATGATTCTGGCACCAGCACCGCTAACATTGTCTGTAATCTCTGAAAGCTCAACCGGTAGATTATGAATGGCTGTCCATCCCCGCTTTTGGCGCATACTGCGAAGCAGAGAGTCACATCCGGTAATTTGCAGTTCGTCCAGCGTAAGGTCGGACATAGATGCTGGGAAATGAATTTCCCGTTGCTGATAGGTCCGAACGATATCAACCATGTCAGAAGACAATACATCTATAAGCTGTTCTTCTATAACTGTATCCATCGTTTCTTCTACGAAAGAATCAGTCTCAATTTTGGGCTGATCCAGCTCAATCCATGATTGATCAGGTAGATCAGTAATATCCCCTGCTGGCCTATTTATCGCTAATTCAAAATCATCCAGAATTCGTTCCTTATCCTGTTCCTGAATAGCCGGCAAACTCAAATAGCGCTCAACTGACGGGGCCTTCCCGGTCAGGAACCAGGCTGGCTGCCGTTTGGTTGATCGACTTCCGTTTCTGGCGAATTTGAAATAAAGACCCTGATCTTTCAATGGAAATAGCTCATCTTTGATTTCCCATCCCCCGATTACCCACAGAGCTCCATTGTTTGGCCGTTTGTCTATAGTGGAAAGCCCGCGACTGGCCAGGTAGTTGCCGATTTCCAGCCTCTCTTCTATATCTAAAGATTCGATTAACTCCGCTACGTTAGACACTTTTTCTGTAGCCGGCATTCCACCGTCTAAATTACCATCTTCTATTACTACCGGTTTTTGCCGCGTCCATTCATCCAGACTGCCTGCCACCTTGGAGATACTTTCCTGCAGAAACTTAAACTGCTCCGTCAATGTCGGCAACAACTTCGTCTCAATCTGCTCATTCAATAGCTGTCCCAGTTGTTCACTTACAAGTTCATTTGTAACAAGATCGGGACTACTTTTTGAAGGCTGTAAGGGCATCTGATAGGCTGGTGTCTCAATCTCCAAGGATCCATAAGATTCTACATACCACGAAGCCAGCGTGAAGATATGTCTTTGGGCTGTAATTGCCAGTTCAATGGGAATTGATTTGACATTATGGGAGGCCTGATTTCCACTCAATCGCAGCCATTCAAAACTGGTCTTGATCTCTTCAGGTAGAATCCCTTCCCGGGACAGCTTATGTATCCGTTCGTTATGTTTCAAGGCGAACACATTTTCCAGATTCTCTTGCTTGGATACGATAGAGGCCAGTTCTTCACTGAATAGCCTACCCTGCGTCAGTGTAGCACGTGGATTGCTCCACACCGCTTCTTCCGCTTCAACAGCCAAGACGGAGAGCCCATTATGTTTGCCTCTTCCAAAAAGGAGAATAATGACACCATAACTTGGTTGATCGCCTCCTGTATAAAATAGAAAAACGTGTATCAGTGGTCGCCATGGTACGCAGCTCCAAAGATACACGCAATATAATCTGCGCACACTAATCGTTACTTTTCTTCTGCGGAATAAGTCATTTTCTATACTTCTATAGTACTATTTTACGGAAGAGATTTATATCCATTTATGCAAAATATATCGAACATAGGCTCTTTCATAACACCACATACTCATTCCCATGCAAAAAATAAAGCCCTGTCTCTTTCACCCTCAACCCAAACGCTCTTTTCAATTCTTCCTGATAAGCCCCAACCTGAGGCCGATAGAACTCCACAAACGCCTGCTGTTGCCCATCTTCATACACATCCGTCTTAAAATCAACAACCACCCAGCCATCCTCCTCTTCAAAGAGGAAGTCAATAACGCCTTTCAAATATAGCGTCCTTGCTGTGGAACCTACTTTCAAAGCTTCGTACTCCAGATCTAGGTCCGTCCTAACCGTACGAATCGGTAACTCATGAATCCGTCGCTTCGCCGCCAGTGCACGTCGCCATAGCGGATGATTCACCACATCATCCAGCATCCTTAACACATCTGGAATCAGCGCTTTATCCATACCCTCTTCTTCAGCGATCATCCTGATGTGCAGCTCCATCTGCTCGGATTCCGCGCCAGTCCCAAGTAGTTCAATGCAGCGATGAACCACGCTGCCGAACGCCATGCCTCTGCCCGCAAGCGGTCGAGGTGGCTGAACGGCTCCTGACTTCGCCAGTTTCGTTACCGAAGTCGACTGATACGTCGGCTGTGCCAGCCGGATTCGCCACTGACGGCCCTTATCTTCATCAGCCATTTCATCATGTACCCCTTCGTAACGTGAAGGCATCACTGGCATAACTTCAGGATCATCCAGCTCTCTATCTTCCTGAATTCCGCTATCGAAGCTGCTCCATGGATCGATCGCCGGTTTGTCCGGATATCGACTAATGATCATAAGCTGCTTGGCGCGGGTAGCGGCGACATATAGCAGCCGTTCCTTCTCTGAATTCATATACAATCGCTCCCGCTCAGCGAGTACTTCCCAGCCTGGTGGATGAGCAATCACATCCTCTTGATATCCTCTTCGCCGCGTGATGCTGAAATATCCGCGCGCGGAATCTCCCATCCGGTCCACATGCTCTGCAGCATCATGATCGGAGTCTCCACATGGACAGGTCAGCAGTACAACTGGTGCCTCAAGCCCTTTGGCTTTATGTAGGTTCATGATGCGAACGGCATCCTGCTCACCTGCGAACAGATCGCCGCACTCTAGCTTCGCTTCTTTTACGACACGCAATATATACGAGCTCAGTTCCGGCCAGCTGGCTGCGACCATACTGTCCTTATGCAGCAGATGCAGGAGCTTGATCAATGTGCCGGCACGAGCTCGGCCAGTCTGACGAAGGGCTGCGAGCGGAATCAACCCCAGATCCTCAATGATATGTAACAGTGCCGGTAATGCCGGCATCTTCCGGATCAGATCCGCGTATTCAGCGAGTCGTACCAGTGCTTCATATACTGGCAGTGCTATCATCCCGACCTCTGCCTGATTCGGTAAAGTAGTATAGGTTATCGGGAATCCTTGCATTTTATAATGGAAGAGTGCATTATCACTGACACTGAATAACATTCCCTTCAGCACAGCTAGCAGTGATACTGGATCTCCAGGATCATTAAGACAACTTGCCAGCATAGCAAGCGCATCTATTTCTTCGTATATCGCCGAGCTTCCAGCAGTAATAGAGGGAACTCCATACTGCTCCAGTTTTGCAGCGTACAAGTGCAAGAAATCTTTTCGTTTCAACAGTACCAGGAAATCACTTGGAGTTGCGTCCCTTACAATGAAACCACCGTCACTTCCCGGCTGCTTCTCCTGAATCTTCAAGTGGCCGCTGCAAGCCCAGGCAATATAACGAGCAGCCTTGTCTGCATCTGCTTCGGCAATCACCGCCTGGCCTCCGGCCATTTTCGCATGAGTCATCGTGTAGACTCCATGTTGTACGCCATTCTCCGGATTAGCTGTTCGTGTATCCATATGTACAAAAGCCGCCTGATGTTCAGATTCAGCCTGTGGAAACCGGGTATTAAATTCATCATTTGTAAATTGCCCAAGATGGTGAATTGAGCGAAAGTTCGCACTTAGCTGCAGGACCTCACCACAAGAACTGATCTTGTTTTTGACCCAATTATAGGTTGAAATATCCGCACGTCTAAACCGGTAAATAGATTGTTTCGGATCTCCAACAATAAATAAAGAACCTGGTTTGGGAGTGATCCTTCTCCAATCCGCTTCCCTTGGGTCATCACCTGTTAGAAGAAACATAAGTTCGGCCTGAATGGGATCGGTGTCCTGAAATTCGTCTACGAACAAGCGCGTATAACGGGCAGCAAAAAAACGCCGTACATGCTCATGCTCACGGAGTAACGCAGTTGCCCGCATCAGCAGATCCTGAAAGTCTAGAACGCCTAGTTCGTTTCGCTTGTATGCGCCATAATCAACAGCCGGACTGACAAAATCAATCAACTGCGGATATAGATACTCGCGCCAAGCACCAAGGAAGGGAAACAAAACGCGGATTTGCCATTCCAGGAACGTAACTTTGTATTCCTTTGCCATAGCACTGTCTGTCCACCTGTTTAAGGTAACATTGATTTTTCGCTCAAATATCAATGCGAGCTGCAGTATACGCATATCATCATCAAGTCCGTGTAGTATAAGCAGTTTCTTTCCGTCACGAACCATTGCCTGCAGCGCATCCCAGCCTTGTGCTGGTTTCTGTGTTGGAATGTAACGCCCAGCTTCTGCTATCATCTGCGGCAGAGATAAGCGAATAAGGTCAAAGTCAGGTCTAGGAGAGGCAACCGTCTCAATGTGTACATCGGTATAGTCGCATACCCGTTTATATACCTGGCGCAGATCCTCCACGTTTACTTGCAAGGACGCAACGTCCGCCATCTCATCTTCCTTAACGTTCTCGATCAAGCTCACCAGATACTCATCCCAGCATTGGTCCTGCAATAAGCTAGCTTCATCTTCTTCAATCTCACGGAACATGGGATCCAGTCTCGCCTCAATCGGTCTCTCCCTAAGCAGTCTGCCGCAAAAAGAATGAATCGTGCCAATATAGCACCGATCAATCTCCTGTAAAGCCCGCTGCAACAGAGCCTTCTGCGGCTCTATCGCCTTACGGATCCGCCGTTCCAGCTCCAGTCTGAACCTGCATTTCAGCTCATCCGCTGCTTTCCGCGTGAAAGTAATGGCTGCGATCTGCTCGGCCACGGCGCTCCCTGACTCAATCAACGCGATCATCCGGCCAACGAGTGATGTCGTTTTCCCCGATCCTGCCCCTGCTTCCACCATCAATGTCCGGTCTAGTATCTCTGCAATTCGCTCTCTGGCCGCCCTATCATCAACCAAAACGCTCTACCTCCTTGATATGGTGAAGCAATGGAGTATTGGGTTCTAAATTCCATTTTGCCTTCGTACGTTCTGATTCATTCTTGCACACCGTTCCATAATCGCAATAGGAACATCGTTTCAACTCTGTTGTTGCGGTAAATGTTCCTGACTCCATCGAAGCTAATAGATGTCCCACCAGCTCCGATAGCTCAGCCGTCTTATTTTGAACCCGGGATACTTCATCGCCTTTGCCTCGTTCCGTTGGGAAGTAATAGGCTGACTCTACAACACGCGCCTCCGTATCCATACCGGTATGCTTAAGCCACTGTTCAACCGCAACAGCATACAGCGCATGCTGCAGTTGCGTCCCCTGTGAGAAATACTCATTCTCGTCATACTTCGCCGGACTGCCTGTTTTGTAATCATAGATCTTGTACTTGTGCGGCCCGATTTCATCAACCCTGTCCACAAACCCCTTCATTCTAATGACAAGACCATTATCCAGCCTGACGCTCATGGGTTGTCCGTCTAATGTCAATTCGAGCTCGAAAAAAAGTGGCCGTCCCTGGGCTTTTTGCTCCATCTGATAAAAAATGGCGACATCACGTCGCAGCGAATCGCATTCTTTATGAAAGATATGGGGAGTTGGCGGCGGCACCTTCGCTTCATACTCACGGATGACCTGCTCTGTGATTTCCTGAATCCTGTGTTCATCATGCTTAAGCCTATTCTCATTTATAGAACCTGCAGACATCTCTTTCAGATAGTGATAAAAGATACTGTGAAGCAAGCTGCCTCTGCTAGCAGCATCCAGCCATTTGGAACGATCGAATTTAGCAGTCTCCTTTGCCCTGAGCTTCAGTACTTGAGAAAAGAAAAACCTCTTTGGGCATTCCGCATATCGTTCGAGCTGAGTCACACTAAGATACGTCTCAGGATTGTTTAAATAACGAACCGCAAAGGTATTCGTCGAGAGCATTCCTTCATACTCTGATAGGGCTCCTTCGCTAATTCGCATCTCTGCTTGTTCCAACTTAGCGGCGAATGGAAAGGATTGACGTAGTGATGAAAGGCCATCTTTCAGTTCCCCCTCAGTGTGGAACCGTCCAAGCCAGCGATCCGTCCCATCCAATAAATGCTCTCCATTCGGGTCAATCGACATATATCCAACCGGTCTACCCAGTACCTGTCCTAGTCCAGTCAGATTCATCTGGGGATCGTCCGTCACAATTCTAGCAGCCTGTAATAACGCAAAGGCCGGAATGATTTCCTTCTGCTCTGCCGGATCATAGCTGGAATAGCCCAGCGTAACTTGTCCTGACAGCAATCCTAATCGGGTCTCACGTTCACGAATAATATGCTCAGTCCGCTCAGTAGATAAGAGTAACCCCTCCAGACTCCTGCGTTCCATATCCAGTAATACAGGATCCTGCCGGAGCTGTAAGGACCAAGCCTCATTACTCATGCCCAAGATGTAAGTCTGAGTTCTTCCCGATATGCCGCCATCTTGAAGCGAAGAGATATGCAGCTTTCCGCAAGATGGTCCGCTTCCAAAGATACGAATACCCTCTACCATGTCTTTTACATAACGCAGCGCTCTCTCGCTGGACAGAGTACGAGGAGAAACAACCTCCAGCAGCTTCGCTTGGTCAATCAGTTCAGTGATAACGAGTGAGTCAGCCTCACTGGACGGAACGGTGTGCTTATCAAGAAAATGTATCAATGCGTGCAAAATCATCATAGGAGACCACGTCACTTGATGCGCATCTGGCAGTTTTTGAAATAATCCTGTGAACACCCGGTCTAACAACCTGATCGCTTCAGTGTGTCTTCCCTTTAACCCAGCATTACCTGCAGCCTCTAACATGGAATACCGTTGTCTTCCCCAGCCAATTCCACTTTGCTCCAAAGCAGGTATGAGATCAGCTTGATCCACGGATTCTCCAAGTTGATGAAATGATATATAATCGTGCCGAAGAGCCTTAAGTAAGCACTCTACATCGTAGTTGCATTCCAGCCATTCGAGATAAACCAGCGCAGCCTTTCCGACATTTGTATAAGTAACAGGGAGCCCTTGGGAAAAGGTACAAGGAATATCGAGAGCTTGACTGAGCGTATATATCGTTGAACAATAAGCCTCATAATTAGAAACAACGATCTCTGCTTGATCGAAGGGAGTACTCGTATTGCATATACGTCGGAATGCTTCGCGGATCTCAGCTAAAGCTCCTGTGGCATGGTACAGCTGAACAGCAACATGATCACCATTCTGCAGAGATGACGGGAAAGCTCCAGTTTGCGGAAGAATGAGCAGTCTATCTCCAGCGATGCGTCTCAGCATTTCTTTCTCCGCAGAAGAGAACCGCTCCATATCTCTATGGATGAAGAGATGGTTATCCGCTGATCTATCAATTTCTGGTATGTAATCAAGCAGACCTGCAAAATCAGTAAATTGATTCTGTTCCAGCCATTGTTCATATGCAGAGAGCAGTTCAGTGATATAGAGACCTTTTTGCTCATGTTCAAAAACAGAAATAGAAAGACCTGAAGCAAAAATCCCCGCCCCTCGGAGTTCCTCAATCGCGTGGTGAAAGCTTTGAACGATACCTGGGGTAATCATCTCGGCTGGTATGTATTTATCTTGATGCTCCGCCATATTAACCATAAGATTCTGGACAACCCAGAACGTCTGTTTACTATTTACTAGGCGAAGCCCTTGTTTCAACAGTTCCGGTTTAGTACGCTTCACAACAAGTGACCTTAACGTTTCTGTTTCCACACCTAGAAGAGGGCCGTGTTCCTTTGTTATCCGATTCAGCCACTGCTCACCCTGATCATAATGATCCACAAGGAGGATCTTTCTACGAAAGGGATCGTTATTGCATATTTCACACAAATCCGCAAACCAATTATGGTTCAAGAGACCCACATCCTTCCTACCTTGTATATTTCGAGTAATTATGATCAGTTCCTGCTTAGTTTATTTATACAACTCGGTCCACTTAGCTAATTGACTCTTAACTGTTTCACGCACAGAAGCTGGCTCTAATATTTCAGCGGCTGGCCCATACTGCAGAATCCAGCGGATAAACTCTTTTTCGTTATTTACAGTCACCCCAAAAATCATACTGCCGTCTTTGTTATCTGTCATACGCGGATGAACGAACAATTCTTCCTCCCTAATGTACCTGGCAACCTCAGCATTAAACCGTACTTTAAAGGTAATATTTTTCTCACCTTGTTCTATTGACCATGTGTTCTTGAGATACTTTTTGATATTAAAGTCACTCTTGTCGAACGTTTCAGTCGTAGAATCCACTTTGAGGAAACGGCTGATTCGAAACGTCCGAATGTCCTGCTTGGTATGGCAGAAACCGATTAAATAGAAGCGCTGATCACGAGGCACGAGGTAGTACGGATCAATCTTGCGCTCGGTAGTCTCATTCCGATACTGGGTATGATAAGTGGTTTGTATTGTCTTCTGCTCTAAAATCGCCTGAATAAGCGGTTGCAGATAATTAGGGCTTTCTTTACGGTAAGCTGGTGTACCCATCTGAATAATATTGGTGATGTCCTCGATGATACTGTTTTGCTTGGATTTTTCCTTGTGATGTGTGGACATGACTTTATCGTAGGCCGTATGGAATCCGGGAGGCAATTTGTCCTCGTCCACCATTGAGGGCAACAGGGAGAATACTAGCGCTTCTTGTTCTGAAAAATTAAGAGGATACATAAAGAAATTGCCCATAAACCGGTAGCCAGTCCCTTTGCCTGTATTCGTTATAGGAGTGATGGTATCTAATAAGCGCAGATCCCGATAAATCGTCCGTATGTCTACATCGCATTTAAAAGCTAAATCGGCTGCGGAGATACCAGGGTTTGATTGGATCGCATTAATGATATTGAATAAACGTATAAATTTCTCTACCATGATTAGTCTCCTTACAATAAGAATTCGAATTCCTATGATGTCTAAGTCTACTGAAAGGCTCTTTTAACACATTATACCTAATCATTTACACCATAACTTGTCAGGGAACATACGTTTGTTAATATATTCCTTTATATTCATCTAATAAATTGAAACCTTTATATTAGCATTGCGTCTAATTACAATCAAGCTTAAAGGAGCGGTAAATATGAGAATTACATGCTACCACGGGGAGCACTCTAACATGGGCTATATTTATCTTACACCACCAGAAACTGAGTACAATGACGCTTATTGGAGTAGAAACGAAATAAGCCTATATGTCAGTAAGAAAAAGCTATATATTCCTTATGTAACAGATTTAGATTTAACCCCAGCATTCATTCAAATGAGAATTAGTGAGAATACCTTCAGGGCAGATTATGGTAAATCTTACGATACAGAGTATGGTAACGATATGGATAAACAAGGTTAAATTACGGGTATTGAATTAAGCCTGACTCTCCAAAAATTTGTTGATCTTGTGAGCAAACAGGCTTTCAAAGTTATTGAAACTGAATGGAGCGGTAAGGAGTTTCATTTGATTACTTTCGACCATTTGGAGAATGTGCTCCATCCCGAGAATGTCCTTTATAAATTGACCGATGCAGAAGATGCATTTGTAATTGTGCAACTCAATAAAGCTGAAGATCTTGGGTTCCGCTATTCAAATGACTCGGAGATGCAGCCCTTCGCCTTGTTCAAAGGATTAGTATCAGCCCGCAAAGACATGTATCCTTTGGAATACTTGTTTAAGCCGGATTTTTTCTTGTGCCAAGATTAAAAAAACCTGAATCCTCCGCGTTATGTACGCTGAATGGAATCAGGTTATGTAAGTTTTAGTTGATTATGCACCGTTATAACCTATCTATTCGGTATTATCCGTCAACAATTCGTCAACAAAGGTAAACCAGAATGCAGATGTCGATTCATTGGCGTAAATAATAAAAGCAAAAAAACCTTGAAACCTCAAGGTTTTTTTGCTCATTAAAAGTTATGCGGTAGAGAGGACTCGAACCTCCACGGGTATACACCCACTACCCCCTCAAGATAGCGTGTCTGCCATTCCACCACTACCGCGCGGTGTGTCTAACGTTAATGCATTGTTTGAGGCCAACATTCAATATTATAAATCGGTTGCGCTCAAAAGTAAAGATGCCTGCTTAAGATTTTTCGCCTTTCGTATCCTGATCCTTGCGGTACTTGGTGAAGGCCAGATATTCCTTAATAAAGGTCTTTTCCTCCGGCAGCAGCTCTTCGGTTTGGCAATTCAATTGCCGCATTTGGCCAAAAAAATAATCCTCGCCGCTTTCTTGAATCGTTTGGGTCTGCTTACCCAGGATCAGCCAATCCAAGCTCACATGAAAAAATGCAGCAATCTCAATCAGCTTATGTGTGCCAGGTGTAGATTTACCACGCTTCCAGTCTCCCATATTGCCGGTACTGATTCCGAGCTGTGCACAGAAGGACTTCTTCGTCATTCCTTGCCGTTTAATCAATAATTCAATACGTTCATAGATGGATTGCATCAGCCAACTGCCTCCCCCAAAAAATATAATACGTAAAAACGTTATTTTTTATTGAAAAATGACGTAAAAAAGTATATAATTAACTATTATTATATCTTTACCTATTTTATATCATACCGGCTGGATAGTCGATACGAGGTGAGCAATCTGAACAGCAAACGCCCTATTACTGCCTACGGCTGGGCCATTAAGCAACGTCTGGCAGAACTGCACTTGGATCAGAAGAAATTCTGTGAATTACATGACATCCCACCCTATCGGCTGTCCAACCTGATTCACGGCACGCGCAAGGCAGACAGATACCGCCGTCAAGTTTCAGAGTTGTTGAACCTGCCGCCATCTTAGTTCCAGCTGGAGCAGCAGTTCTCCCTAAGTGAGCAGTCTTGGCATTATTCTTCTTGTAGCTACTCTTATTCCATCTAATCCTGGCAAAATCCTTCTTTTCCCTCCCACTCTATTAATGAACAAAGAAACCTCTCCTGTGAAATGGCTGAGCGGACTCCATTTCACTACAAGAGAGGTTTCTTTCCTGTTCTTTGCAGTTTCTTACCTAATTTAGTGAGTTAGCCTTTGACCGCTCCGCCGGTAAGTCCTCTGACCAGGGTCTTCGAGCCGAACAGGAAGAGAATAATCAGCGGCAGGGTACCCAGCGTAAGACCCAGAATACTGGCTGAATAATCCGTGCGGAAGACCGTTGACAGATTAGCAATTCCCAGCGGCAGCGTGTACAGCTCGGGCTTGTTGATCGTCACCAGCGGCAGCAGATAACCATTCCAGGACCCGAGGAACGAGATGAGCCCCAGAGTACTGATCGCAGGCATTAGAAAAGGAATAACAATTCTGGTGAGAATACCCGGTTCCGAAGAGCCGTCGATTCTTGCGCTCTCAATGACCTCTGTCGGGACAGAAGAGCGTATGAACTGGGTCATGAAGAATACGCCGAAGGCATTATTCAGTCCGGCCAGAATCAGCGGCGCATGAGTGTTATTAAGGTGGAACCACTTCATCTCCATTACATAAGCAATCAGGCCCAGGTGGCCGGGGATCATCATCGTCAGAAGGATGAAGCCATACAGTGCATTTTTACCCTTAAATTCATATTTAGCAAAAGCAAAGCCGGTAATCGAGGCCACCCCGACCGTCACCAGAGTGAACAGTACAGCAACATAGAAGCTGTTCCAGTAATTCCGCAGGAAACTGGCAGACATAATCGTCTTCAGGTTCTCCACCAAATAACCGCTGGGCAGGATCGGAAGCTGCTTGAACAGGTCTTCGGAATAATAGGTACCCATCACAATCATCATATAGAACGGGAACAGGAACGCAATAGCGATCAGGCTAAGCAGCAATACGGTAAAGAATTTCTTTGCTCTCATTTATCGTCACCGCCCCTGTTAATCCATTTCATGCCAACTACTGAGAACAAGGCGATGAACAGGAAGGTGCCGTAAGCGATCGCTGCCCCTTTGCCGTACTTGAATGCACTGCCGTTAAAGGAAGCGTCGAACATGTACCAGATTGGTGTGAAGGTGGAGCCGTCAGGCCCTCCTACCATACTGGAGCCGGAAGCCCAGCCGCTGAACAGCAGCATCGGTTCTTCGACAAGCTGCAAGCCGCTGATAATGGAAGTAATAATAAGGAACAGGTTGATCGGCTTCAGCAGCGGAATCGTAATGCGCGTGAACACATCTTTGGAAGAGGCTCCGTCAATGACTGCTGCCTCGTAGATGGAAGTATCAATACTGGCCATCCCTGCCGTGTAGAACATGACGAAATACCCAAGATTTTTCCAGAACACCATCAGAATGACTACCCAGCGGGAGGAGCTGGCGGAGCCGAGCCAATTAATCTTCTCCTGAATAATGCCCAGCTCCATCAGCATATTATTGAAGAACCCGCCCTGCCAATCGAACAATAGGGAGAAGATAATCCCGACAGCGACCGGGGTCGTCATATAGGCACTGAATACGCTGAGCCGGAAAAAGGTTTTGCGGCGGATCAGCTTGCTCTCGATCAGGCTGGCTACCAGCATGCCCATAAGGACAAGGGCCGGAAGGTATACAACCATGAAGATCATGACATTGAGCAGGGATTTCCAGAAGAAGGCATCATGGAAAAATAGCTGCGTGTAATTGCTGAATCCGATGAAATTGCGGTTGCCGTACAAATCCCAGTCCGTAAGACTGATATATAGAGTGAAGAGGATCGGGAACAAGCTAAGTACAGCATAGGACAAGAAATAAGGTGTGATGAACAGGTACGGCCATTTATTTTTGCTGCTAATTCCTTTAGATTTCTGCATCGTTATTCAAAAGTCAGCTCAGGATGATTTTTCTTCAGCTGTTCTTCCCATTTGTCCAGGGCCTGCGCCGCATCGAAGCTGTTATCCTGTGCCATGACCTGGAGCACCAGCTCAGAGGAGCTATAGATATCCTGGTCGTATTTGGTCACCGCTTTGGACTTCATGTTCGGGAATACCTTCTCTACCCAGAACTTGCCGAGATCCTGCCCGCCGAAATATTCATCTGCCCCGGAAGACAGCTTGGAAGTATCCTTGAAGAAGGATTTCAGCGGCAAAATGTAATCGGAGACGGCGAAGTTGGCTTCAGCGCCTTCATCCGTGCCTAACAGCCAGTTGAGATACGTCCAGGCTGCATTTTTATTCTTGCTGTCTTTCCAAATGCCGATAGTAGTACCGCCGTATGGATATCCGCCTTCCGGAGGCACCATCAGACCCCAGCGGCCGTTACTGGCCTTGTCGTTAGGCTTGATTACGAATTCTGGCGACCAGTTCGCCGACGGATAAAAGATTACGTTGTCCTGCGAATACGAAGCATTCCAGGTGGGTGACCACATTGCCAGCTTGCCCTCTGCGTTATTGTCGCGGATGGACTGCAGCTGAGTAAAGATCCTAAGCAGCTCTTGAGTATTCACCTTGGTTCCGTCCACAACAGCGGTTGTACCCTGGTTGGAGAGGATGGTATAGGCATCCATCAGGCTTCCCAGCATAAAGGTCTTGCCGCCGCTTTTCTCATAGACTTCCTTGCCCTTGGCAATGAAGGTATCCCAATCAGGGAACATTGCAGTCAATGCATCAGGATCATCTGTTCCGAAGTATTCTTTAGCCAGATCACGCTTGTAAGCCAGTGCTCCAGGCGAGCCGGATTGCTCCAGACCAACAAGCTCTCCCTTGCTGTTCGTCAGCAGCGGAAGCTCGAAGTCGAGCAGATTGGAGGTGTCGAATTTGTAGGGCTCTTCGGACAAGCTTTGCAGTACGTTAAGCTCATACAGAGCGCCACGGAAGGCCGCTTCTCCCCAGATAATATCCGGCAGCCCGGAGCCGGCAGCGATGGAGGTCTGAATTTTTTTCAGATAATCCCCCGCCGAGACTTCAACGAACTCCAGCTTCACATTCGGGAACTTCTCGTTGAACTTCGCTCCGGTGCCCTCGAACCAGGCTTTATCCCAGCCCCAGACGGTCAATTTACCGGAAGCGTTTGCAGGATCACTTGAGGTGGCCGCAGTCTTTGTGCTGTTGGAACCCCCGGAAGCATTGTTGTTTCCATTGCCGCAGCCGGCTAGCACCAAGGTGAAGCATAACGTTAGAACAAGCGCTATAACCGATGCTTTTTTACTGAATAGATTGTGCAAATTAAGATCCCCCTTGCATCTGTTGTGACAGCGGGCGGTTCCTGTAATGTCTTCCGTCCGTCTGTATAGTAGTACTATAAGCTTGAAGGGATCACCCAACAATTAGACGATCTGATGATTTTGTATAAATAATGATAGTGCTTTTCACTTGGACGGTTGCTGCCGGACGGGCAGGAGAACAGATACTTTGGTGCCTCTCTGCTCACTTGACCGGATGACCAGGCGGCCTTCCTGACCGTACAAATACTCGATTCGCTCCCGGATATTCCATAATCCAATCTGCTTCATAGCCCCTGAAGGGAGACGCGCAGGCGGCAGGGTTCCATTCATAATAGACCGGGCCTTCTCCTGGCTCATGCCGCAGCCGTCATCTCTGACCGAGACCAGCAGCCTTCCGCTGCGCTTGCGGATAATGATCTCTATATGGCCTACAGTCTCCTTCTCTGAAAATCCATGAAAAATAGCATTTTCCACCAGCGGCTGGATCAGGCTTTTTGGAATATAGTCACCCTTCGCTTCCTCTTCTACGCTCCAGACTACCTCGAACCGGTCTGCATACCGGTACTTCTGAATCGTTACGAAGTGATTGATAATGTTCATCTCCTGCTCCACCGTGATATACAGACTGGTATCACCGATATTGACAGCATCATGCAGAATGCCAATGAAGGATTCAACCATCTCTTCAATAGCCGGGTAATTCTTTTTGCGGGCCAGATACACAACCGTATTAAGTGTATTGTAGATAAAATGGGGATTGATCTGGGCGAACAGCAGCTCGGCCGTCATTTTACGTTTCCAGCGCTCCTGCTCCACCCTTTCGCTCATCTGCCGCTCAATATCGCCAAGCATCGTCTCAAAACCACTCTTCAGCACAGACAGCTCATCATTGCTGCGGAACGAGAGCTGAACATTATAGTTGCCCATAGACACCTGCTTCATCGCTTTGGTCATCTGCAGGATCGGCCGGATAATATTCGAGATGATGGGGAGGAACAACAGGAAGCAGAGCGCCAGACACAAGGCGAGGAAGATGGCCCAGTAGCGGACAATATAACCCACCCATTCATAGAACCGTTCATTGGAGGTAAACGTGGAGACGGACCAGTCCGATTTCTCAAAAGCGCTGGCCAGATAATAGCCCTTGTCATGCTTAACGACTTGAATGTCCGGGCTGTCTGCGCTCAGCGTGTGGGCAGGCAGCTCTGTAGCGGTGCCTTGCTGATAAAGCAATGAATGACCCGGGCCGATCCAGGCTACCTGGTCGAAGGACTGGCCCAAATACTGGAACAGACTCTCAAAAGCTGTATAATCAATATTCAGAAGCAGCACCCCGCCATACTGGGGATCAAAACGGATAAAGAAGCTGACGATTTTTTTGCTGTCAGGGTCCTGGATGATATGGGGAGCTGTGAACCCGCTTTTGGTATTGTTCTTCAAGGCATCCTGATACCAATCCTCTTGCAGCAGCCGTTCAAAATACGGGTCAATATACAGGGAGGACCAGAAGATCTTTCCGTCCGAGCGGACGATGGCCGAGCTCTCAAGATAGTCCCGCAGTACATTGAATTTGGTTAGCTGAGTGACCACATCGCGGTATGCACTAAGCTCGTCATACGTAGAGGAATACTTCAACCTTGCAGCAAACTGCTGAAGCAGCTCATCGTTGACCATATTGGCGGCATATTTCTGCACATCGTCAATCAGGTGGTTCATCTGATTCGTGGTCTGCTCCAGATGGATGGTATCTTCACGCAGGGCCTGTGCTTCGAGAATTGAAGAGAACTGTTCATACGCCAGAGCACTAATGGCCGTTACCGACAGCGTAACGATCAGAATCACGCTGCCGAGAATTTTATTCTTAATTTTTCGCATAGCTATTCCCTGCCCCTCTGTTGCAGGAAATCCTTGGGCTGTATCCCCGTGGTTTTTTTAAAGACCTGGCTGAAGTATTGGCTGGTTTTGTACCCTACCTTCTCCGATACCTCGTAGATCTTGTATTCACCGGTCTGCAGGAGCTTCTTGGCCAGCCCGATCCGATATTCCGTCGTGTAGTCGAGCAGGGACTGGCCCGTCTCCCGCTTGAAGGTTGTCCGAAGATGGATGCTGCTGATCTGCAGATGGCCTGCGACCGTCTCCAGGGACAAGTCGGGATCGGCGTAATTCCCGGCAACATACTCCATCGCCTTGTTGACCCAGCGGGAATACTGCTTCTGGCTCTGCCGCTGCTGCAAGTATTCTTCAAGCATCCGGTACAAACTGTTAACTACTTGCCTCGCGTCTGTACCCAGCACTTGATCAGGGCTGTTGTTTCCGTCCTTGCCGCTTGCACCCTTGATCTCACCCATGACGGCGCGCAAATCTCCCAAATAAGCCTGAGCGGCGATATGGTCCAGACCCGTCTTCAGCCGTTCCAGCAGGCTGCGCTCGGGGGATAACAGGTATTGTCTGACCTCTTGGGCCATACGGGTAGCTTCTCGATTAGAAGCAGCTTGCTCCAGCAGAAATACGGCACCGGGCGGCAAAAACACAGAATAATCATAAGCCTGCCTCATCGCCGCATATCTGAGGTCCGGCGGTTCTGCGCCATTACCTGCGGATATTATTACTCTGGGAAGGTTCCCCTGATAGAAAGACTCCAGGCAGAGCAGAACTTGGGCCGCGAGCTGCCGCAAGTTATAATGCTGGAGCAGCAGACTGCTGGAAGAGGATAACTTCAGCAGCAGGATGTATCCGCCTTCATCCATCTCCAGGAGTTGAAGCTCCTCCAAGTCCGTTGTCTGACGGCGGATCTCTTCTTCGATATTCTTCCATACGAGGGCCGTGCCACTGCGTGCATTACTCCGGCTGCCGTCCAGCCTCAATGCAGCCTCCAGCTCGAAATACAGCAGTCCGGGCTGACCCTGATAATAGTCTGCCACGAGGCGGTGCAGCCTTGATTCCTGATTTCCTGCAGGAGCCTGATACTTGCCGGCCAGCATATCCTTAAGCAGGATATGGAGCGCATGTCCATGCCCTTCTTCCTCGGCGGCTTCCGCTGCCAGCCCCTCCTTCAGCAGCTTCAGTTGTTCCAGCAAGCGGCCCCGGCTGATCTCATGCTTAAGCAGATAATGGGCCGCGCGCAGCTCCAGTGCCTGACGGGCATAGTCGAAATCCCGGTAAGCAGTCAGAAAGATCAGCCGCGTTCTAGGGGCAAGCAGGACCACATGCCGTCCCAGCTCCAAGCCATCCATAGGTGACATGGAGATGTCGGTGATGACAATCTGCGGACGCAGCTCCTCGAATTTCCGCAATGCCATGCGCCCGCTGGTCGCCTGAGCGACCACCCGGAAGCCATTTTCCTCCCATGGAACCGATTGGTATACATGATCAAGTGCAAGCGGCTCATCATCCACAAGCATGACCGAAATCAATGAATTCACTGTAGAAATCCCCCGTTCCTGTCGAATCCTGATATATATGCAGGTATAACGGAACATGGAAGGGCTGTCAATGGAAATGGATTCCTAAAAGACTTGCAAATTGGCGTGATCTTCACACAAAAAAACTCACCGGCTGGCATTATCCAAGACTGCCGTCCGGTGAGTCATTCACATCATAATTTTTATGAAAATAGGCTTCTGAACACCACCGGATCAGGTCATCCCGCTCTTTCTCATGAATCTTGACCAATTGATTGAGAACGAAGATCCTCTGCACCCTATCCTCCGCAAAACGCAGCTGATTCGTGTAGTAATCGATTTCCCTTTGATAGGCCGAGTACTCTCCGTTGTTATGGGCAGAGTAAGCTTTTAACAATCGAAGGTGAAGATCATAGATCTCAGAGTAATTCATTACCGTAGACTACCTCCCAATAAGGCGTTTACTAGTATTGTCTCCAAGATTGATAGGATTATACGATAAAACTCCACTCTTCATTTAAAATCGCATACTGGTACGCATCATGCCATATAGGCTGCCCGTCATCTGTTCGTTTGAAAAAGGCTTTTTTCTTGAAATGCCCTTCACGGCGCATATTCAATCGCTCCAGCAATCTCCAGGAAGACGCATTCTCAGGATTACACATAGCCACCACCCGATGAATTCCTAATTCTTTAAACCCATATTCTAAAATTCTTTGGCAAGCCTCAGTGGCATATTTTGTAAGTTCAATACTTTTTTTATTACCTATTTTCTATATCGAAATTTGATAGTATGTATTCATTTTCAATACAAACTTTTATAGACAAGTATGAAAGGAACTTGTATGATTAACTAACATTTATTTTTTTCCATATATTTTATTTTTACCCTTAGGAGGTAGGAGAATGCTGCTCGACATACAACAAGTGAGTAAGCAGTACAGGAAAGGTTTTTGGGCATTACAGGAGATAACTCTGCAATTGAAGCCAGGGATTGTAGGTTTACTTGGACCTAATGGGGCTGGTAAATCCACCCTTATGCGAATTTTGGCTACCATCTCACAGCCTTCGAATGGAATTGTAAGTTGGAATGGAACGGATATTCGCAAAAGTCCTGACGAATTACGTCGTGTCCTCGGATACTTACCTCAAGACTTCGGTGTGTACCCGCATTTAAACCCCGTAGAATTTCTCCAGTATGTTTCCGCATTAAAAGGATTAGACAACAGTAGGATCAGACCTAGAATTATGGAAATACTTGAACTGTTAAATTTACACGATACATTAAAGCGCCCGATTGGAAGTTTTTCAGGGGGGATGCGTCAGAGAATAGGGATTGCTCAAGCGCTTCTCAATGATCCTCAGTTACTTATTGTTGACGAACCAACGGTTGGCCTTGATCCAGAAGAAAGAGTCCGCTTCCGCAGTCTCCTGACTGATTTATCAGGAGAAAGAATTATTATCTTTTCCACACATATTGTATCCGACATAGAGGCAACTGCTGATCAGATTGCTATTTTATCGAAGGGGCAATTACTAACTAAGTTAGCTCCTTCCCAACTTCTACATAAAGTACAAGATAAGGTATGGTCAGTAATTATAGCTGATCACGAGCTTCAGGAAGCGCGTAGTAAATGGACAATCAGTGGTACAATTCGACGAGAAGATGGCCTACAACTTCGTATTGTCTCTGATCACTCCCCACTTCCTGACTCAACAAAAGTAACTCCAACTCTTGAGGATGCCTATTTATATATTAAAACTACCCAGGAGGGAACATTAAGTGGAAGTATTCCGCACAATATTTAACATTGCACGTGCTGATCTTTTTGAGAGAATTAGACAATTTGCGTTTGTAGTCATTTTGGGTATTGCTATTATGATAGCATACTTCTTTGTTCCACCTGCCGAGGGCGGTTACGTGACACTATATTTGGATAATTTTCGGGGAATCTATAACTCGGCTTGGGTAGGTGCATCTGTCGCCATTTCAACTACATTGTTCTTATCGCTGTTTGGTTTCTATTTAGTAAGAAACAGTATAAAACGTGATGAAGAAACTGGTTTTGGACAAATTATCGCTTCTACGTCAGTAAGTAAGCTGAAATATTTAGTCGGTAAAGCAATCAGCAACTTTGTAGTTTTATCCATTATTGTAATTGTAGTGATGATTATTGCTATTATTATGCAACAGGTGCGCAGGGAAGCTACTAAGCTCGAAATATGGAAATTAATATCACCCTTTCTGTTCCTTACTTTCCCGATGATAGCCGTCGTTTCTGCACTCTCTGTTTTATTTGAGACACGAAAGACCTTACAAGGTGTACTCGGAAATATAATTTATTTTTTCCTCTTCATTGCATTTACTGCTAGTTCCAGCTATATCCCTTTCGGAACAAGTATAATCACAAACAGAATGGTCAATGATCTCTCTGCGCTTCAACCACAATATTCAGGTTTATTCGGAATGGGCATACTGACTCTTGGCGAGACGCCCATTCAGCTTTTCGAATGGCAAGGTGTTCATTGGACCGGGTCGTTAATCGGGCAGCAGCTTTCATTATTCTTTTTTGCATTCCTGCTGGTACTATTATCAGCCGTTTTCTTTCGCCGCTTTCAGGAAGTTCCTCATACATCAGAAACTGACAGTGATCAAGTACTCGAAATCGCTTTGATTCCGCCAGTTCAAGATAAGTATTTAACGGACCCCGAAATCCGCACTGCGACACTTACGCCTGTGACCGTTCGTGACTCTTTCTTGACATTGGTAACTGCTGAATGGCGTTTAATGATGAAGGACGTGGCACTCGGTTGGTATATTGTTGCGATAATTTTGATCACCCTGGGTCTATTGATGCCCCTAAGTCTATCATCTCAATGGATGATCTGGCCGGTTACATGGATTTGGCCATTAATATTGTGGTCTGGAATGGGGAATCGGGAATATCGCTATCAGACTCATTTTCTAATAGCGTCTAGCCCACGTTTTGTTTCCCGACAGTTAACAGCTGTTTGGTTGTCAGGTTTTTTACTTACATGTTTAACAGGAGGGGGGATGTTGATTCGTTTTATACTAGAAGGAAATGTTGAGTATATATCACTTTGGATTTCTGCTGCTCTGCTCATTTCTAGCTTTGCACTTGCAGCAGGTGTAACTACAAAAACCAACCGTACATTTGAGGTGTTGTATATGATCATTTGGTACATAGGTCCGATAAATAAATTACCCTATCTCGACTTCTTAGGTATGAAGTCAGCACAAGGGACAAACTGGATCTCGGACGCAGGCATAAACTTCTGGATAGTAAGCCTCATTTATATGCTTTTTAGTATTGGATTACTGGTCTCGGCGTATATTACAAGGAACCGCCTAACACAAGTTACCTAAGTGCCAGAATCAAAAAATCCAAAATTGGAACAATGGAGGAGTTTTAATGAGCAAAAATTCATCTAAATCAAAAGTAAGAACGATTAAAATGTTTGGTATTGTAGGACTTGTCATCGGTGTAGTTCTGTTCATTCTTTCAGTAGTTGGAGTAAACATTCCTGTAGTTATTAATACAACTTCCTATGAAGGAATGTCATCAGCACTCATATTATTATTTGGGTTTCCAATTGTACTCCTAATTATCGGTAGCATCGTTACTATCTTTACCAAGTCCTCCAGCTATAGATAATACACTTATCTCGCCCACTCCCCATATTTAACTAGAGCGTGTCTGAAAACTTATCATTGGGTCAATTTGAAAACGGAAGCTATGCGTATAAAGTGGTGCGGCATGGCGAGACTTGCCCGAAGAACGTTATGGTTCATGGAAAACGTCCTACAGTCGCTTCTGCAAATGGATCGGGCAATTCAAAAAAAGGCATTAAGCATCGTACGATTGCTTAATTTCGACGGACGCTCTGTTTCATAGGGCGGGAACATGTCGTCCTTGATTTGTTCCCACTGTTCATCGGTTATTTCGTACCGTCTTGGAATCATGCTTGTTTCTCCATTCTATTTTCTCATATCATATGTTTCTTTCGTTTTCAGACACACCCAAATATTTAACATTTTTCTCCACACTCATTCAGTAAAATCATATACATCTAAAATCTAATCTAGATGTTTGATGTACGTTCTCTGATACAAGAAGAACTAGATTTAAATTTAAATTTAAATTCCTGTGTTCTTTAGGACGTGAACTCCGCCCTAAAGAACACATCTGAACTGAGCATCAATTCAATATTACTCGTTTAGTTTTTTGTATGTTATTTAGTTGTTGGATATGAAGATCATACACATCTTGGTATATCATTTTAATTCTACTTTAACTATGTTTCCATAATATTTTTAATAGAGGACATTTCCCATGTACCTCTGCTTAAGTTTACCATCGTGAAGAAATCTCATTCTGGAACACCTAACGCACTAAGGTCGCGGATCCGTGTACGCACTCGTTTCCATTGCTTCCACAGGCACATTCAGAGTCTTCTCCGAATCCACTGTTCCAGTTTTTAGTGTCTCTTCGCCACCGATAGACGAAAATAGCCAAGCTTCCATGGAAATGAACCAGGTTTGTTTTGTTAACTCTCGAGTCCTTTATTTATATACTAAGAGACTCTTCGGTGTTATTCGAATATTCGCTTGTCTCTGGCTCAGGAAACTAAATCTTAAAAACTTCCCGTACCATGGCCTTGCCACAGTGATCTTATCCCGGTTCATATTCAGAGTTTTAGCTTTCTTTCTAAAAACCGACCTACCGACTCCATGACGCTCTCCCCTGCTCTCCTACTACAATCGTCCGCGTAACGTACAAATCGTAACCTTCGCCGGTCAATTCCTTATCCAGATAATCCATCAGAATGTTGTGGCGTCCCCCAGATACGTTCAAACTTCCAACCACCATGACACCAGCGTTTAAATAGGCGCGGATTAATGGCGCTCTCCGTCACGGTAGTGGTATGCCCAATTCGTAATTGAGGACGCCTAACAGGGAAGGTCATTTTCCCCTCCACAAATCATGCAGCCAGGTTAGGTTCTTCGAGAATAATGCAAATACACGTTCGTAAAAGAAGTTGCAGCCTGTTTCTGTTCACCAAGCCGTTCGCTGGGTGACGTTACGTGCAGACTTCGGAATGACGCACGAAATTTGACTGGGCTCGCAGATCCAAGAACTGCTGGAGGTCCACTATCCAGCGTCAAAACGGATTCGGCTAGTGATGGACAACTTAAATACCCATACGATCTCGTCCTTAATGAAACCTTCCCCCTGAACAGGCATTGGCTTTGGCGAAACGGTTGGAAATCCATTCCCCCCTTATGCATGGTTGTTGGTTGAACGTTGGTAATACTAATCCCAAAAATTTGCGCCTAATTTTGGCATCATTGTTTTGCATACTAATAACGCCGCTCTTCTCATTTTTGCTATGATCATCATTTCTTTTTCAAATACTGTTAAATACACAAATCCCAACAGCATTCACTTTTCTTAATTAAATTTCCGTCAACAACTCGTCAACAAAAATAAACAGATTATTAGTGTATGTTTTTTCGGAAAAATAAAAAAGCAAAAACCCTTGAATTATCGAGGTTTTTTGCTTTTTTGAATGTTATGCGGTAGAGAGGACTCGAACCTCCACGGGTATACACCCACTACCCCCTCAAGATAGCGTGTCTGCCATTCCACCACTACCGCATATTGAGGCTTCAACGAAACCAAGGAATTCTCATCCCATCTATCGAAGAAGAATTGGTGACTCGTATGGGATTCGAACCCATGTTACCTCCGTGAAAGGGAGGTGTCTTAACCCCTTGACCAACGAGCCAGATTTAAAGTTTTTCTTTGTGACAACAAAAATGAGTATATCAAACGCTGGCGGATTTGACAAGCCTTTTTTTGAAGGGAGAACTACAGTGTACAACATCTGCTTCTCCCCTCTATAGATCACTTCTCCCCGCCAGCAGCCAGCACCTGGATTCCATCCGCATATTCATACCCCAGACTGCCGGCCACCGCAGCATTGGTCACCTGTCCAGCTACCACATTCAGGCCGCCCGCAAGCGCCGCGTTCTTCACCGCAGCTGCATGGATGCCCAGATTGGCAATCTGTAGCGCATAAGGAATAGTCACATTAGTCAGCGCCAGTGTCGAGGTCCGGGCGACCGCTCCAGGCATATTGGCTACGGCGTAATGGACCACGCCATGCTTCACATACGTCGGGTTCTCATGGGTGGTGATCCGGTCAATGGTCTCAATCGAGCCGCCCTGGTCAATCGCAACATCTACAATGACAGAGCCTTCCTCCATCTGCTTCACCATGTCCTCTGTAACCAGCTTCGGGGCACGGGCACCGGGAATCAACACCGCCCCGATCAGCAGATCCGCACGGCGCACAGCCTGCTCCAGATGATAGGAATCCGACATCACGGTCACCAGCCGTCCGCCAAAAATATCATCCAGCGCGCGCAGACGGCCCGCATTCAGGTCCAGCACCGTGACGCGCGCCCCCATGCCCAGCGCGATCTTCGCCGCACTCTTGCCGACAATTCCCCCGCCGACAATGACGACCTCTCCCGGCTGCACGCCGGGCACACCACCCAGCAGAACGCCCTTGCCGCCATGCGGCTTCTCCAGCAGTCCGGCACCGATCTGGACCGCCATCCGTCCGGCGACCTCACTCATCGGAATCAGCAGCGGCAGCGAGCCGTCCTCAAGCTGAATCGTCTCATAGCCCACAGCGGTCACACCGCTATCCACCAGTGCTTTGGTCAGCTCTGCTTCAGGTGCCAAGTGCAGATAGGTGAAGAGGATCAGTCCTTTGCGGAAATAACCGTACTCCTCCGGCAGCGGCTCCTTCACTTTGATAATCATCTCTGCCCTGCTCCAGACCTCAGCAGCCGTATCGAGTATCACTGCACCTTTATCTGAGTACTCCTTGTCACCCATGCCGCTGCCCGCTCCGGCAGAAGCTTGAATATACACTTCATGACCTGCCTTACGGAGCGCTTCCACCCCGGCCGGGGTGATGGCGACGCGGTTCTCGTTATTCTTGATTTCTGCGGGTACGCCAATAATCATGCCGATTCCCCCTCAAAGTTGTTCTATTATAGTCAACATTCTATCCCTGTAAGATGCGAAAAGAAAGGCTCCCATTCGGGGCCTTCCTCTTCATGGTTAAGGTTAGGCAAGAGGCTCCCTGGCCTCCTGCGGACCGGCTCTCCGTTCCCTTCACCTTAGTATATGCAATTTCACTGCTTAAGGATTAACCTTGGTTTCAAAGGTTTGCTTCCCGTCCACGAATTTCAGCACAACTGCTGCTTTGACCGGGTCATGCTTGTCGTTCAGGGTGATTTTGCCTGTAGCGAGCTGCAGATCCTTAGTCGCTGCCAGTGCTTCTGTGATCTTCGCCGGATCAGCTTCACCCGCACGGGTAATCGCATCAGCCACCAGCTTCAGGGCATCATAGCCCAGGGCCGCCATACCATCGGGAACCGCTCCGCCGTTAGCCGCTTTGTAGGCGTCTACGAAGCTGGTTACTTCAGGAGCTGTATCTTCAGGCGAGTAGT
The DNA here is from genome assembly GCF_038002225.1 of Paenibacillus sp. FSL R7-0204. Lineage (NCBI taxonomy): Bacteria > Bacillati > Bacillota > Bacilli > Caryophanales > Paenibacillaceae > Paenibacillus > Paenibacillus sp. FSL R7-0204. The sequence goes on from NZ_JBBOCA010000001.1 coordinate 6,472,640, forward strand.
GATTGGACATGAACGTATTCTCCAGCGCTTTGGCACCGGCGATTTCCGCCAGCTGCGGGGAATCCCAGCCGTCTCCGCCGAGGAACGGAACGGTGATGCCCATTTCACGGGCCTGCTTCACAATTTTACCTACTTCTTCATAATAACCAGGCAGGTAGATGACATCCGGGTTCGCTGCTTTGATCCGGGTCAGAACTGCTTTGAAGTCCGAATCCTTCTGCTGGTAGGACTCCTGGCTCAGCACTTCGCCGCCTTTGGCCTTGAATGTCTCTTCGAAGAACTTCTGCAGACCCTTGGAGTAGTCAGACGAAGTATCGGTATAGATGACAGCCGTCTTAGCCTTCAGGGAATCGAGTGCAAAGTTAGCCATCACCTCACCCTGGAACGGATCGATGAACGCCGCGCGGAACACATATTCATTGACATTGCCGCTGCGCTCATCCACAGTAACCTTCGGATTGGTAGCCCCTACCGAGACGAGCGGAATCTTTTTCTCCGTAGCTACCGGAACGATCCCCAGCGTGTTGGTCGAAGTGGATGCGCCGATAATGGTCACGACCTTGTCATTGGTGATCAGCTTCTGTGCCGCCTGGGTAGCTTCTTCAGACTTCGATGCATTGTCTGCAACTACCAGCTCCAGCTGCTTGCCGAGTATACCGCCTTTGGCGTTGATCTCGTCAACCGCCAGCTTCGCGCCCTTGGATGCGGAGTCGCCGAAAGAAGCCTGACCGCCTGTGAGCTCAAGGTCAGCCCCGATCTTGATGGTGCCTCCGGCAGTGTTGCCGCCGCTTGCAGAGTTACCGCTGTTCTCTGTGTTGTTGCCGCAGCCGGATGCTAATACCGCAGTCAATACTGTCGACAAGATAATGGCCCCAATTTTCTTCATAGTTTCTCCCAGCCTCCTGATTATTTAGTTTATATATGTTGTTTCTGTGATGCTGCTGTAGTATGGATAGCCTGCTAGTGCCCGAGATAAGCCATTTTGATCTCATCGGAATCGGCCATTTCCTTGGCATCCCCTTCAAGCACTACCCGGCCTGTCTCCAGGACATAGGCACGGTCGGCGATTTTGAGCGCCTGGTGCGCATTCTGCTCAACCAGCAGTACAGTGGTTCCGGCATCGTTGACTTCCTTGATAATCCGGAAAATATCCTGGACCAGCAGCGGCGCCAGCCCCATCGACGGTTCATCCAGCAGCAGCAGCTTCGGGTGGCCCATAATAGCACGCCCCATCGCCAGCATCTGCTGCTCCCCGCCGGATAAGGTTCCGGCCTGCTGCTTTTTGCGTTCAAGCAATCGCGGGAAGGTGTTATACACCTTCGCGAAGTCAGCAGCCAGGCTGCTTCCATCCTGCAGGTAAGCGCCTAATTCGAGATTCTCCTCGACCGACATATTAGCGAATACGCGCCGTCCTTCAGGACAATGGATCAGCCCTTCTTTGACAATCGCCTGTACACTTTGATTCACTATCGATTTATTCCGGAATTCAATACTTCCTGTCTTGGGCTTCAGCAGCCCCGAGAGCGTCTTGAGCAGCGTAGACTTGCCGGCGCCATTGGCACCGATTAGTGTCACAATCTCTCCCTGCTTCACGGTGATGCTAAGGTCCTTCAGGGCATGAATGGCTCCGTAATATACATTAATCCCTTGTACTGTAAGCATGGCGCTACGCCTCCTGTCCCAAATACGCTTCGATGACCTTCGGATTGTTGCGGATCTCCGCCGGCGTTCCGTCAGCGATCAGGATTCCGCGGTCCAGCACGTAGATGCGGCTGCAGACCCCCATCACCAGTGACATATCATGCTCGATCAGCAGAATGGTCAGGTCGAACTCCTCCCGGATCCAGGCGATCAGATTCATCAGGTCACGCGTCTCATTAGGGTTCATCCCGGCTGCCGGCTCATCGAGCAGCAGCAGCTTCGGTCCGGCCGCAAGCGCCCGGGCAATCTCCAGACGCCGCTGATTCCCATAGCTCAGGTTGCTGGCTACCTCCTCACTCTGGTCAGCCAGATTGAAGATTTTGAGAATATCCATCGCCTTCCTGGTAATCTCCTCTTCGCCCTGGAAATGCTTCGGCAGACGTAGCATCGAAGAGAACAACGAGTGCTTCGCATGCTGATGGAAGGCAATCTTGACGTTCTCCAGCACGGTCATAGCCGTGAACAGGCGGATGTTCTGGAACGTACGCGCAGCGCCTTTATGATTGATCTTGTAAGGCTTCATCCCGCCGATGGACTCATTATTCAAAAGAATGCTGCCCGACGATGGCGGGTACACTCCGGTTAACAGGTTGAACAGCGTGGTTTTACCGGCACCGTTGGGTCCGATCAGGCCAATCAGCTCGCCTTTATCAATATGAAGAGATACCTCGCTGACCGCCTTCAGTCCGCCGAAGGCCCGGCTGGCCGCTTTCACATCAAGGAGTACCGCTGCTCTCGATTGCGTCATTTGCCTTCGCCTCCTTTTTGCTGAACTTGAAGAATGAGAACTTGCTTACGCCAAGCAGGCCGCTTGGACGGAAGATCATCATCAGAATGAGCACGATGGAGTAGATAATCATGCGCCATTCCGGGAATTCACGTAAGTAGGTGTACAGCAGGGTAACGAACACCGCACCTACGATAGAGCCTGCCGTACTGCCCAGCCCCCCAAGCACCACCATAACGATGATTTCAAAAGACTTCAGGAAGTTGAAGCTCCCCGGCGTAATAACATAGAACGTATGGGCCGACAGGCCGCCCGCCATACCGGCAAACAGCGCACCGATGGTGAAAGCGATGATTTTGTAGCGTGTTGTATTAATCCCCATCGCCTCAGCGGCAATCTCATTCTCACGGATCGCAATACAGGCCCGGCCGTGAGTAGATCTAATGAAGTTATTAATCAGTACGACTGAGATCAGGGTGAAGAAGAAGAGCATGGTCCAGGTCGTTTTGGCCGGAATACCGCTGAGCCCTGAAGCACCGCCGACATATTCCGTATTCAGCATAATGATGCGGATAATCTCACCGAACCCCAGCGTGGCAATAGCGAGATAGTCCCCGTTAAGCCGGAGTGTAGGCATCCCGATCAATACACCGAATACCGCTGCCAGCAGCCCACCCGCAAGAATCGCAGGAATGAACGGCACATTGTAGTCAAGGGTAAGAATCGCCGAGGTATATGCACCCACCGACATGAACCCGGCATGGCCGATGGAGAACTGCCCGGTAATCCCGGTAATCAGGTTCAGCGACACGGCCAGCATGATATTAACCCCGATGAGCAGCAGCATAGACTGATTTACATCACTAAGAACTCCCGTTGTTAGAAGAACTTTTACGATTCCATAGAACGCAAGGGCGATCAATATACCCAGCCAGAACTTTTTATTTATCTTTTTCACGGCAGCTTCCCCCTACACTTTCTCCCGGACATTCTTGCCGAACAGTCCGGATGGTTTGAAGATAAGGATTAGAATCAGTACCGCAAAGGCTACGCCGTCACGCCAGGACGAGAACCCGAGTGAAGAAATCTCTGTCTCAACGGTTCCCAGCAGCAATCCGCCAACCAGCGCACCCGGTATACTGCCAATCCCTCCAAGCACTGCCGCGACAAAAGCCTTCAGCCCGGGCATGACGCCCATGAGAGGATCAACCGAATTGTACGTCATGCCGAAAATCACGCCCGCTGCAGCGGCCAGCGCCGAACCGATGGCGAAGGTGGCTGAAATGGTGCGGTCTACGTTGATGCCCATCAGCCGCGCCGCTTCTACATCGAAGGATACGGCCCGCATGGCTTTTCCCGTCTTGGTGTAACGAACGATATACTGCAGTACAAGCATAAGAATAATCGTTGTTAGCAGAATCATGATCTGGTTGGATTCGACCTGGATAGAAGACCCGAAGAGGTGATACTGCTTCTTATCCATAATATCCGGGAAGCCCTTGGCCTGCGGCCCGAGGATCAAGACTCCGGTATATTCGAGCAGGAAGGATACGCCGATCGCTGTAATCAGCGCTGCAATTCGAGTGGACTTACGAAGCGGCTTATACGCCAGACGTTCAATGCTAATACCGAGCAATGCACTGATGGTCATCGAGATGATCAGCGACAAGAGCAGTACAACGATCGGCGGCAATCCGGCATTCGCCAGGTATTTGGCACTGTACAGACCGATGAACGACCCTACCATAAATACATCGCCATGCGCAAAATTAATCAGCTTGATGATACCGTACACCATTGTGTAACCAAGGGCGATCAGAGCGTAAATGCTGCCTACGGATATCCCGTTTATTAGTTGCTGAATGAAATACTCCATCGCCATCCCCTTCTCCCCATATTCATCTTGTATACCCCTTTCTCTGTGCTGTTTCTCTTTTCTTGGATTATGATGTCATTTATATTAACACATGGTCAGAGAATCGTCACTAATAATTGTGGGAATTAATACAAAATTCAATAGTTGGTGTTATATTACATAACATGATATATGTAGGATTCGGTAGGTTATTGTAGGTTTACGAAAAATGCGCAGAAAACAGGAGAAAAACAGAGGATTTTTAAGCAGGAACGTTTTAGAAGTTGTTTCCTTTTCTTATACAATACTTTTTTCCTGCGGAATTAATATAACATTTGTCTCTTTACAGCATCATTCCTTCAATTAATTAAAGGGGTAACGGATTGAACCGGCAAATAAGCCGCTCCCTTAACATAGGAGGTCGGCTTATTGTCAGGTATATTCTGCTGGGCCGTGTAACGTTAGTCCAAATATACGGCCTTCCCCGTCTGCGCCGATTCATAGATTGCCTCCAGAATCCGGGAGACCACATAAGCCTGTTCAGGAGTCACGACCGGATCTTTATCCTGTTCGATCGCTTCGATCCACTTTCTTAATTCGATATCCGTAGCTTTCTCTTCTTTGCCTTCATAGAAGGCTACTCCTCCGGCACCAAGCTCAATTTCGTTCGTGTACAGCTTACTATGCTTTTCCCCGTTAATCCGAAGACCGTTCTTCATGTCCGCCCCCGCTTCGGTTCCGCTTAAGCTGCACTTGGCTTCATCCACATCCAGCGAATTCAGCGCCCAGCTCGCCTCCAGCGTAATCGTTGCACCGTTCTCCATCACAATCATCCCGAAGGCAGAGTCTTCCACGGTGAATTTCTTCGGGTCCCAGGGTCCCCAGGCGTTGGCAGCGTCTTCTTTTTGGGAGAGCTCGTGGTATTTGGTCCCCAGCACAACCTTCGGTTTGTAGTTGTCCATCATCCAGAGCGTCAGATCCAGCGCATGGGTTCCAATATCAATAAGCGGGCCGCCCCCCTGCTTCTCCTCATCCAGGAAGACCCCCCAGGTAGGGACTGCTCTCCGCCGGATAGCATGTGCTTTTGCATAATAGATATGGCCGAGCTCGCCTGCCTCACAGACTTTTTTCAGATACAAGCTGTCTTGCCGGAAGCGGTTGTCATACCCTATGGTCAGCTTCTTCCCTGTACGTTTTGCTGCTTCAGCCATACGTTTGGCATCTGCCGCTGTCTTGGCCATGGGCTTCTCACACATCACATGCTTGCCCGCTTCCAAAGCCGCAATAGATATTTCCGCATGCGCATCATTAGGAGTAAGCACATGAACAATATCAATGGAAGTATCCTTCAATAACTCCTGATAGTCCGCATAGACAGCAGCTTCTGCACTGCCGTATTGTTCAGCAGCAGCTTCAGCCCGTTCCTTGATAATATCGCAAAAAGCTACCACCTGAACCTTATCCTGTCTGCTTAAGGCAGGCAGATGCTTCCCGTTCGCAATACCTCCACAGCCGATAACTCCAACACGATACACTTTGCTCATAGCCATCTCATCCTCACTGTTCAAGTATTTTTCGGGCCTTGCGGTAGGCAGCCGGGGTCATGCCCAGCCGCTTGCGGAATACCGAATGCAGATAGGTCGCATTGGTGAACCCCTCGGACTCCGCGATATGTTCGATCGACAGGCTGCTAGCTTCAAGCTTGCTGCACACCGCCTGCAACCGGATGTCTTCAAGAATCCGGCTGAAGGTGTGATCCGGATCAACCTGCTTAAATATCCGCTGTAGCTGCCTCGGACTGATATTCAGCTTCTCGGCAACATTCTCCAGCGTCACGGCTGCTGAATAATTCGCTTCCATGTATTGAACGGCATATTGATAGCGGTAGGTCACCATATCCCGTACGGGTGCCGCAGCTCCCATCCCGCCTGCATCATATGCTCTGGTTACCTTCAGCAGGATACTGATCACGAGATGCTTGATAGAGGTGTAATATCCCGCAAGCTTGCCGTCACAGGCCTCATAGGCTTCCAGAAAACACTTCATCGCCCTGTGATAATCCTGCGCAGGGATAAGCGGCAGCCTCCTCAGCTTCTCCACGCATTCCTCCGCTTCCGCAACCTCCCACGGGTCTGCATCGTCCCTCTGCTTCTCCGCAATATGGATATGCAGACATAACTCCTCCATCGACTCTTCCGCATCTGCTTCCTGACGATGCATAACTCCCGGTCCGGTCAAATAGAGCATTCCCTCCGATAAAGGATACTGCTGATCCCCAAGAATGACCGTTCCCTTGCCCCGCGGGATGAAATGAAATTCAAATTCAGCATGGTTATGGAAATCAATGACCTTCCCCGGGGGAAAAGAGGTCAAATGAAACCGGAGAACAGAAATTTCATAATGTCCCCACAGGATGGAAATATCCAGTCTTTCCAGCAGATCCATCTTCTCAAACATAATCTCGAAGGGAAAAGGGCTCATGTTAACCTCCTGCTTGAGCTACGCTCTGTACCCGGATAACTGATTAAGATTTCAGTTCGGCTAACCGGACCACCCGTCCTGCCTTCGCCGAGAGATTCGCCGCCTCCATTAACCGGGTAAGCTCCGTTGCCGCTTGAATATTGTCAGAAGCAAGTGTGTTGTTCTGGATGTGGCCAACCCATTGCTCAAAAGCGCTGTCCCGGTTGGCCCGCACAGGCGTATCGTTCCAGGCAGCCCCTTGATCTGCTGCTTTATTACTTCTAACCAGCAGCTTCGCTTCAGGCGTACCATAAAGCAGAGTTCCTTCCGTTCCATGCACTTCTATGGTAAAAGGGGAATAGCTGTTCACGAAGCCAGCTTCCACCACACCGATTGCTCCCGAATCCGTATAGAGCGTCGCAACTGCGTTGTCTTCCACTTCCTTGCCCGTCACATATCCGAAGCTCGCGCTGACCCCGGTCACCTCTTGACCCAGAAACAGCCTGGTCAGGTACATGGGATGACATCCCAGATCAATCAAAGCCCCGCCCTGGCATTGCTCCAGGCTATAGAAATGCTCGGGAAGCCAGTTGGCCGTTGCGCCGTTATGGGATAAACGGACTCTGACATAAGTGATCTCCCCAAGCAGTCCCTGGCTTAGAATGTCTGTAACCGATAACGTGTAACCGTCATTTAGCCGCGGCAGAGACACGGTTAGCTTCACTCCATGATCCGCGACCTCGGAGAGGATTTCGTTAACCTCATTCAGCGATGCAGCTACAACCTTTTCAGTGAAAATGTGCTTGCCTGCTCTGGCCGCCGCAATTATGACCTCCCGGTGCATATGGGTTGGCGCGTCGACAATCACGGCATCGATATCCTTCCGGGCAAGCATGTCCTCCAAAGAATCATAGAACGGGACATTCAAGCTCTCTGCCGCCTTCCTGCCCCGCTCCGCATCCTCGTCCCATACCGCAGTAATTTCCGTATTGCTATGCTCCTGAGCCTGCTTCGTATAATCCCAGGCATGTACATGCCAATAGCTGATCTTGCCAATCCTAATGCTCACCCGCCTGCACCTCCATATACATTATTCTGACATCACCTATAAAGTATCATATAATAAGCAGGATTTTTAGTAGATAAATGCGACATCAATTATATGGAATTACGACATCACAAAGGAAAATCATATCATTCAGAGATTCCGCCCGCTTCTGCCGGATGAACGCAAAACAACCCCACAAAGTGGGTACTTTGCGGGGGCCCTAAATTCTTTCGAACAAGTGGAAACGGCTTTGCCGTCCTTTTAAAGGACGTTACCGTTTCAGAGAGAAATAGAAGGATAAATTATCGTGTGAAACATATATACTCTTATATTTGAACAAAATGCCTGCGGCATAGCCATTGTGGTCGGTTTTTCGACTACATCCGTCTCCGGCCCAGATGACCACGCGCTGCCCATTGTGTTCAGTGAATCCATATCGGACTAAAATCATAATTTCCTAAACAATCAAAAAAGGAGCTCAATATGAGCTCCTTATGTAACGGAGAGAGAGGGATTCGAACCCTCGCACCGCTTACGCAGTCTAACCCCTTAGCAGAGGGTCCCCTTATAGCCACTTGGGTATCTCTCCAAGTAATGGCTCCCCGAACAGGACTCGAACCTGTGACAACTCGATTAACAGTCGAGTGCTCTACCAACTGAGCTATCAGGGAACATTAACATGAACAAGGATTAATTTATCATGATTCTACAGGTTAGTCAAGCGGGAAGCGAGAGATTGTGAGATCGTTTACATCATCAGATCCACTCTCCATCCAGCGGAACAGCCACGCGGCTCAGTAAGCCCTGCTGTTCAAGGCGCTGCTTCAATAGCTCCCTCGTTACATGGCAGTGATTAATCGTATCCATATGCACAGCAATTACCGAAGCAGCCGGAGCGGCATGGCATACCTGCACCACGTCCTGCTCATCCATGGTAATCGGCCCACCGTTCAGGAACCGTGCCCCTCCGGCATTGACAATAATGACCTCCGGTGTCTGCCCCGCTATCACCTGCTGAACCTCTTCGCACCAGATGGTATCTCCCGCCAGGTACAGCACAGGTTCGCCCTCCGCCCGGAAGACGAAGCCGGAGACCTTACCCATTAATTCTCCTATCTCCCCTGTCCCGTGATGCCCGCCTGTACGTGTCAGGGTCACACCGCCGACGGACACAGAGCCGGTATCCATAATTTCTGTAACACGCCCAAAGCCCTGGGCAGCAATTCGCTCCCCATCACCTTCCTGGCAATACACCGGCAACTCCTTGGACAACTGCTCTACTGCTGCAGCATCCCAGTGATCCTGATGTAGATGCGTGACCAGTACAGCATCCGGCTCCAGCCACTGCTGAACCGGACCGGGCAGGGATACCAGGGGATTCCGGCGTTCATCGCCCGAATTCATAATCGGCGGATTCACACCCTGCGCACTCAGCATGGGATCGATCAGAAACGTCGCACCGCCGTATTCCAGCCATAGAGTGGCGTGGCGGATCAGCTTTATTTTCATCATATGCACCTCTTCCCGTATCTCTTCCTTAAGATCAAATTCTGATACAATAAGTATAAATAACCTGAAGAAGAGAAGACATTGTGCCGCGAAAGAGATTGTTATGTTCTGCTTTCAGCCGGAAAGGAATTCAAGGAAATGACCTCTTACCTCATCGACAATACCGATTACCGCATCCTCCAGCTCCTTATCGATGATTCCACTTTAAGCCATAAGGATATCGGGGCGATGGTCCATCTGACCGGCCAGGCTGTAGGCGCACGTGTCCGCAGATTGCGGGAGCTTGGCATCATTGAAGGCTACACCATCCGTTATAGCCCGCTGCGGATGGGTCAGAGCATTCATGCCTTTATAACGGTTTTTCTCAGCAGCAACAAGGATCATCCGCCTTTTCAGGCTTTTGCGAAGACCCATGAGAGTGTCACCGAGGTGTACCGCATCAGCGGGGAGGGCTGTTACTGGATGCGGGTGCGTACGGTGGATCAGGACGCGCTGACCGCTTTTTTGGACGAATTACTGAAGTATGGCAATTACCGGGTCAACCTGGACATGGGCCAGATTAAATAGCATTAAGTATAAAGAACTGCCAAGGAGGCCGACATGAGTAACAAGATAGAACCACCCAGAATCCCAGATCCCGGGCTACTTACACCGCAGGACATTCACACCCTTGCTTCCAAAGACGAATTCAGCCGCTGTCTCATCGAAGGAGCGCTCATTGAATATCAGGAGGCTACCCGGGTAGCTTTCGACAAGACTATTTTCAAAAACGTCACCATCACGGAATCCTCACTACAGCGCATTGAGCTTACCGATGTGGTCTTCGATCATTGCGACCTGTCCAATGTGGATTTCAGCGACGCCTTCATACACCGGTCCGAGTTCAGGGATTGCCGCATGATCGGTACAGACTTCACCAGAGCACGATTTCAAAATGTATCCATCACCGGATGTATCGGGGAATTCGCGATCTTCCGTTTCGCCAACTTCAAAGGGGCTTCCTTCGAGCGCAGCTCGCTGGTCAGCGCGGATTATTACCAGTCCACCCTGAAAGACCTGTATTTCTCGGAATGTAATCTGGAGCAGGCCACGCTGGCAGGATGCAAGCTGAAGGGCGTTGACCTGAGCGACTGCGAGTTCACTGGCCTGCTGGTGGATCTTCAGGATCTGGAGGGCTGCATCATCTCTGCGGAGCAGGCGGCTTCTTTTGCCGGACTACTAGGCCTGGTTATCAAAAATTAAGTAGCCGGACCCGTGCCCGCTTCTAACGCAATCAGCTTCAGCTTGCCGGAGCATTTACCACAGCGGTACCTACCGGGATCGGCCCGGCGCTTACGCAGATATTCAGTGGCACAGACGATGCATACCAGCTTATACCGGTAAGGCTGCGGCTTGCGGGCCTTGGCACCAGGCAGGGTCTGACAATACCGACTGCCGCCGACGCGGGCCAGCAGTGTTTTGAAATCAGCATCCCGGTGCATGTACCCCCGCTTCGCCAGATGCAGGTGGTAGTGGCAGAGCTCGTGCTTGATAATCTTCTCCGTCTCCTCCCGTCCGTACATCGCCAGCTGCTGGGGGTTAATCTCTATATTATGACTCTTGGTAAAATATCGTCCCCCGGTTGTCGTAAGTCTGCTGTTAAAGCTCGCCGTATGCCGGAAAGGCACGCCAAAGCTGTTCAGCGACACCTGCTCAATCCACAGCTGCAGCTCTTCGTTGCTCATACTTGTCATAGCGTTCCTTCACGGTCCTCTCCTCAAGGAAATCAGATCTCTACTTGAATTGTAACTTGCCCATGGGCTACACTGTCAAGAAGGAAGACAAGTCCGGAGGGAGAATGAAAGATGCCGAAAATGCGTTACGTAATTATGCAGCAGGATCAGGAACTGCTATTCGTGGAGATGCCGGAGGAGTATGCTTACCAGCTAAGCGCCCTCAATCTTCGCCTGAACAAAGAAATCGACAAGCTGACTGCCGAGAATGTACCCGGACTGCCGAGGGCGGTAGCCGAATGCGAGGCGCTGGAGCTGCTGCGCGAAGAGCATCACCTGGAGTCGGGGCTGGCGTATATTAACCGGCTGGAACAGGCTTTTGCCTCCATTAAGGAGGAGCATTACCCGCTGATCTCACTACTGACCGAAATCCGGGCGCTCCAGGCCCAGCTGGAACAATGGTATGAAGAGGAAGAAGAACGGGTGCAGTAACGCCGGTTCGGGGCGGCCTTGTGAAATTCGGCTTGGCTACCTGAAACTAACCGTGCACCTTTGGGCGAATTCCCCCATATGCTATCTATACACAGGAAGCATGCAGAGGAGGGGTACCCTTGCCACAATGGCTTCGCCAACAGCTCATGAAGGCCTATCTCAAGAAGGACTGCCGTCAGATTAGACTGCTGAATGAATGCTGGTTCTTTTACCGGAATACCGCCGATTCCCACGAGATGATCCAGAAGAACGTATAACGGTTATGCAAGTGGAAACGGCATTGCCGTCCTTTTACAGGACGGTACCGTTTCGGCGGGAAAAGAAGGATAATGTATAGCGTGAAACCTATTCATTCTTGTATTTGAACAAAAAGCCGCGACCCCCTGAGGGGGATCGTGGCTTTTTGGCGTGAATCCGGCCAAGTCTGCGCTTGGCAGCCGGCTTATTTAAACATCGGGAATACGTATTTCACCAGGAAAAACAGAACTCCGAAGGTGATAATAATGTAAGCTGCATATTTAATGAACGTGGATGCGACCAGACTGGAATCCGATTTGCGGTGCACCTCTGTCCGTTCAACCTCAACACTTCTGTCCTTGTAATTCGGCTCCATCCTCAATCTCTCCTCTCCGTTAATAGCTGTGTATGTCTTCCATTAACCCGGGGGTTTGGAGCTGAAACAGAGCCGACGACGAACAGATTACTTGTAAAATATGGCTGTGCCGTTTAATCGAAACGGCGGGTGCCCGGCCAGGAGCCCTGAAGCTTGCGGACCAGCACAATCTGTCCCGTATGATAGGCATCATGCAGAATCAGGCTCATGACCTCTTCGCCCGGTGCATGCCCGGAGCCTCCCCATTCATAAGCGCCTTCCTCCAGAGCTACAATTATCTCGCGCAGCGAGGCATGAATCGACTTCAGCTTGTCTACCGCCTGCTTCCAGTCCTCTTCCCCGCTTCCTGTTACAGTGAATGTAGCATCATTGCTCTCCAGATCAGGCAATTTCTCCATTCCCTTGAGCTTGCGCAGCAGACGCTCCTTATAATACGTCAGATGGTTAACGTTCTCCCAGATCGAATTGCCCGCCGCTCCCTCAGGCTTCCAGAGAGCCTGCTCACTATTCACACCTTCAAGCGCCGCACTCAGCGGCGGCTGCCAATCCTCTACATCCATCACATAATCCCAATTCTCGACCAGCACATCGCTAATTTTATTTTCCATCTGAATCCCTCCTGTAATTTGTGGGTGCGAATGATTTTGTAACGACTAAACAACCCCAATAACAGTTACACGAGCACTGTAACATATTTGCCGGAGCGGTTCAAGTAACTAGCATAACTTGTTTTTAACTGTTACAATCAAAGGAAAGGTAACGCGAAAGGACAGATGAAGCTTGCTGTGGGTAGATTTCATGAACAGCTATTGGCGGAATTGGCGGACTAGTGACCGGAGCACGGACCAGGACCGGCTGGAGGACCCCAAGTGGCTGGCGGAATGGCTGGCGGAGCACAAGCTGCCGGCGGCAGGTCCTCCCCGGCTGGAGGAGTTGGAGCAGCTCAAAGACCTGCGCGGCTTGTTGTGGGACGAGCTGCAGCGGCTGGTCGCGGGAGAGTCTCCGTCTACAGAACTGCTCGCGCAGTTAAATACTTACATGGGCAACGGGCCGGTTGTTCGCCGTGTGGTCTGGACGCCTGCAGGTGACGCAGAGATCTCCCTCCAGCCGCAGGGTGCGGACTGGGGGCAGATTATGGCGGAGATTACCGCCTCGTTTGCGGCTGCGCTGCTGGAGAAGGAACCTTCTCGCTTCCGCATTTGCGGGAATCCCGACTGTCTCTGGGTCTATTACGACGATACCCGCAACCGTTCGAAGCGGTACTGCGACGACAAGCTGTGCGGGAATCTGATGAAGGTCCGGCGGTTCCGGGCACGCAAAAAAGCAGCGGAGGGTGAACCTCCGGTAGAGTAATCTATACCACAATCCGCTGAGTCAACGGGGTCAGCGTAGTATTTTTGCCGGAGTGCTTGGCCGTATAGAGGAGATTATCGACTTCTTCGAAGAGCGCTTCTTTGGTGGTGCCTTCGTCATAGCTCTTGAGGCCAATGCTGACGGTCACCGCCCCGCGCTCCATCTCTTCATGGAGCGTCTCTGAGAGTTGGTGGCGTATCCAATCCATGAGCGTATAAGCCTCCTCGAAGCTCTTCTCGAACAGCAACACCCCAAACTCCTCGCCGCCGTAGCGGGCAGCAATGTCTGCGGGAGAGAGATGGTCCTTGATGATCTGCGCAACCCGGGCCAGCACCAGATCCCCCGTACGGTGTCCATATTTATCGTTAATTTGCTTGAAATTATCGATATCCACCAGCGCAAGATGGAACGGGGCGCCCTGGCTGCCGTATTCCAGCGCTTTTTCATAGAATTCGTGAAAAGAAATATGGTTATACAGCCCCGTCAACGCATCGGTGGTCGACAGCTTGCGGATCACCGCGTTCTCGATCATCAGATCCTGCTTGGCCGTTAAGGTAGCTTCCAGATCGCTCGCCAGCTCACGCCCGTTAATGATAATAATCCCCGCGACCAGTGTGCCGACCAGCAGGAAGAGCGGGATCGCAATCAGGTCGAAATCCGTCAGATAATACTTGAACCAGTAATCCCAGCGATACAGAATGAAGAATGCGGCCCCCTGGAGGGCAGACGTAAACAAGGTGAGATCCAGCCGGAAAAAGATCGCCGACGCCATAATCGGCAGCAGCATCAACGCCCCGATAATCCGGATGTCCATATTCAGGTGAATAATCATCATCGCTATAATCGTCCCCGCCACAAAGAGCAGCACGAAGGAATACTTCGGTGCCGCAACATCCACCAGCTGCGTCAACCCGACCACCGCACTCATCAGCAGCGTCGGATAGAGCAGCACATCATAGTAGAACTCATTCGCTCCCATGGGATACGGCAAACAGACAAAAGACCCCAGCTGGGCCAGGAAATGCAGAGCAATCACCAGCCAATACGTATACAGAAACCGCTTGACCCACTTCGCCTGCCGGTGCGCCGAAGTCTCCGAAGGGCCCATGTAATCTCTCAATCTCAACGCTCTCACCTGTTGCCCCCCGATTAAATTCACACTAGGATGTACACATTTCTCCTATTTTAACATGACAGGGTCCGGGTCGGATACTCACTTGTGGGATATGTACGGGGGGTGGGGAGGGTGTGGGGAGTGATTCCCACACTTCTATTTTCAGCTCAGGAAATATGGGATAATTTATAAATAGCGCTTAGCCGCTCCAATGGATGCGTGGATTCAAAATAGTCTGAAACTAACTTCTTTTTTGTGTATGTACTCCCGTATATTCTCAATGTTCCTTTATAATATAAAGTATATTAAGTACAATGGGGTGTAAAAAGTGAGTATCAATTTTTTTGAGCACAGGGAGATAATTTCTAATAACATGGTGATCTTCTTGCGGTTGAGAGGGATTTCTAAACTGTCTTTATCAAAACAGACAGGGATACCCCGCCTTACCATCGACCAAGTCATCAGCGGCGAAACTCCAAGCCCCAAGCAGTACAACTTACAACTCACAAATATTAACCATACCTATGAGTTACCCGAAGACTATTTCATCACTTCTCTCCCTTCAGTTCAACCAATCTATGCTTACTCCAGTATTGGTGATTCGGCGAAAGACCCAGTGGTTAGGGAGCTGTTGGATGGCTTGGATAACATTTTAGATATCTATTCTTTGTACCATTTACATTAAGGGAATGGGTATCAACATTATTCTAATGTGCACTTTAGAAGTGTATTTTTTCATGTAGGAGGACCCCTGTGGAATTTGATAAATATACATTGCACTTTAAACTCGACCAAATTTAAAAAAGTTCACAATATCTCAGTACTTAAACTGTCTAATGAGATAGGGCATCGAAGAACTACCATTATGGAATTGGTGCACAACACCAACATGGATAAAAAGAAAATATCCGCAGAGTTAATCATGAAGTTGTGTCTCTATTTTGAAGTTAGTCCTAACGATTTATTTGAGATACGCCTGAAGAAATAGAATAGGATTAAAAAAGCACTGAGTCCTGCGGCTGCGCAGATATTCAGTGCTTTTACTTATGAGTAGGGGCTAACCAGATTCTTGTAAATCAGCTAAACAAAAAGTTGGGACCCAACCGTATACTTTATTATCCGCCTTACAGTAAGTCCATTCGTTTAAGTGCTTTAACCCCCACAATATCTCCCTTGAGTAACTGTTAGTTCATGCGCAGAATAATCTTCAGTCACTTTTGCAATATCATGGCTATCTGGAGAAGTTAAAATCTGCTTCGGCACCCCTCCCTCTTTGCTAGTGGACACTGATTTACAAAAAATCCAATTAGGAAATTGAGTCTCCTTTTGTATTTTTTAAAGTCCCAGGTTGGTATTCGCACATAAAAATGATAAATGAAGTGTGTTTGTGATGTTGTATAAGAGGAGATCCCTCCTATAGAGGATATCCCAAAGATATTTCAATCCACGTACTCATACAGAGTGCGACAATGCGTATTTTCCATAGACCACGAATTCAATCATTTCAATCCACGCACTCAAGTAGAGTACGACAGGTGATAGTAGTGAATGTTATCAGGTAATCCTTATTTCAATCCACGCACTCGTGTAGAGTGCGACGCCGAGGTTGTATCATTACTTTATCTACTGGCATATTTCAATCCACGCACTCGTGTAGAGTGCGACTCTGAGTACTACGATGTGCGCGGCTCACCGGAATATTTCAATCCACGCACTCGTGTAGAGTGCGACAGCGAAAAAAGTGTAACCCATGCTTTTCCCGCATTAATTCACCATCTGTCCGCTTATTCTAATCTTGAAAAGATATACAACCACCCTTGGCTTTTAAAGACTATCCTCTTATTTATAAACTTTCGACAAATTCTGAGGTGCGAAACCCCCGGAGATTTCATGGGAGCTTGGCATTCGCACCGAGCCCTCTCCTTCTATTTTAACCCATTTGATAGGTTCTGTATAACTATAACTTCTTTCAATTTTGTAGTTTTTTTGTCTTATCCACTGCGTTTTAAATTAAGAGACTATTCGATATACTGGGTAGGAATGTAAGCATCATGAGGGAAGAATCCTCGTAGAACATGGGAAGGAAGTAGACTCGATGAAAAAAATAATAGTAACTTCCATCTCTGCTGCACTTTTAAGCGGTCTAGTGGGAAATACTGCTCCCTCTCAAGCTCAAGCCTCGGAATGCAAAGCCACTCCATCCCCAACGCCAGTGGCTAAAGCACAAAGCATGGATGCGTTGATTCCGGCCGGGTGGCATATTTTGGAGCCATACTTGGGAGAAAAGGCCATCGCCAAAGGAGATTTGAATAAAGATGGGATTTCAGATCTTGCAGCGGTTATTGAGAAGGATGCGATTAAGGAAGAGGCGTCTCCACGATCACTCTTAATCGCTTTTGGCAGCAAAAATAATACGTACACCCTCTCCATCATCGCCAAAAATGTCGTTTTGCAATCGGATGAGGGCGGCATCTGGGGCGATCCTTTTGATAGCTTGACCATTGACCGGGGATCTGTCCTGGTTAGCGATTATGGGGGCAGCAACTGGAGATGGTATAACAAATATAGATTCCGGTATCAAGATAAGGATTGGTTTTTAATCGGTTACACGAGCGGTAGCTACTTTACAGGAGCCACTATCATAGAGCAATCGGACGAGGATGACATTAACTATCTGACCGGACAATTTATAGAGCGGCGAACGGACGAACAAGGACATACCACAACGAAAAAAGGAACTCAGAGGAAAAAGCCTTTGATCCGCCTAAAGGAGTTCAACTCCGAAAATTTATAGCAAGTGGTTAGAGGACCGTTAATCCAAAGTGATTCGCAAGGACTTCAAGCACTTCCAACTTTGTGTCAGTTGTTGTGTCTTTTCGCACGATTGTAAATAAGCCGCTATTAGCCCATTGGTCATAATGCTCTTTGCTATTCATTTTAGCCATACAGGCAAGGTAGTTCGCCATTGTTTTTTCCGGATGATCAGCTTTCATTATTTGTTCCTTGATGAACATTTTATCCGAATCATCACGGTCAAAAAAATGTTCAACTGACATGGACTGCGGGGACAGCATGATCGCAATTTGATTATAATCTGCTATCTCTCGTAATATATCAAACGGGATATTAGTATCGACGATAACCTTTTGCGAATGGGATATGTGCATAAGATACGCTATCTCAAACTCTACGATCTCTCGCGTACACCCCTTAATCCAATTATCATATTCCTCTGGTGTTCTGTTGATAAATTCTTGCCAGTCTTTCATCGTTTGAAAATAACATAAGTTTGGATATTGTTCTGGAGTGGGTATGCCTACGGGTACACAATCGTAATTTTCACCGCAATGAATTAACCCATATTTATCGGCCAGCATTTTTACCATCGTTGATTTTCCAGCATAGGCTGTTCCATTTATAAACAGAACGTTTTTCAGGTAATGCTTGATAATACGATTGTTTACTTCCACTGTAAGCCCTCCCTATAATGATACAGCGTATTACGTTGGCGCAAACTGCGATATAGATTAGCTCACAAGCTTAACTTATAGCAACCTTCTCCTCTCTCGTGCGTCTAAATTTTAAGGAAAAATAAAACATAAGTTGGATTAAGGAGGGTATGCAAAAGTGAACACAAGATTGAAAAGAGGCGTTGCCGGATGGCTTATCGCGTCACTGCTATTCACTGGAAATGCCTTAACGGGAACGGCTTCGGCCGCTTCATCTGCTATTCAGATCTTGATGAACAACTCTTTTGCAGATACAGATGTAGTTCCGTATATCACGAATGGGACTACGATGGTTCCACTGCAGTTGGCCCAAAAAATACCCGGTAGTTCCATCCAATGGAACAACGCCTCGAAGACAGTCACGCTTACCCGGGACGGACAGACCGTCACCTTAGTGGCAGGCCAACGAACAGCAAAGATCGGTAATCAGGAAGTGAAACTCGAAGCGGCTTCGGCCATCCGAAAAGGGCGGGTGATGGTTCCATTGCGCTTCATGGCTGAATCCACCGGGGCTTATGTCTTGTGGAATCCCAAACAACGGATCGTCTTCGTAGCCTCCAAGCCTAGTGAAGAGCTTAAACAGCAATTAGCCTCCTCCCATCTGGCTGAAGCCCGGACCGCAGCCCTGAAACTACCCAGAGTTAGCGCGCTTGAACAATTTGAAGTGGGCGGCGTAGAGGGAGGCAATTTCGACTACTATTTCCCGGAGGGAAGGGCCGACAAATTTTTCCTATCCGGGGGTAACAGTATCTCCTACTATGAGATTGTGGGGGACCATAGCGAAGTCAAGTGGACCGCCACCTTCGATTGGAAGGGTAAAGCCGCAAGCGGTCTGTTCTTTCTCCCTTACCAAATTACCAACCAGGACGGCACTCTCCCCAAACTAACGGGCCGCGTCGTATTCTACCATTACATGGGCCATATTGGAGAATCGGGTTACGGATTCATTGAGCTTGACGGCAAAAAGACTACTTTGGGAATGAAGGGTATGGAGTCAGAGGTGTTTTTTGAGATTCCGGGAGAGGTGAAATCCTAAGCTATTGCTCCGAAAAAAGCGGACAACGCAGTTCTACTCAGGCGTGGTCCGCTTTATTGTGCTAACCAACCATTTTGCCGCATCCAGAAGGTCTTTCGCGATGTAATCTGGTTCTGCCTGTTCATACCACAGGTGACGGTATTTATCCAAAGACTGCATCCCCCAGCCTGTCTCTACCAGAATTCTTCTGGCTCCCACTGCTGCCGCTGCAAGCATATCAGTCGAACCCACATCGCCAATCACCGCACACCGGGTTAAATCTAATCCATGATCAGTTGCCGCTTGCTGAAGCATTCCAGGTTGCGGTTTATGGCATACACAGCCGTCTTCGGGTTCATGCGGACATATGTATGCGGCGTCAAATCCGTAACTGTCAAATTCATTCCTAAAGTCTAATTCTGTAGCCCGCCCCTTCGATATATTGTGCTGATTTGTAAGGGCGATAATAGGAATTCCATGTTCTTTGAGTAATTGCAATGCTTCTAATGAGTATGGGTATAATTCAAAATCCCTGGGATGAATGAAATGGCCGTTCCCGCCCAAGGTCCCATCTCGATCCACAAATACAGCTTGAAGGGTCACGCGGAATCACCTCTAAATTGATCATTTACTAATTCCCAGTTAATCATCCCGTCCTCTATTCCAGTTCGTGTAAAATTCAATTTTTCCAGAACTCTGATAGATGAAATGTTATCGATAAGACATTCAGCCACAATTTTTTGGACTTTTTTTGAAGATAAGGCCCATTCTATAATAGCTCCTACCGACTCAGTGGCTATCCCCTTATTATGCATCTCAGGAATAAGGCCAAATCCAACTTCTACAATTCCTTGATGATCGGGCTTTCCCTTGAATCCAATGTCACCGATAATTTGATGATTATCCGTTAAGGTCACAAACCACGCACCCCAGCCTAATAATTCAGGGTCCCCTTTAAGCTTATCCAAATAGTTAATGATATGATTTCTGATACAATAGGTTTCTGATACTTTTATGTAGTTTTCTTGGTTAAAAGCAGCAATGCTAAGGCGTTCTGTCTGTATGTGCATAATTCACTTCTCCTCTTGGCTAGCCGTGTATGGAATAATTATACAAACAGGCATCTTTAAAAACCAGGTGGAAGTTGAATAAAACTAAATTACACTACCCGAACTTTGGGGCTTGCTCGCCACACGAAACAACTATCACTGCTTAATCCAAATGGGCTCCAGAATGACGCATAAAGCGAAGTATCAAATGAACAAAGATCATTAGAAAAATAATCTCATAATAAGCGCGTTGCAGCCAAAGACAGTAAGAACCAGAGCAGTTAATTTAAATAGGGGCTTTAATTTAAAGAATATCAATATAAATTCACTCCTGTTATGTTCAAAATTTATCCGGATTTTTAATTCTAATGGAGGCTACTTCTCCGCACTTTTTACAAAATGTATAGATAACCGGGGAGCCAAAAGAAAAAGTTTTACCGATCGGCATCACTCTAGCATCCACTGCGTTCACTTCACCTTTTACAAAGGTAGTACTTCCACATGCTTTGCAAGTTAAATTCTCTGGATTCGTCATATCTTAACACTCCCACCAAACGTAGTAGGTGCCTAGCAGCTCTGTAAGTTGGTTGATCGTGGCGAGGCAGTCTTGCGAATATTCATCTGAATATTCAGTGATCACAACACCTTGGATGAGCGGCATCGCGAGATAGAGTTTACTCAAAACTGCCGTTTCCACTGGAAAAGCTGGCTTTTCCCGCGACACGCGAATTCGCCATGATTCCATGAGCAACTGCTCATACTCTTCCCGTGTGTCCGGATCACTACAAAGCAACTGCTCAATATGTGTATCCGTCATGGCCGGCAACTTTGCTGCTTCAATTTCATCCTTATGTATTACGCGGCCAGCCAGTTTCCTCATGATCGCGTTTACGCCGATGTTAGCCGGGGAAGCTTGCATACGGGCTTCTTCCCATATGAGCTCGGTGACCTGCTTGCCAGCCTCCAGTGTGAACTGAAGACTTCCATTTCTATAGCTCATCTCTTCTAAAAGTTCCCCAGTTGTAATAGTCAGATAACCGCCGACAAATGCACTTCTGACCCAGGAGTCCAGATGATCTGCATGAAGAATTCCGTCCTTGTTCCTCAATAGGCTACGCTTCGAACCATCAATATAGTCCATAACATCTGTCGTACGAATTTTCGCATGGGCTAAGATGTCAACGATCTCCTGTGAAAATACGGCCTCCCGCGTCCATTCATGATGATCCACGCCTGGAAGGGATTCTAGTGTATGACTGAAAGGCGCATGTCCGATATCATGCAGCAATGCAGCTGCCCGCAACGTACGATTATCCGGCTCAAAATGCGCTGTAAGCGCAAATACACCTAACGTATGCTGTAAGCGGCTGTAGGTATGGTGGGTATTGATGAAAGAAGCTCCTCCATGCCGAATGTAATGAAGCCGCCGCACCTTTTTGCTTCGGAGCAGTGCTTTTTCTTCATCAGTGAGCTGAATCCTGAGCTTCCATAGAGGTTCATAGATTTCATCTAAAGCACCATCAAGTCTCAACCGAAAGTCCATTCCAAGGTTTCCTCCTGTGTTCTTAAATTCTAGATACGGACCAGTGAATAGTAGACGCAAACTGTGAAGTAGATGGGAGAGTCAGCTTTTTAAATGGCGGCAGATCTGAACGAGAAAATAAAGTCATAGACTGCAGCTGTGTTGTTGGACTAACGTTCTTCGTTAGTTCAATACTTGAATTGAATCCGAATAATTATCAACACTCTTCTCATTTCTTACCAGAGGGAGGCATGCTTTCTAACGATCTCAATAAAAGCTTCTACTTGAGGAGAGATCCACTTGTTTTTGGGATATAACAACTGCGTAGCTAGATTCTGTTTATACTGCTGACCTGAAAGTTTTTCTTCCTTCAGCTCCCTCTCTACCGTAATTCGAGGTAGCAAGGATATGCCCATACCACTCAATATAGATTGTTTCACGGCTTCAATACTCCAGAATTCAATATTGGAAGTAATCCCTAACTGATACTCCTCAATGCATTGTTCAAACAATGTGCGATAATCGCAACCTCTTTCGGTAAAAAGTAAATTGCTTTGCACAATGTCCAGTTGTAGCTCAAATGAATTTGGATACAACAACATCATGGGCTCCTCAGCCAATTTCTCACTGTACAAATTGGGGTCATGTACCTCTGTCCCCAGCATAAAGGAAATATCACTTTTACCTTGCATCAAATTCTCTTTATAATGTACGGAATCTAATTGGTGCCATTCTATATTGACATGGGGATGTAATTTTTTGAACTCTTCAATAATAGGCGGAAAACGATAGATCAACAAAGTTTCCCCAATACTGATAACGATATTACCCGATAATTCCCCTTGCGCAGCAGTCACTTCCTTAATCATATGATACAGGTCAAGCATTTTTTTGGCATGTGGCAACAATTTTCTCCCAGTCTCCGTTAAAATAACCCGCTTACCGATTCGATCAAATAAAGGGTAGTTAATCTCCTCTTCCAATGCCTTGATATGCAATGTGATTGTAGATTGCGCGTATCCAAGATGCTCAGCAGCTTTGGTAAATCCCTTGTGTTCTACAATCGCAATAAATGTTACCAAATGACGTATTTCCATCATTGGCTCCCTTCTTTTTACCATCATCAAAACTGATTGTTTACATATAAACTATCAATTTTACTAATAGAATGCAATCGTTTATATTCAATGTAACTCAATAAGAGCTAAATTAATCTCAATCGTTTATAGAAGGGAGTAATCACCATGCAAACAGCAGCAACGTCATCCATGTTGATCAATGGATATCGAATTGCTTATGAGCAATACGGAGAAGGCTCTCCCATATGGCTCCTTCATGGAACACCGTCTTATAGCTATGAATGGAGAAAAGTAATACCCTCTCTGGTTCAAAAAGGGTATAAAATCTACGTTCATGACCTTCTTGGATATGGAGCATCCGAAAGACCACTCGAAGCAGATACTTCTGTGGCAGCACAATATACTCTGTTCAGTCAGCTTTTAGACGAACTCGGAATGGATCGTTTACATGTCGCAGCCCACGATCTAGGTGGAATTGTTGGCCTCCAATTGGCTCAGGAACAACCTGAGCGTGTACAATCGCTCACGTTACTCAACATCCCCAGCTATGATTCGTGGCCCTCACCAACCTGGAAGAAAATTATTGAAGAACAGTTCGAACGGGTTGAACAAATGTCCCGTACTGATTTTGATACCATGCTAAAAAAACAGTTACCCATGGCAGTTTATAATAAAGACCTCATGACAGGGGATACACTAGACGCATATCTTGCACCCCATGCCGGTCTATTAGGTAAAGCATCTTTTTTCTCCCATCAGGTAGCTCACTATAATGCAAAATATACTGAATCCTATAAAACAGATTTACCCAAACTGAAGGTCCCCGTTCAAATTCTATGGGGGGAGGAAGATGAATGGCAGCCCCTCGCTTATGCAAAGAGGCTTGTCCAGGATATCCCCCATGCCTGTCTACGTGTCATTCCAAAAGCTGGTCATTTCGTAATGGAAGATGAACCTGGACAATGTTCTGATTATATCGACCATTTTTGCAATAAACATTCGTGATTTAGGGTGACACAGAAAAAACACGAGGCGTGTATGCCACTTCCTCGTGTTTTTCTAATGATGTTACTGTTCAGGTTTGAATTTCTTAATTAGATATGAAAGGACACTCGAGGATAGCATAAACTTGGTTTTTCCATATGGTACCCACTGAAGATGTTATTATTCCTGAGCAAAGCTAAAATCTAGAATTGAATATTAAGGTGAGCTGATTCTACTCCACACATCTACCATTGGATCCTCCGCTATATACTTAGGAACAATCTCCAATGTTTGTATAAGATATCCCTACAGGACTTTGTACTCTACACCAGATACGGCTAGTGAACACTAGATGCTTATTAATCTGCAAAGAGGCCCCTCCACTCCCTGTGAGTAAAGAGACCTCTTCGTGCGTAGGATCAGAACTGATTTGCAGCTAAGTTTTGTAGCAGGAGATTGTTATATTTAGCCGCATGTTTTTGCTCATCCAGAATAATGCCATACAGAGTATCCTTGTAAATGCCGTACGGAAGACCGAACCATATCTTTCGATATTTCTCAACAGCAGATAATTCACCTTGGAAGGCTTGTTGCAACCCGGCAATATAAGAATTAACATTATCCGGAGGTTCGCTGCTAACTCCTGTTACTTCATGCCCTGTTAATTCCTTATACATTTGTCGGAACATTTGATTATGTCCTCTTTCATCATTCCGAATAGAGGTAATCACTTCAACTTGTTCTTGGTTCGGGGCAAGTCTGATGAGTTGATCATAAAAAAGTTCATCATTTCGTTCACCTTGTACGGCATTCCTCATTAATTCAAGTGCTTCTTGTGTTGTAGTGGCCCAAACGGGGACGAATTGTGATCTAAACCAATACGGATAAATCCTATGCATGAGCTAAACCTCCAGAAATGCAAATAATCACATCATTAATTATATGCACATAAGCCCAGTGTGTGATTATTCGAAGAAAGGTTTAATGCACAGTTCCTAGATTAACACTCCCACCAAACGTAGTATGTGCCTGGATGAGCGGCATTCCAAAGTATCCTCCTGGGTTCTCCTTTATTCTTCAACCTCAAATATTGAATCGATGATGATTGGAAGATTGTCTCTAACCGAAACAGCTCCAAAGGCTGAACGTGCATGGATACCTTTAGCAATTCTTCAATCGCTGACTGTATTTCGAATGGTTCTGTGGTTGTTTCGTAATCATACACTTATTTTCTGAATCTTCGAGCGGGATATTAAATATACCGGGCCCATTATTTCAATTGCGCCGTCTTTTACACGAATCGCACTCTCCTGCTCTGCCGCATATACATCGATCTCCTCCGATAAGGGGAACAGGTAGCCTTGAACGAAAGAGGCGTAATCGCGTTTCGAATGAGATTCATAGGCAAAAGGATTAAAGTCCAACCCATCATGAATCGTATCTATTTCAACGGTATGATCGGCGCTCTGCGAGGTTACCCATTTGGCAGCCATGTTCAACGAACCGGCGCTGGCCCCCAAGATAACGGCATTGCTGTTCTTAATCGCATCGGTTAATTCATATTCCGCCAAAAAGTTTTTCTGTTGAACAGGATCTCCGCCGCATAGAAAAATGACCGACGCGTTCTGAATCCATTGCCGGGCCTCATCCTTCGGCATGCGGTAATCGATGAAATGGTTCTCCTTAAACATAAGATTAGCCTGATGGAGCCATGTCCATTCCGTTATATCCTCAAAGTTAATCTGCCCGTCTTCATAATCAGAGGGTTGAGCGCTAATCATAACAAGCGATTGTCTGTCTTGTAGATCCTCCTGCAACCACTCAACCAGCCCCTCTGGTAAAAAATCATTAAACCAACTGAAATAATAGTGAGTACTCAAGCTTCATCACCTCCATATGCAGGGTTTGCCCCGTTAAAGCGGTTTAATTTTGCTTCAGCCGCCAGCATGGCGCTGGTAAGTCTCCGATGATTCCAGTCATGCCGGGCAAGTGTTCTGAAATACAGGCTGCGCACCATATTTTTCCCGTTCACTCTGGCAACTCTCTGTGCGCGTGTATCCGGCCATTCCGTACACTGCGCCAAGCTATGAATCCAGTCGGCAATCTCCTGCTGTGGTAGCAGCGATTCACTGATCATCGTGTCCACAACGTTAGCCATACGTTCGTCTTCCTCCTCGTCAAAAATCCGGACACCGTTATGCAGCATTCCTGTAATCGCCATAAGCACCTCGTGCTGCACCTCAATGTCACTTTCCTTATAGCGGATCAGCTCCTCCAGGGCATCTGCCCCATGAGCTGCGGCATGAGCCCAGCCTTCGGCTGCCAGATAACCGCGCAGGTCCTTCTCCTCCTGATAGTAGCGAAGCAGCGAGCGCTTTAGATGCTGGAAGTCTTTTGGCGTCAAGAATGGTTGAATCCGGTCCCGTTGCATAATAAGAGCGATCGGCAGAACCGCGAATGCCCTGGTGAGTACGCTGTGGTCGCCCTCGCTTCCAATCCGGTAGAACAAATGCCGGTCGTCCATCAGGACAGTCAATAGATGCCGCATTTCCCCATCTGTGAACTTATTATCGCGCTTCAGCCATATGTAAAAGGTAGAATAAATATGCTCACGAAGCTCAGGCTCCGGGTCACCAATATGCCGCAGCATCAGATCGGTAAAGTCTTGGATGCTTTCTCCCTCTCGCAGGATATACTGTTCTTCCTCCAATCTGTGCAGCTTGTGTATCAGTTCTGTCCGCGTGTCCTTCGTACCCCATTCATTGACATCTTCGTCCAAAATGCAGGCTTTCATCTAGTCGGTTCACTCCTAACCTAGTTATAGCGGCGTTATGTATTTCTCCAGCCGATATCCCTACTATAAAACACAATGACTGACACCAGGGGGTCAGTCATTGTAGGATAGAAGCATATTTTGCATATATTGCTGCAGCTCCGCCCGTAATTCACGAGGCTCCAGCAGCTCGCACTCCTTGCCGAAGCTTAAAATGAACTTCAGCAGACCCTCCTCATGAGGAAATGTATCCGTAACGAGATAGAAGCCATCTTCACCCCGGCTAATCTTCTCTTTCTCAAAATACTCGGAAAGCTGCGCGCCAATTCGCGAAGTGAATCTCAACACAACCTGTATGCCCGCCTGCGAATAATTGTGCTCAATGACATCGGCGATCCGCTCTGCCGACAGCTCTCTTTTTTCAAACGGCAGCCCCTGCTCCAATTGCCTGATCCGCACGAGCTTAAATCTGCGGTAGTCCTTTCTGACCCGGCAGAAGCCGACCACATACCAATGGCCGTGACGAAAGTCAATCCAGCCCGGCTCTACCGTTCGCTCCAGGTATTCCATATCCCTGTTGATATAATCGAACACTAGCAGCCTGTTATCCGTGATGGCCTCGCTTATGATCCCG
Organism: Paenibacillus sp. FSL R7-0204; assembly: GCF_038002225.1. Classification (NCBI taxonomy): domain Bacteria; kingdom Bacillati; phylum Bacillota; class Bacilli; order Caryophanales; family Paenibacillaceae; genus Paenibacillus; species Paenibacillus sp. FSL R7-0204. The sequence continues at coordinate 6,499,789 of NZ_JBBOCA010000001.1, forward strand.
AGGTACTCCTTAATCTCTTGCTCCATGCTGAAATGGGACAGATCCAGAGTCAGTTTATCCTTACCCGGCTCCCGCCTATAGGTATGTTCGACTTTTAGCAGAATGTCATTAAAAGCTTCGTTCCGGCCAAACAAGCCGTGTAAATTCTTCATTACAGCTACAAACGTATGAGCTTCGTCCCCATTAAGAAAGAGGTTGCTCACATTATAGCTGTCCATAATATAGTATCCTCCGCCCTTGCCGCTGGTCGATGCCACCGGGATGCCGGCTTCGCCTATTTTCTCGATATCCCGGTAGATCGTCCGCAAGGATACCTCGAAATGCTCGGCAAGCTCCTTGCCCGTTACCGTACCTTGACCGGAGATGATCAGCAGCATGGAGAGTAATCGATTGACTCGCATGATTGGTGTGTGACGCTAAGGAACGTCTCCTCCTCTGGGTAGAATTTTTTTCATATTACATCTTTGGGAAACACCTTATTCATTATCTTGTCAGACCTACGGAATGATGTCCAGAATGACATTTGTGAGAGGAATGCAGGATTGCCAAAACGTGGGATCTGTGCAGGGGATCTAACATAGAAGGGGACAGTTGTTAAACGCAAATTGTCCCCGCAATAACTTATACCTTCATCTGTCCCTTGATAACCTTCATCATACTTTTGCCTGTGGCTACAATTGCTTCTTCCGCCGGGCGTGGTGCCCATCCCAGTAAACGTTTGGCTTTTTGGTTACTCGTTGACATATCTTGGCCCAAGAGTGATGCAATCATTCTTAATTTAGGATTGAAAACCGCCGCAGCGCGAACGATAAGGTTTGGAGTTTCCTTCATGGGCACCTGTTTCGCATCTTCACCTAGATTTTCTCTCAGAATATTTGCGATTTCAAGGGTGGAGAGATTCTCTGAACTGGAAGCTATTAACCGCTCTCCACTTGCTTCAGGACGAATCATTGCCAGAATATGCAGTTCTGCAACATCTCGAACATCCACATAATCAGAATAAATTTTGGGGACAGCCTTCAGCTTGCCTTCTAGCATCTGGCGGACAATCACATTTGAATGTGAATAATCGTTGCCTAGAATCGGCCCCATCACACCCACAGGATTTACAGTTGCAAATTCCAAACCCCTCCCTTCTTGTTGAATGAAATCCCAGGCAGCTTTTTCAGCGAGTGTCTTGGATTTTTGATAAGGATGAATTTTGTCTTCTGTATTGGACCAATCTTCTTCGGTATAGGGCCCCATGTGATGCTTATGTCCCACACCAATCGCTCCAAAGGCAGAAGTTAAAACAACACGCTTGACCCCTGCATCACGCGCTGCTCTCAGCACCCGCAAAACACCTTCACGTGCCGGCCCAATCATTTCATTCTCATCCTTATATATTCTATTGGGGGTTGGAGAAGCCACATGGATGACATACTCCACTCCTTCGACTGCATGATTCCAGTTATTATCAGAAGTCAGATCCGTTTGAACAAAAGACAAATCCTCCATATTTGTCACTCCGCCCAACCTGATCATGGCTCTCACTTCATCTTGTCTGCTCATCGTACGAAGGGTTGCCCGCACACGATACTTCTTCTCCAGTAATTTCACAATAATATGAACCGCGATAAATCCTGAACCTCCGGTCACCAGCACCACAGGTTTGCTAGAGTCTGCCATCGTAAATGCTCCCTTCAGGTAGCGTTACACTTGTAACGCTTTTTACACTATAATAGGACCAGGCATTATCAATAGCAAGCAAGAAACAAGCATGTGTGACAGAATGGAGGAAGTGTAATGGCAGCAACGGATCACGCACAAATTATTAAAAAAGACACCAAAGAATGGATTACTATTGCATTGCTGGAGCTATTACGAACGAATAGAATATCAGAGCTGAAGATTTCAGAACTCGTTAGAAAAGCCGGCGTCAGCCGAATGGCCTTCTATAGAAATTATGAAAGTCTTGAACAGGTATTAGTGGAGTACTACGAGCCCAAATTTGCAGATATTTTCAATAAAATTGCGAACAAAAAGAATCACGAGCAAAAAATAACAGATTTGACCAACTTTTTTCTAACATTCTCTGATGATTTTCGATTGGCCATTGAGAGTGATTACACAGGGCTACATTATCAAATCTTCAAAACTCATATTACCCAATTTTATGATGAGCTTACTCCCTTTCCAGACTGGACAGGTGCGAAACGAAATTATTGGATTCATTTTATGAGCGCCGGTGTTTTTGAAATTTGGATGATGTGGATAAAGAATGGTCAACAAGAAACCCTAGAAGAAATATCCGCACTCATCCGACTTTTTCATAAATAAAAATACAGGGAAATACGATGGAACGAGTAGGTGAACTGGCTGAGCAGGAACCGGCAATGTTAAGGCGAAAAGCGGATTCGCCCCGATAGCATAACAATCTGTTCAATTAACCCGCTGAATTTGTGCAAAGCAAAGGTATCATGCGCTCTTAAGCGGCTCGGAACGATTTACTTGTTTTGAAACACATCAACCGCTCCATTAATCAAAGGATGTACTTTGATGTCGTAGTCAACATTAATTCTCATATTCTCCCAATGTTTCAGCCATTGCTCATCCGTTATTTCTTTAGAAAACGGCTTAAGCGAATGGGTTCCGACCTCTAAGGGATCGACTTTCCAACGTTGCATTCGTTTTAATAAATCTGACGTTTGTTCCTCAAGGTAGACCTCAATTTCATGAATTAATTGTTCCAATTGTTCCTCACTTTGAATATTCAATTCTCCCTGGTATTCCTCAATTCTTCCTTTCAATCCCACATGTAAGGACAAGGATGAATAGTCGCTCGATAGTTTCATCCGAACATTGGATCGAATCCGTCCTAAACTGATAGATAGCTTTGGAATGGCCAAGACTTTTAGGAAATGATTGTTATCCAGAAGTTGAAAAATATTATCGTCCACGTCTTGAATGACCATTACTTCTTTATCGTTTTGGAAGATGCCTGTTCCTACGTAATTGAAATTGTCCTTATCCGAATGAAAAACCGGCAGGACCGGATCTTTAAAAGGAGAATATACCTTCTTCATGAATTTATGAATATTGACGATGCTCATTTCACCTTGATTATGCTCCTCGTAATGCTTTAACATCCGATAAAGGAAATAATCCTGGTTGTCTTGCACCGTCAATTGATTTTTTATGTATTCATCAAAATCGCCTCTGACAATCAACAAATAGACACGCATTGAAATATCAGGATCAACCAGTATGGTATTGATCAGCTTTTCAATGCCTCCTTGTTTTGCCAGCTCCTCATTAATTAATAACATTCGCAGCTGCCCCTGCTTTAATTCCCGATAATAAATTAAATTAAACTTCTGGTCTCCCTGCTTTAACAGATCGACTTCCTTGGAGAGAAGACGTTTTTTTTCTTGGATGAGCGGGGGGACTAAAGTGCTGATTCTCAACTTTCCTTCCGTCCCCTTGTCAACCGACCAGAAAACTACCGGAGCAATCTCTTCGATCTTATTGTTCTCGACATATGGGGAAGAACAGCCGGCCATCCACATAAGGCTTACAACCGCCAATAAACCATAGTGCTTGTATGGTACCATCCCTACATACTCTCCTTTCGTTTAACTGCAATGAAAAGGATCGCAGGAATAAGTAAATAAATGCATGAGCCGGTCCAGATTTGAAGGTTCAGTAACATCTTTTGACCCGGAACCGTTTGCCATAACCATTGATCCATTAAGATGATGCTTATCAAAATGACGAACCAGCTCGACAATAAACCAATCCGAGTTGTGCGTTCTTTCATTTTTCTCATAAAGATTCTTCCGGCTCCATAAAAACACAACAGAAGAATTGAAATGTCAAACACATAATTAAACATATGGAAAGAGATAAGGATGTAATCGATTCGTTCTAAACCGCTCGTTTGAATGTAGCTTCCCATATAGCCTATCGGAAAATCGATCTTGCGTAAGTAGTGCGATCCGTAAAACAATACCGAAGCAATGAACAATAATACATATTCCATGATCGACATCATATTTCCAATAACCAGGTATTTCGATATTTTTTTATTGGAGCTTAACCATGGAACCATAAAAACCAAATATACCGGACCGGAAAATGCCGACCAAATAAACAACAAACCTTGCCATGATTGTCCTGACCATTCGGTGGGTATGAGAGGATACAAATCGCGGTAATTGGTATCCAGTTGGAAGAAAAAAGGAATAAACATGACTGAGATCCAAGCCCCGCAAAGAAAGGCGATGACGACAAAACGCAATGTATTCTCCATTCCATGTGAAGCCACATATAAGCTGATCAAAAGAATAAATAGGATCAGCCACCTTGTATCCATAGATGGAAAAATAAAATTATGAAGCATTTCAATGTATCCCAGTGTGATGATTGAAATTTTTAACAATATTATTAAAAATCCAAATATTGCGAAAACTTGAACCGGCCGTTTCCCGAAAAGCTGTAAAAATCCTTGATAGCCTTTCGCTGCATAACTGGAAGTAAACCATTTGGACATCATCATCAAATTAAGCTGAGACAGTAGCCCCATCACGACAATGCCCCACACCATATACGAATGAACCAAATAAACCGGCATGATTAAAATAAAATAATGCATTTGCATGCGATTCACTAATAGAACGAAATAGATGCCGCCAGGGGTGGAAGTTGTTCGATTATATAAGGATAAACTCTTCACTTCTTCATCTCCTGTCGCCATTTCCGTAGTGGTTTTAGATATTTCGGACGCGTTTTCATCCAAATTAAAGGGCCGCGGATAAAGAGATCGTTCCAATCCCTTCCATAAAAAGGAGCAATCGGTGCTAAATAAGGTTGACCTAATGACGTTAATGCATGGAGATGTGCAAGAATCCCGATCAGCCCGATCACGATTCCCGGCAACCCAAGAAACGATGCAAGGACAAGAAGAAGAATTTGCATCAGCACCATGGATTTTGTAACTTGATAATTGGGAACTAAAAAGAAAGCAATAGCGGATATCCCCATCAACACTATCAATACTTTACTGGCAAAGCCTGCTTCTACAGCAGCTTGTCCAATGACGATACCACCGATAACCCCTAAAGTTTGACTGGTTTTGGTCGGCATTCGCAAACTTGCTTCTTTGATGATTTCCAGCGTTACGATCATGAAAAATCCTTCCGCAAACGGAGTAAAGGGCAATTTGCCTCTCGATTCCAATAATACGTAAAGAAGCGGCAGTGGAACCATTTGGTAATGAAATGTCGTTAACGCAACATAAAAAGGAATCATCGTCAAAGAAACAATAAAACTTCCGTACCGGATTAAACGTAAAAAACTGGCTACCGGCCAACGAAGGAAGTAGTCTTCCGGAGATTGGAGTAGATGAAAAAAAGTAATGGGAGCAATTAAAGCAAACGGTGAATTGGAAACCAATAGCGTCAGCTTTCCCTCACCTAAGGCGTAGGCGCAGGCATCCGGCCGATCCGTTTGTAGAAACTGCGGAAAGACCGTATGGTTATGATCTTCAATAAAAGCTGCAAGCTGAGAGGAGTCTAAAAATTGATCGAAATCCACACTTTCAATTTTCTTTCTTGCAAGGGAAACAAATTCTGGATTAGTTAAACCGTCTATGTACAGTAACACAACTTTCGTTTTACTCAGTGAACCGATAGTAAAGCTTTCCGTTTTTAATGTAGTTATAGGTAAACGTCTGCGCAACATTGTAATGTTTTTATCGATTTGTTCACTGAAGCTGTCTTTCGCTCCATATATAACAGTTTCCGTTTGGGAAGGTTCAACTGCCCGGCCAAGAGGGCTTTCCAGTTGGACGCCTAACCACTGATCGTTGACTGAATCGTTTAGAAGAATAAATCCTTGCATTATTTTTTGCTCAGCATCTTCGATCGATAGAACTTCCGAAACTTTGGCATTGGTTATGCATGAAGAAAGCGAACTGCAAGCAGAACGATGAAGTGGCTGAATAATCGTCTCGTTTAAACGCTCTGGATCGATTAACGTTTTTATGTATAAAAGATGGACTGAGGCACTGGTACCCATTCTGAGCTCAACAATTTCGGCATCATCCATATGGTTTAATTTCTGTTTTAATTCATCAAGCCATGTTTCAACCATAGTCTTCTCCTTCATTAAAGAAATCAAAATCCTGCGGTTTTATCGTGCCCTGAAATGGAAAAATTATACGACCGGGTAGCTGCAAACAGGCTTTTTGATTCCGCTTATATCATGATATGTCTTCGTTCAATGCCAGCCACTGCACCGCCAACCCGAACCTAATTGATTTCACCGCTCTCGCTTAGGCGAAGTCCTGCACCCTTTTCGCAAACGCATTTAACGTATACACTTCCACATTCATGTTCTGATCGTCCTCTCTTTATCTTCGAAAAACAGGCATGACAAGACAGAGGCCTTGTCACCCCCGGGAATGAAAAAAAGTCGGGTGCATCAGTCGCATCCCGACTTTTATTTTCGTATTAAACTGATGTGCGTAACCGCAATCTTCTCTCTATAACGTCTTAATAGTGCCATTCTTCTTTTGCAAGCAGAACAGTTAATTTCTTGCCCATCCTTTCGACTGCTCCCGGACCAGTGAGAGAAATGCTGCCGCCGCTGGCGACAATTCCTCCTGCTTCCGGGTACAGACGGCAATCGGATTCAGCAGCGAAGTGCCGTTAACCATCACACGCTCCACTTCCCCGCGTTCCACATTATCCCTAACCGCCAGGGAGGAAATGAAGATGGCCCCGTAACCCGCGATGACGGCCCGAACCATCTCGTTCACCCCATTAAATTGTAGACCGACCTTGGGAGGACTCACGTTCAAAGCCCGGCATAAAGAGAAGAGACGCTCCCGGGTAGAACTTCCCTCTTCACGCAGAATGAAGGGAACCTTCATCATCTCCGCTAAAGTAATTTCCTGTCCGCCGTATGGATGGTTTCTCGGGACGATGAACCAGAGCTCGTCCTCCAGAAGTTCTTCCCATTCAATGCCCGGTTGCTCCTCCCAGCCGCCTCCGTATACGGCTACCTCGGCATCGTACTGTAGCAGCCCCTCCACCGCTTCCCGAGAATTTGCAGTATTCAAGACCACCTCTACGGAAGGATGCTCTTGCTTGTAGAGGGCCAGCCATTCCGGCAGCAGCAGATTAGCGGGCAGATAGGTTGCTACAATCCGCAAGATGCCGCTGAACCCGGCCTTGTATTCACGCACTGCCTCATCCAGCTCACGCTCCAATGCAAACAATCGTTTGGCATGGCTGGCCAGCATCTGACCCGCATCGGTCACTAAGATACCACGCCCCTTGGGGGCTAACAGCTGTATGCCTAATTCCTTTTCCAGATTACGGACCTGAGCCGTAACCGCAGGCTGACTGATCCGCAATTCCTCCGCAGCGCGGGTGACTCCGCCTTTTTCAGAAATGGTGTGAAATATTTTAAGGGCATGAAGATTCATAAGATGACCTGCCTCCTACATCAAAATTGATGAAGAACGAAATTATATATATTTTTCTGATGAATCGTTATGCTTTATTGTAAGGATAAAGGAAAATTTTCACAAGGTTAAATAATTTATCAATGAAGGAGAGAATTTCATGAGTAAAACTAAAATCGTCTGTACCATCGGCCCCTCCAGCGAAAGCCCCGAAATGCTCCGTAAGCTGATCCAAGCCGGTATGAATGTCGCGCGCCTGAACTTAGCCCACGGTGAGCTGGAGGAGCACGCAGAGCGCATCCGCCACATCCGGGAAGCAGCCAAGGAACTAAACCAATATGTGGCCGTCCTGCTCGATATCAAGGGTCCGGAAATTCGTATCGGCAAAATGGCCTCGGAGTACGTGGAATTGATACCAGGAGAAACCGTGGTTCTAACCACAGAGGAAGTGCTCGGCACGAAGGACCGCATCCAAGTCACCTATAAGCAGTTACCCCAAAACGTGAAGCCTGGCAGCAGCATCCTGATCGATGACGGTCTAGTGCGTTTGGAAGTCGTAAATTCCGCAGGCACCGAGATTACCTGCCTCGTCAAGAACGGCGGCAAGCTGAAGCCACGCAAGGGCGTCAACGTTCCCGGCATCAAAACCAGTCTTCCAGGCGTAACTGAGAAGGACATCCTGCACATCAAGTTCGGCGCTCAGCAGAATATCGACATCATCGCTCAATCCTTCGTCCGCAAAGCTGCAGATATTCTCGAGATTAAACATATTCTGAGTCAACACAAGGCCGACCATATCCAAATCATCGCCAAAATTGAAAATGACGAGGGCTTGGAGAACCTGGACGCCATCCTGAACGTAGCCGACGGACTAATGGTTGCCCGCGGCGATCTGGGTGTGGACTTGCCGGTGGAGGAGGTGCCCCTGGTTCAAAAAGACATGATCAAGAAGTGTAACCTGGCCGGAAAACCGGTTATCACCGCCACTCACATGCTGGAGTCCATGCAGATGAACCCGCGTCCGACCCGTGCAGAAGCAAGTGACGTCGCCAACGCTATCTTCGATGGCACCGATTCTGTCATGCTGTCTGGTGAGTCTGCCGCAGGTAAGTACCCGCTGGAGTCCGTCGAGACCATGGCCCGCATCGCCGCCCGCGCTGAGTCCGTCCTGGGGAGCTACGGCCGCTCCAACTGCAAGAGTAACGAGACTGGCACCAACGTGACCAGCGCCATTGGCGAATCCGTTGTCCGCACTGCCCTCGCGCTCTCCGCCAAGGCTATTCTCGCCCTGACCGAAAGCGGCTTTACCGCCCGGATGATCGCCAAGCACAAGCCCGCTGCACCGGTCATCGCCGTGTCCACTAAGGAGAGCGTGCTGCATGCTCTTTCCTTGACCTGGGGTGTAATTCCTATGCTCCGTGACGAATCTGCTTCCAGCACCGATGCAGCCGTAGAAGCCGCTGTTGAACTGGCGAGGTCTGCCGGATACGTGCAAAATGGCGACTTGGTGCTCATCACCGCCGGAGTCCCTGTAGGCTGCGCCGGAACCACTAACCTTCTGCGGGTTCACCGAGTTGGGGAAGGGGATTTGAATATGGATGGAAATTCAGATTTAGCAGCGGTACAGCGGAGAACGGACGAACATGGACCTACCACAGCGAAGAAATAAAGCGGGGGCCACTGTCTTGCTGACTACCTTTTCACCGGATTAAAAATTCAACTCACAATCCTTATGCTCCCATACATCAAATAGGTTCCCATCCAGATCCTCAAAAACAAAAAACTTGCCGTAAATACCTTCATCGCTAATGGGTCTAGCCGTAACTCCCTCAGATGTTAGCCTCATATGCAACGAGTCAATATCATCTGTAAAAAATGTTACAACCCACCGGGGCCGTCCATTCACCTCAAAAACCGCTCTAGTGTCATTATCAGATTCAACTAGATCTATGATTGGACGGTTATCCCGGAATAAGCTTAGATAGTTTCCTCTATCGTTTCTAATGTTGAAGCCAAAGTGATGGACAAACCACTCTGCAGATTTTTTTATATTTTTAACCGGAATTACATTATATGCGATTCCTAATATTTTTCCGTTTACCATACTATCAATCCCCAAAATTTATTTTTCTTTTTCTAATCAGTACCTCAAGAATTACAAATTATGTACAACCAAACTCGTTCTGCACAGTAATGAACTAACATCCCAGTTATCGTAAAGAGCTAATCTACTACGACCCTATCGCCCTTACTTATAGGTTGAGAAATCACAAGAAATTCTATCTCATCATTTGACTTGTTGAACATTTGATGAGTTACCAACGGAGCCACTTCTACTCCCTCTTGTGAATTGAGTGTAATCTCATCGCCTTCAATCTCAAGGGTCGCTGTACCAGTTAAAACAAAGAAAAATTGACGTGATTGCTGGTGATAGTGCTTTACTTCAGAAGTATGTGCCGGCATTTTTTCATGAATCACACTTAAATCTTGATTCTTTACTAAATGCCAACCATCGCAATTGTCGCCCCAAATATAGTGTTCAGCACTGTGTTTACTTATTTTCATTTTTGTAGCTCCTCTCACGATAATGAAGTAATTTTAACATGATTTTATTAAGCAAACCTTACTCCAGCCTATTAGAACCGCGGATTGCCCCCGATCAACTCTTTGGTTATTGGATCAAAAAACATTGTAATCGGTCCCAGTAGGCCGTTCATTTCCGTATCAAGTTGAACGGATACAACAACATCTAACTTTCTGTCATCCATCCAATAGCCAACGTTTTTTCCAGACTCTAGGATCACTTTGGCCTTCTCTTTCGGCGTGGTTAAAGTGCTTCTTTCCTTGTCTGAGATTTGGGCCCAAGCCAGATTCCGAAACTCATCTTCATTTTTAAGTTTGTCATAATGGAAGACATAATAGTACCAGCCGCCGCCCAGATTCTTATAATCCTTCACATAGCTGAATTTCGAAGGATCCCCTTTGGCCATCTCTGGTAGGCTGAGGTAGGTTATGCCTTGTTGATACAAGTTGTCTTCGGCATCAAACAAAAAGTCAATACTTTTACTAGGGGCATCATTTAAGGAGGATATCCTTTTTACAATACCTTCTCGAAACAATGTTTGAGCGATTTGTTGAATTTCAGGGTCCTGGATGTTCTCGATGGAATAATCTTGTTGAAGTATGACAGGCCGAGTCTGGAACACTTTTTCATTTTCTAACAGATAACTGCCTAGAATTTCAAAATCTTCACGACGGTTTTGAAAATATTTAATAACCCCAGTCTCTGGACGCTTCAACACTTCGCTAACGTTCAAGGAAATAATGAAATCACTTGCCGTAACATGCTCCGTGCCCTTGCTTTTCAAGCCAGCACATCCGCATACCGTCAATGCAAAACAGATTAGAACTGAAATGAATTTTATCGGCCTAAGATTCATATTGCGGACCCCCATTAAGACAAGAGTTGTGAATTCATGTCACGAAATGGCTTCTCGATATTATTTTAATTGTTGGTTTAGTTTAGTTCTGAAAATTGCATAAGTACAAGAATAATACTCAAAACAGTTAGTGCAAAGAAAATAACAGAAATTTGACGGTTCCGGCGCATTTTGATTCCATACGAGCCAAAGAAGATTGCGGCCGCTAACTTGGCAATCATATTAGAATAGACATGATCCGAAAATATTGAACTGCTAAAGAGAATAGAAGCAAGTAAAGTCAAAGATATAAACACTTTAAACCATAGCGGTTCCCTTATGAATTGATAGTACATGGACTTTAACGCTTTCATGGCATCCTATCCTCTACGTTTGTTCAGCCTATCTTATCACAGAGAGCCCCCAGAATCAGGATCTACCACTGCTTAACCCAAATTGGCTGGTTTTATCTTCCTTGGGCGAAATATTTAACGTGAGGCGGGAACCACCCACATGCCAGTATACAAAAGGCCGGTCTTGGACGGTTAGCTGTCTGATCTGAGTTTTTACCGTAGGACAATCCTCCTCATCATATCATTGTTGTATTTTAACATATTAAGGAATCACCGTCGTCCCAATCCCATTAGTAAATAGGGTATCTATCAGCTTGACCAATTCTTCCGACGACAGATCTTTGTCATTCCGTATCCACAGGCGAAACATCGACATTAGTGTGGATATGTAAAACTCAATGATATAGGGTGCTAAAGCTTCATTTGCCGGAAGGTCGACAATTAATCGCTCAAAAGGAATTTCTCTTTTCAGATGTTCGATAAAATGAACAGAACCATAGTCGCCCAAGAGGGCTTTCAGGATTGAAATTTCCTCTGCATTCTCCAGGCATTGAAGTGCATCTTGGAAGGTATGTGTGGAGAACTCTCTGCTTGCCATTTCCTCTTTAATGGATCTAAAAACACGCTCTTCCACGTAATCCAACAACTCATAGATATCCGTAAAATATTGATAAAAGGTACTGCGGTTATATCCTGATCGCTTAGCGATCTCTTGGATGGTTATTTTTTCAATGGGTTTCTGGCTATATAAATCGCAGAATACATTGATGAAGGTTTGTCTTGTTTTATCCGTAATTTCAGGTTGCTTATTCATTATTGGCCTCCAGGTTCTGTACACCGATTACACGACAGATTTTAAAAATCTGATGGTTGATGCCCGTATAGCGGACCTATACAATGACATTATACAACACGCTGTTGGATTATCAACCAGGATTAATATATAGGCTCAGGAGGCTAATATGCGAATTTTATTTTTCGGCAGAGGTGTCATATCAACCCAATATGCTTGGGCTTTTGAACAGGCAGGACATACAGTGGAGTTCTACGTTAGACAAGGGAGAAAAGAAACCTTCGGCAGCAGCATCGAGCTTGAAATGTGGGACGCACGAAAAGGGAAACAGCTCATAAAAGAACACTGGAACGTCAAATTGCATGAGGAGATCCGACCAGATTATGACCTCATTATTGTAAGTGTCAACACGGAGCAGCTTCCGGCAGCAGCACAACTATTATCGACTACTGCTGGGAACACGCCTGTCCTCATCTTTAATAACCTTTGGCAGGATTTGAAATCATCGATCTCACCCTTGTCTATGAACAATGTGGTCTTTGGATTCCCGGGAGGCGGCGGTGGCATTGAGGACAACAGGCTTAGAGGCGGCTTTTTAAAAGTGCTGTTTCTGGAACAGCCACGGGTAGGCACTGAAACTATTAATAACAAGGTCAAAGAGCTATTGGAAAGTGCCCATTTTAAAATTCGTTGGATCAAGGATATGCAAAACTGGCTATGGAATCACTTTGCCATGAATGCGGCGATGGAGACCGAGGTGTTGAGACGGGGAAGTTTTCCGGCAATCTTGGATTATAGCGACTCCTTCGCAAATGTTGGCAGGAATATGAGGGAGATTATCCCGGTAATAAAAGCCAGAGGCGGAAAAGCTGATGCGACTTCTCTGCTGCTGACTAAGATCCCGCCGGCACTTCTCGGCACGCTGTTTAACAAGCTGGTTTTTGCAAAGGGCAGCTTGCCACGCCTTTTCATGGAATACAACAATAGCAAAGCAGGCTTTGCGATACATGAAGTTGTGCAGGAAGCGAAAAAGTTAGGTATAGCTTTGCCTCGGCTTGCTGCGGCTTTGGAAAACAGTGGACAACACAAAGTAGAGGTATCAGGATAGGAGTGGTTTAAGCTATGTATTGAAATAGAGTAATTCTGAGTTCAATCCACGCACTCACATAGAGTGCGACTGCGAAAAACAGCATACCCTATGCTATATCCGCTTTCATTCTCTAGCTATCCCTTTGTTCTATTCTCGAAAAGGTATCTGTCCACTCTTGACTTTCCCAGTACTCTCTCGATTCCTGAGAGTTTCGACAAATTCTGAGGTGCGAAACCCGCGGGGATTTCATGGGAGCTTGGCATTCGCACCGGCTCTTGTTTCTATTGTACCTCTTCGACCATATTCTGCATAATCATAAATTGTCCCACCACAGTATCACCCGGGGGGTATCCAACACACTACAAATAAGCCGTACCGCATACTTAAGTATGCAGGCCGGCTATCTCTGTTATCTCTACTTGGCTATGCCCTCAGCGTAGTGCTTTCTCCCACTCTCCCCAGCGGACTCAGAGGCCCTTATTCCGCGAGAAATCCAACTTTATCAGCTGTCGCGGACTCCATGGCCCTTATTTGCCCATTTTTCACCTGAAGAGGGCTCGCAGAGAGACAATAAGTGCACCACAGTCCGCAAACCGGCAAAAAAGGTAACTTTTCTTGAAAATAACGGCCCTCAGGTCCGCTAAGGAGCAGATTGGGAGGGCGAGGCAGATTCGCAGGCTTCCAGACGAGACAGCTGGTAGTCTTGCTCGGCCCTCCTGCAGCAATGGTAAGCAGCCTTGCTCTCACCGCAGGCGAGAGCAAGTAGCCCTTGCCCGCCCCTTCAAGCGCGGGCAGTCAACAGCGCTCCCCCCATCAAGCATTCATCAACACCTGAATGCGCTCCACATCCTGGCTGAATTTCTTCGCCAGGCGGGCTTTGCCGAGGTTGGACTTCACGATCTTCTGCATCCGCTTGTCATCCGTTACTGCGAACTTGGCGAGCATGCGGAAGCCTTGCTCGGGGGCGCGTTCCACGAATACGCTAAGTGCGTATTCCAGACCCTTGGACAGGACGCGGAATTCCTCCGCGCCGTAGCGGATTTGCCCGGCGGCAATCTGGTCCAGGATCTCCTCGGACAGCTCCAGCGCATACAGGACATTGGACTGCTCCTTCAGCATCGGCGGGTGGGCCAGGGCGGCAACGAAGGCCCGCTGCTCCAGCGCGTTAGCCGTGCCTTTCATGCCATCGAACAAGGCGCGGAGCGCGCCGAAGTCCTGCTCCCCGATGCGCTGCAGCGCCATCGCTGCCGCCTCGCGCATCCGCCAGCGGGCGTCATTCATCGCCGCCCGGCAGCGTTCCAGAATGGTCTCCTGGCGGGCAGGCTCCGCATAGCGGTAATAGCTGCCCATCGCCTGAAGCGCGCAGAACGGCAGGAACTCGCGGGGATCATCCGTAGGCGCTTCCGCCTCTGTCTTGCCGGTCCACTGCACAAGCAGCTCCCAGGCTTCGCTGGCCACCCAGTCCGATGCGAAAGCATCCGCGAAGGTGGAAGCCGCGCCCAGATTCGCCCGGGGTCCCGGCAGGTTCGACTCGCCCATGAGACGCTGCTCCAGTTCCCCGAACCTCCCGGCCTCCTGAAGATGCTCATAGAAGACGTTTTTGGTTACTTTACTATTCATCTCAGTACCCCTCCATCATTTTGGAAAAGCCATCTTGATCTGCTCCTCGCAGAACTCCTTACATACATTGTTGCCCCAGAACAGCCCGTGGAAACGCGTCAGCGCGATGGTGTCCTCGCGGATCTCGACCAGTCCTTCCTTCACGAACTTGTCGAACAGCTCGGGGAAATGCTCCTCCGGGTATACGCCGAATTTGCGGCGGAACTGCTGGCGGTCAACCGCTGTACGGCGCAGGCCCATCGCCAGGAACTGGTTAGGCAGATCCTCTGCCTTCACTTCGTAGCCTAATGCAATGGGCAGGTCGCCGGATGTAATATTTTTCACATATTCAGGGAGTAATTTTACATTCTGGTAGGCATACCCGCCCACATCGCCGAACGCCCCCAGTCCCACAGAGAGCAGGTCCAGGTAATCGTCAAAATGCTTACGGCTATACACATGATGGCCTCCCGGCCGGACGAAATCATAAGTCGATTCCACCGAATAGCCCTGCGACTCCAGATAACGGCAAGCCTCTATATACATCTGCTGCTCCAGCTCAAGTCCGCCGCAGGCCGGAAGCTCGCCGCTGGCAATGCGCTTCGCCAGACCGAAGCCGGGAATGATCTTAAGCGGAAACAGCGTGACATGACCGATATCCAGCTCCACTACCTTCGCCAGATCCTCAAGCCATTCCTGCATCGTCTGGCCCGGCAGATTGTACATCAGGTCCAGGCTGACGTTCGCGATGCCCGCCTCTCTGGAATCCTGAATACTCCGCAGGGAATCCTCACCGGTCTGAAGCAGCCCAAGACGTCTGCCCAGCTCATCGTTGAATGTCTGCACCCCGAGACTGATCCGGTTCACCCCCAGCGCCTGAAGCAGCTTCAGCTTGGCAGCGGTGAACGAGGCGGGATTGCCCTCGAATGTGATCTCTTCAATATTATGCATAGGAAGTGTAGCCTGTAGCTGCTCGAATAACGCTGTGATCTCTTCCTCGTCCAGCACGCTTGGCGTCCCGCCGCCGATATATAGCGCCTCCACTGAGCAATTGCGGATCTGCGGCGTCATCCCGTACATCTCCAGCTCGCGGAACAGTGCAGCCAGATAATCCTTGCGGGCTCCCTGCTCGTTGAACGCCTTGGGGTACGGGCAGAACGGGCAGATCGAGTCACAGAAGGGAATATGTACATAGACCAGCTTGGAGCTTGCCGCGGCTTGATTCAAGTTCATGAGTGACGGCAGCCGTTTGCTGTCCTCTGGCGACACCGGCGTGTTCCCCATGGGATAGTGCCCTATCCCGATCTCACGGAACGGGTACACAGGCTTGTTCATTCTATCAAGTCCTTCCTCCAATTGAATTCATAAGCATATCCTTATAGATGTGGCGTGATGCAGACAGAGCATCGGTGAGCAAGTCAGCGCTGTAGTCCTTAGACTGGTAATAGGCTGGAAAAAGCAAGTTATCCTCAGCCCGGATCACCTGCTCCTGTAGAGCGATATTGTAGAGTGCGGTGTGAGGGTAGACACGGATGCCTTGGCTGGCCAGAATATAGACCGGATTCATCTGATTGACCACCTGGACCGTCTCTTGCACCGTCTCCGCATTCTCTCCCGGCCCGCCGAACAGCAGCGATACCGAATAGGGAAGCTGATAGTGTTCCAGCAGGTGTCCCAGCTCAACAAGCTGCTCCGGGGTGAATTGCTTGCCCATCCGCCGGAGCAGCTGCCGTGAACCCGAGTCGGCCCCGATGTCCACGAAGCGGCAGCCGTTCTCCTTCAGCGAGCGGATCAATTCCTCCGTAACTTGAGCCGGGGTCAAGGCGCAGCTCCATTCCAGCGAGGGGCTTGTGCAGCCGATCAGCCGGCAGAACTCCACCGTCTCCTCCACCTCATGATTGAACACACCGTCTACAAAAGTAATATTATGCACCTGATAGTCATTCTCCAGGATCTTCATATCTTCGCCGAACTGCTCCGCAGGAATCCGGCAGGCGCCGGCATTCATGTAGCCCTCCGAGCAATAGATGCAGTGCCGGCTGCAGCCTCTGGAGGCCTGGTAGCCCATCGAGGCTTTTTTGATGCGGGGATTCGGGATAAAATACTGCGGAGCGAACAGCGGCTTCGGCGGAATACGGCTGTACACCGGATGATAGGCGGGATCTGCATTACGAACCGTACCTGTCTCCGGGGCCTGCCCCCGCTCGATCTCACGGGCCAGCCGCACCGCTTCCGCTTCGCCCCCGCTGCCCTTGATGCCGTAATCC
Organism: Paenibacillus sp. FSL R7-0204; assembly: GCF_038002225.1. Classification (NCBI taxonomy): domain Bacteria; kingdom Bacillati; phylum Bacillota; class Bacilli; order Caryophanales; family Paenibacillaceae; genus Paenibacillus; species Paenibacillus sp. FSL R7-0204. Next base: position 6,516,760 of record NZ_JBBOCA010000001.1, read on the forward strand.
GCCCCCAGCCCCTTCACCAGCTCGCCCGGCATCACCAGCATCGCAGCCCCGCCAAGCAGTACCTTGGCTGAACTGCAGGTACGGCATACCTGCATGACTTGCTGTAAGAAAGAGAGATAGCTCTCCGGCTGCTGGATCACCTGATTATCGATGTTGCGCACCGAAAGGCAGATCAGATCCGCTCCGGTGACCCGCAGCTCCCCGCGGAGCGTCTCCAGCGGCTCAGCCACAAAAGCCAGATCCAAAAAGCGTGCATTAAATCCGGCAGCGGTCAGAGCCGAGTAGACCATTCCCGCTCCGACGGGCAGGACCGGCAGCGGCTTCAGCAGTGTATTCGTAGAGACGACCAGTATTCTCATGCTTCACTCCACCCTGTCTTCCTCATTCAAATGAACATCCAGTCCAGGTTGCGTTCCCGGTACGGCGCACAGATGCTGTTCGCCTGCTCCAGACTCAGCTGCGGGGACATGAAGAACTTCGGATGAAGCAGCTCATCCGGCTCCGGCGAACCTACATAGCTGTACATATCAGTGGATGGCAGAATACGGATGCCGAACAAGCCGAAGATGCGCTGCACCGCAAGCTCCTCCATCAGCTCCAGCGTCTCGTGCAGGGTCTCCGGCGTCTCCTCCGGCCCCCCGATCAGCAGGCAGAAGCTGAAGTCCAGCTCCTGATCGCGGCAGAGCTGGACCACCGACCGGATCTCGGCCTGCCGGAAGTTTTTCTTGAACGACCTGAGACAGATATCGCTGCCTGAATCAATGCCGAACTCCACCTCCGTACACCCGGCCTGCTTAAGCAGCCCGGCGAATTCTGCCGTAAAGAACCGCGGATTCAGGAAGCAGCCCCAGGATAACGGAAGTGTCCGCCCGATCAGCTCCCGGCAGATTTCTTCGGCATGCTCCAGGGGATAGTTGAACACACTGTCCACGAAATCAAATGAGCCGATGTCATACTGCACCACCATCTGCTCAATTTCATCGGCCACCCCCTTCGGCGACCGCAGGCGGACGGCCCGGCCCTCCAGTGACGGGTAAGCACAATAGGTACAGCTTAGCGCACAGCCCCTTTTGGTCAATACATTATGACGGACCCTACGATCCACATCATAGCTGTGCAGAAACCCGCTGCGGCTGGGGTAATACTCCTGATCCAGCTGCTCAGGCGCATACGGCGACCAGTAATTCCATTCCCCAGCCCTTGTCCTGAACATGAGCCCGCTTACTGCGGATGGCACCTGCCCCGCTTCCAGCTGGCTAAGCAGCTCCACGATACTGTCACAGCCGTCACCGACAATGCCGTAATCGGCTCCCGTCTCCTGCAGCCACTGCCGGGGCAGGAGCGAGAAGCCCGCTCCTCCCAGAATGATACTGGCCCTGCTATTCCATTCCCGCACCCAATCCACCATCAAGCAGACCTGATCCACGAAGCTCCGGGGATATTGCATGCAGCAATTATCCAGGTTACGGATCGACAAGCCGATGTAATCCGGCGCGTAGGCATTAAGGTAATTCGTAACGGCCTCCCGGGTATACTCCAGCTGGGTCATGTCCAGCATACCTGCCTCCCAGCCGGAAGCGACAAGACTGGCGTGAATATAGCTAAGACCCAGCGGGAATACAGGAGGCCGCTTCTCCGTATTCGCCGAGATCAGCAGCACTCTGCCCATACTCACTCCCCCTTAAGAAAAGTGAGCGTGGCAGCGGCTACATCCCCGCCCGCCTCAAGAAACATAAAGTGTCCGGCGCCTGGAACCGTATGCATCCGGGAGTCGGGCAAATACCGGTTCAGCTCCAGCGCCTTGTGCAGCGGCGTAATCCGGTCCGCTTCCCCGGTAATAATCAGCGATTTCTGCCGGATGCCCTGCAGGACCGGCCGGAGATCGGGATGCTTAATCTGAATCATCAGACGGTGGGTCGCGGCAGGCAGCCGGGACCACCCTTCCAGAATCTGATGCTGAACCGCTTCATGGCCCTCGGTGAAAAAATACGGAACCGCCGCCGCATTGGTCTGCCGCACCGCATCCGGCGTAATCTCTTCCCCGTGCTCTGGCCGCTTGAACGGAACCGCGAAGGTGGCGGCAGCCCCCATCAATACCAGCTTCTTCACCCGGTCCGGCTCACGTGCGGAGAGCAGCAGCGCAAGCGTGCTGCCCAGGGAATGCCCGATGATCGAGACCTGCTTCAGCTCCTGCTCATCCAGCAGCTTGAGAATATCATCCACCATGTCCTCCAGGGTGAAGGCCGGACCGGTGTATTCCGACAGGCCGTGTGCGCGCAAGTCCGCGCACAGCACCTGATAATGAGGTGCAAGCGTCATGGCCAAATCCCGGAAGACGAGCGAAGAGTCACGGTTGCCGTGCAGGCACAGCACGGCTTCCCCGGTACCCTGAATACTGCAATATAAAGGTATCCCCTTAGTCTTCAACATGTAGTGTATATCCTCCCTTGAACTTCCCGGCCGGGCCGCTCATACGACAGCTTCCTCCAGATAGTCCACGACCCGGTCTATATCCCGGCCGTCTGCTTCATCCACTGCAAACAACCGCCACTCCCCGGGGCTTCTGCCTACCAGAATGGCCGGCTGTCCGGGCGCCAGGGTGCAGCGCGAGGCCAGCTTATCCTCCCAGTCATAGTACAGCGTGAAGCCGGGAACGGTCTGGCCTGTCTTCTCCTTCACGAATTCATGCGTGATGAAGTGGGGCAGCTGCCCCACTCTTGCAATCAGCGCACAGTCTGCGCTCCCGCCGAACTGCTGCTTCAGCCGCTCCAGCAGCGGCCCGCAGCGGAGGCTGGCCTGCTGATCGCCGATGACGAAGATCCTTGGCTGAATCGAAGCGAGTTCACCGAGCGTAACCTCCTCATCCCGGACGTCCTGCACAGTGAAGGCAGACCAAGGATTGGACTGCATTCCGCGTTCCTGGCTCTGCTCCATAGAGTCCTGGCTCCGCTCTATAGAATCCTGCGTCCCGCTTCCTTGTCCTTGCCCAACTCCCGCCTGTCCGGCAGGAAGATCGAAGTAAGAGAAGCCCAAGGAGGAGGCCACCCGCATCCCGACCGCCCGGGCCATCATCTTCGCCTCTTCCGCTTCTTCAATCGGCTTGCTCCAGGAGCGCTTGCGGATGCCCGGCTGCCCGTCATATTCAATCAGGCTGATGCCTGCGCTGGAAATCATCGACAGCTTGATCGCCGTGAAGCAAGGCATCAGCGAGGCCAGCGCCCATTCATGCCCCGGGCCCGCTGCGACAACAATCTGTCCGGCTACCTTGCCCTTGAACGCTTTGCCCTTCACCCCGGCTACCCGGTCATAATTGTAGTACTCGAAGTCCAGATCCTCATCGCTGCAAGGCTCGCAGCGGTCAATCCAGTTCTTCCAGACGGCCGGAAGCGAGAGCGCGTAGACCGGGGAAGCGAAGACGAAGCCGTCCGCCTCCTTTAGCTTGTCGTACAGCTCCGTCAACTGGTCCTCCGGGTCCTTCAGCAGGTGGCAGTGCTTGCCGTTCATGCAGTTGCCGCAGCCGTCGCAGGGCAGAATGTTGTAATCATTCAGCCGCAGGAGCTCCGTCTGTACCCCCTGCTCCGCTGCGGCTTCAAGCGCAACGGAGAGCAGATATTCGCTGGAGCTGTGGTGCTTCTTCATGGACCCGGCAAGCCCGATGATCTTCTTCATCCGGCGGCCTCCTCTAAGTCCAGCTCAGCCGTATCGAAGCCCAGCGCCCGCAGATCGCTAAGCGCGAACATCCGGAAGTCCGCCGGGGTACACAGTACATTGGCCTTGGCAACATCCTGCCTTAAGACCTCGGCACTTCCCCGGGCCGCTGCCAGCTCCTCGGATTTCTTCCGGATCTCAGGCCCGGCCATATCGCGGATGAACTCGGGCTTGCGCCCAATGACCGCGCCCAGAAGACTCTCGCCCTCCGCGCTCCAGACCGCCTTCGCCCCGGCCGCTGACTCGAAGAAGCTTCCCGAAGCAAGCGCCGCGAACAGCTGCTCGAATTCCTTCAGCGCTTCATCCCCAGGCTTCGCCATGGATACGGTCCGGCTGGCCCATTCGGCACAGTAGCCGCACTTGTCACAGTCCATCCGGTCGCAGCGCTTCGAGCGGAAGCCCTCCAGGAATCCTTCCAGGCTCTCGTTGTCGATGCTGGCCTGGAAGCTGAACAGCAGGCGGTAGACCTGTCTCATTTTGTCGGACGGTGCGAAATTCTCCTTGATATTCTTCGAGAAGTTCGGCATTTCGAAGTCAGCCTCCGCCATCCGCGAATTAAGCAGGCTAAGCAGGTTCCCCTCATACTTCCGCCCGGAGTAGGACTGCGCAGTAGCCGCAATCTTCTCCGTGGTCTTCATCCGCTCGGTCAGCTTGAACTTGTGGTAGCCCAGTTCTTCATAGATATACATGTCTTCCGGGCGAATCCACTGCGACTTCAGCAGCTCCTCCGGGTGCTGGAGCTTGCGCTCCGTACAGCGCAGCATATAATAATCCAGCGCGAAGCCCTCCGTTACATGATTGCACTGTGAGGCATGGCTCTGGAAGTTGGCATGATTGTGGCGCATCGGGCAATCCAGCATACAATCATTGGTCGCAATGAGCTGATAGTCGCAGCGGGTATTCTTGCGCAGGCTCTCCAGGAAGGCGAAGTCGCGGTTCCGGCTCTCGGGCAGAGTAATCTCGCTGACGCCTTTTTCCTCGAAATACCGGGCTTGTCTCAGCGTGTTCACATTGGCAAAGGTAGACAGGCTGATCTTCACATCCGGCAGCGCGGTGCGCACCATATCAATCAGCATCGGGAGCGATACGGTCACATATTCCGGCTGCAGCGTGCCGATCCATTCCAGCAGCTCGCGCAGGCGGTAATGGAAATCCTTCGTGGTCTCCAGGTTATCCAGACAGGTCGCATTCAGCAGATAATTGAACTTGAATCCGTAGGCATGCAGGAGCTTCACATGCTCCTCCACCCTCGCCCGGTCTATCGTGGGCAGTGCAAAGGTTGGTCTGCCGCCGCCCACCAGATCAGAGGACAGCTTGCCATAGAAAACGTCCACATGTGAATCCTTCAACAGGATGGGCAACCGGTCATCAAAGTTCGTGCCGACAGACAGCTTCATCCCTTCAGCTCCTCTCCGGCAGCCTCAGCCGGCTTTTGTCCGCGTGCCAGCTTCACACGGCTCTCGAAGGTCTGCTGGTTCGCTTCCGAGAAGAACTCCTTGCAGACGTTGTTGCCCCACACAATGCCTCTCGCCGACAGGCGGATCTCGTGCTCATCCGTTTCCAGCAGGCCTTTGGCTACCAGCTCATCGATCGTCCGGCCAAAGACCTCCTCAGGCTGATAGCCGAACATGCCGGCGAAATCCTTCCGCTTCACCGACAGCATCCGCAGGCCCTTGGCCATCATGCCGTGCATCGCCTCCAGATCATCCGCCTGGCTGGCGATGAAGACGGACAGGAACTGCTGCTGGAGCCGGTCGCTGTACTCCTGGATATCGCCCTGGTTGATATACATCAGCTTGTTGACGTACCCGAAGGCCGCCGGACCGTGCGCGAACAGATCCTTCTGCTGGGTATAGTACAAGAGGACATGCCGGTCCTCGAAGCCCGGCTTGGCGAAATCCCACACGCTGTACTGGACATACCCCTCTTCCTGGAGCAGCCGCTTGGCTTCCAGATACATATCCACTTCCAGCTCGATGCTGCCGGTAGGGGGAATCTTGCCTTCCTTGATCATTTTGAACAGGGCAGTAAAGGGTACTACACACAGAGAAAATACCGTGATATGGTCGATGCCGAGCCGCACCGCCGTACGTACATCCTCCAGCCACTCCTCCATAGTCTGCTCGGGCAGGTTGTACATCAGATCGATACCGATATTCTCGAAGCCTGCTTCCTTTGCTTCCTCCAGCACCTCGAAGGCCCGCCGGGAATCATGGCTCATCCGCAGATGATGCCCCATCTTGTCGTTGAAGGTCTGGATGCCGATGCTGATCCGGTTCGCCCCCTGGGCGCGGATGGCCTGCATTTTCTCCAGCGTCAAGGTTGCCGGGCTGCCTTCGAAAGAGATCTGCGCATCCGGTGTCACCCGGTAATTCGCCTGGACACTCTTCAGCATCTCCACCATCCGTTCAGCCGACAGAGCCGAAGGCGTACCGCCCCCGAACGTCACCGCGCTGATCGTGGACTGCGAACCATACGGAGAAGAGGCATAGATGCCGATTTCGGCCTTGACAGCCTCCATGTACTGCTCCACCTGCTTTTCCTGATAGGCCATCTTGTTGAAGGGGCAGAAGATACAGACTGAGGCGCAGAAGGGAACATGCACATAGACTGCACCCACATTATCCGCCGGCGGCTGGCCGCCAAGGCCCATCGTTCCGTAAATATCAGCCGGGGGAACCTCGGTTACAGGGTTGGGATAGTGGGACACACAGATTGGATCTCTATGGGGATAGACGTTGTAGAAGGATTCACGGGTTGTGGTCTTAACGGCCATGATGAACACCCCGCTTCGCTTCCACGGCCGACAATGCCGCAGCCAGACCGGAAGACACAGCCTCAATCCCTGCCACCGGCAGACAATTCATCACGGTCTCGGTCACTTCCTCCGCGCTCGCCCCCAGCTCATAAGCCTTCAGCGCATGCAGCCGGATACCGTAGGCAGAACGGTCCGTGACCACGCAAGCCAGCCGGATCAATTCCCGCACCTTGGGCTCAAGCGTCCCCGTATCCTCAATCGACTTGCACATGCTATCAAAAGCGGCCCCGACCTGCGGATTAACTCTCATCAACATATCGCTCATCAGCTATACCCTCCTTATGATTGAACCGATTGTACCGGTTGTACCGATTGCACCGGGCGTCCCTTAGCGAGCTTCATCCGGTGCTGCAGCCCGTAATCCGCATATTTCGCCGAGAAAAATTTCTTACTGACATTGTTGCCCCATATAATGCCGTCCTCGGTCAGCCGAATCCCTTCGGCATCCTGGATCAGCAGCCCGTCCTGCACCAGCCGCTCTATCGTCTCCGGGAACAGCTGCTCCGGCTCCTGCCCGAACATCTTCACGAACTCGGCACGGTTAACGGACAGCATCCGCAGTCCCTTAGCCATAGCCCCGTGAGCCAGCTCCCGCTCGTCGGCCTTCTCGCCGCAATTGACCGGCAGCAGCCCGTCCTGCACGCGGGTCATATATTCATTCAGATTGCCGCTGTTGATATACATATAGCCGTTAATGATGCCAAAAGCAGCCGCGCCGATCCCAATCATATGCGCCTGCTCCGAGAAGTACAGGGTAGCGTGCCGGTCCGTCTTGCCCGGCTTGGCGAAATCGATCACGCTGTACTGGACATAACCTGCCTCCAGCAGCATCTCCTTGGCGATGGTGTACAGCTCAATCTCCCTGTAGACATCCCCAATTCCCGGAATCTTCCCTTCCGCTATACGCGAGGCGATCTGCGTATGCGGGACCACACAGAAGGAAATCACGCAGATATGGTCAATCTCCTGCTCAATGGAGGTGAGAATATCCGCCCGCCATTGATCCAGCGTCTGGCCCGGCAAATTGTACATCAGATCAATGCCGACATTCTCAATACCGCTGTTACGCGCATTCTTCACTAATGCGAATGAATCCTCGACACTGTGATACAGTCCCAATACTTCGGCCAGCTCCTCCTGGAAGGTCTGCACCCCCACGCTGATCCGGTTCAATCCCTGCAAGGCCAAGGCCTCCAGCTTGTCCGCCGTGAAATTCCGGGGGTTGCCTTCGATGAAGATCATGGCATCCTCTTCCACACGGAAGGACTGCTTCATATATTGCAGGAGTCCGGTCAGCTCTTCCGAGGACAGGCAGGAGGGTGTTCCGCCGCCGAGATTAATGGAGGAGACTGTAATACTGCTGCCAAACGGCGTACCCGCATAGTTATCCATCTCCTGCCGGACAGCGTCCAGGTAGCGGTCCACCTGATCCTGCCGCTTCAGATAGCGGTTGAACGGGCAGAACGAGCAGGTCGCATCGCAAAAGGGAATATGCAGATACAGCGCTACCGGTGTATCCTTGGTATTCACCTGTTCGAGCTCCATCAGCGAACGGACCTCAGGCTCTGTGTGCTGCGAGATCGGCACCGGATAATGCGAGACGCAGATCGAATCTCTCTCCTTGAACATTTCAACGTATGGCTTCGCTCTATTCATCTGGAGCAGCCTCCCTTCATTTGGATTGCAGCATCCGTCCGGCATACGGAGAATCCTCCGACGGCTCCACCGGGATCCGGCGGATTTCCATCGTCATCTGGTTACGCAGATCCGGGCAGGCCGAGTGTACAATATTGCCCTCCGGGTCCCACGGCAGCTTCGCATCCATGTTCAGCGCCAGCAGCATCGGGAAGACCGCATGAAAGGCCGTTCCGCACAGATTGCCTGCGTTCAGCGGGGAGACCTTCATGATATCCCCTTCCTTATGTCCTGCCCGGCAATGTCCCTTAACACCCGTAACCTTAAGCTCAAATTCATAATTCATCCCTAATTCCTCCTCATGGATTATGTGATTCGTTTCACTTAACCTGTAATGACCTACTCAATAATAGCTACTGCCCGTACCCAGGCCGCACCAGCCGCTCTGATCTTGATCGGAAAGCAAGCCACTTTGAACCCGAAGGGTACCGGAATCTTCTCCAGATTCGCCAGGCGCTCCATATGGCAATACGTTTGTTCTCTTCCCCAGAAGTGAGCGGGGAACAGATAAGCGTTATCCCCGGTCCGCTTATAATCGCTGATCATATGCTTGAACGGACGGTCGAACCCGTAGCTGTCGATGCCCATCAGCCTGATGCCTTGCCCGGTCAGGAATGCTGTAGCCTCCCTGCTCATGCCCGGATAATCCGTGAGATACCGGGGGGTCCCCCAGTACCGGTCCGCACCCGTACGGATCAGCACAATATCCAGCGGCTTCAGCGTATATCCGATCCGCTCAAGCTCCTGCACTATATCCTGCTTCTCAATAGCCCCGCCCGCCTGGATATGGGTGAAATCCAGCACCACTCCGTCACCGAAGCACCACTCCAGCGGCACTTCGTCAATAGATGCCGCCGGCTCTCCCTCACTCCTGGAGCCGAAGTGCAGAGGGGCATCGAAGTGGGTTCCGGTATGGGTGGATGCGGTGATCATCTCCATGTTCAGGAACTCTTCGCCCGGGAAGTCCTTCCGGCTCCCGTCGAATTGGCGGGCGAAGCGGTCTGCCCCCTCCTGATGGCCGGTCTGCTCGAACCCGTAAGGGGCCAGCTCGCCCGGATTCTGCTCCATAGGCACGCTTAAATCAATCAACTGGACTGCCAAGTTCTCACCTACTTCATAATTCTGAGTGCATTACGTCCCAGGATGTTCTGGACATCCTCCCGCTTGATCTCCTTCACCCCCATCATCAGCTTCATGGGCAGCGGAATCACTACCTTCTGCATGTAATTCAGCACCTCGGCAATGTTCGGAGTGACTGTCCAGTCGGAGCCCCAGAGGATCTTATGGCTGCCGCAGACCGAGATCATTTTGGCCAGCTCCATCCGGAATACCTTAGGGTTATTGTGAATCAGGATATTGGCTACCGCCGTAATCGTCACATACATATTGTCGTGTCTGCCCACCATGTAATAGCACAGGTCATTCCAGGGATGGCCCATATGCTCCACAATCAAGGTCAGGTCCGGAAAATCCACAGCAACATCATCAAGCAGAATCGGGTAGTTATGCTTCATCCGAAAAATACTGCCCGGCGTAATCCCGGTATGCACGCTGACCGGAACGCCGAGCTCGCTGCACCGCTCATATAGCGGATATAGCAAATCCCGGTCATTCAAGACGAAGCCCCCGTAATCATTGGGGTTCAGCTTGAAGCCCTGCATGCCCAGCGTCTTAATGGCATAATCCAGCTCCGCCAGCGCTTCCTTCCCCTTATACGGATTGACGCTGGCGAAGCCGCGCAGCTTGTCGGGGTGAGCGCGGACCGCCTCGGCAATTTTCTCATTGGACAGCACTTCATAGCCGTAGACATCCTCGAAGCTCAGCTGATGAACCCAGCTCATGGCAATCTGATTCTCGTCCATACAAGCAAGGTAATCCTCCAGCATATTGTTCTCGTCCACGAAGCCGTCTCCGCCAGCGCCTACCATTTTCTTCAGATATTCCAGGTCATCGAAGCCCTTCTGCTTCTTGTAATCCGGGACGGTCCCGGCCGCGGCCAGGCTAAGCTCCAGGCTCTTATTCTCCTTGACGGCGAAATGGGCATGGGTATCTACAATCACAAGATCGCTCTTCACGTTTGTTTTCTCACCACTTTGCTTAGAATTGGTATTGCCAAGAAGGGAGGCTAGACCTCTCTGTGCCCAATCTCCGGCCTGGGAGCCAGCGGTGCCGTGGCGAAGACCAGCTCCAGCTCGCCCGGACCCTCATTGACTACCCGGTGCCGCTCCCCCCTCCGCGCAATGAACAGGCTATTCTCCCGGATGGCATGCGGAATATCCTCGATAAACGCTGTTCCCCGGCCCCGGACGACATAAACATTCTCTTCGCCATAATCATGAAGATGCTCCTTGATCTCTTCTCCCGGCTGGAGCAGCACATGGCCCATGATCAGCTGGGTGGACCCGACAGTCGCCGGACTCGCCAGCACGCGCATCTGTCCTCCTCTGGAATGAACCACCGGCACTTCATCCATATGGACCACTGTTTTTGTGTAGACCTGGTTCATACTGCACCTCTTATCCCGCAGATTTATATTCGGTGACGCCTGCTTCTTCCTTCTTGCCCAGGCTAAGTGAGATCAGCAGCGTCAGCACCATCAGCCCGGCGGCTACCAGATAGCTGGGATGCGTTCCGATCCTGCTGTAGAAGAAGCCTCCAAGCGTGGACCCGAGCGCTATCCCGACCCCCTGAAGGGTCCGGAAGGTTCCTAAGGCCGCGCCCATCTCCATCGGATTAATCTTGATGACCTTATCCGTAATAATCGTGTTGACCAGAGTAATAATCGGCCCTTCCGTAAGTCCGATCAGGGCATAGCCGAAGGTTAGCAGCCAAGGATTGAAGTCAAGCGCATATAGCAGCACGAGCGCTCCTACACAGATCGACTGGGCCCAGATCAGCGGTGCATGTCTGCCTACCTTGTCCGAGATCCAGCCAACGAAAACCGCTCCGAACGAGGCTACTGCTTCATACGGAATGAAGAGCAAGCTCAGCAGCACCAGGGAGATATCCTGTTCCTTAGCCGCGAACGGCACCAGGAAGGTGGTGAAGACACCCACCATGAAGCACAGGGTTCCGACAATCCCTGCCAGCAGAATTTCGCGGACGCCCAGCCATTTGAAGGAGCTTTTGAAGGCTTGCCCGATGCTTCTGCTTGTATTCTTGACCCCGGTCTCCCTCAGCAGCACTGTGGTAACCAGCGTGGACAGCAGCAGCAGTGAAGCCAGCACCGCGAAGGAGGTATGCCAGCCGAAGTAATTGCTCAGCAGGCCGCTAAGCACATACCCCAGCACCGACCCGGCACCAATCGCCCCGGACACAATGCCCATCGCCCGGCCCCGCTCCTCGGGCTTGCACACATCCATCACCACTGCGAAGATCGGTGTGGACACGAAACCTCTGGCGAAGCCGAACAGCAGCCACCCCGCCGTAAACAGCAGGACTCCCTGGGATGCGGCTACCATGAATACGGCCACAGCCGATAGGGCCATGGATGCAATAATAATTTTCTTCCGCCCGTAGCGGTCCGCGAACACGCCGGATGGAATCGATAGAAAGGTCATCACCAGCGAGGCAATCCCCGCTATGGTTCCAATCTCACCGGAGGTCATGCCGAGATCACTGCTGATCAGGGGTGCGATTGGGAAGATGCTGACCATAATTGAAAATACGAGTAGAATATTGATGGCCAAAAGTGTGAATATTTTGTTGTTGCTCATGTGACTCGTCCTCCTCACAGTCATTGACTGCTCTCGATAATGATGAATGCAGCAGCATAATCACCGTGATGACTGATGCTTACATGGATGGAATCCTGCTGCTGCACATAAGGCTCCAGGCTTCGGCTGCGGACCAGATAGGGCTGGCCGCTCGGATGGTTGAGGAACTCCAGCTCATTCCAGTCCAGCTCACAGTTCATCCCGGTGCCGATGGCCTTCAGCAGCGCTTCTTTGGCGGCGAATCTGCCGGCAAGGAAGTGTTCTGCCTGTCTTTTTTTACAGGCGAACAGCTCCCTCTCTTCCATGGAATAATACTGCTGTACGAACAGTTCACCGCACTTCGCCAGCATCTGCTCGACAAAGCTAATGCTGACCAGATCCATGCCGATCCCTCTGATCATGCCTTCAAGGCAACGGCTTCGATCACTTGGGCTACAGAATACGTCTTGAGCACCCGGCTCTCAATGAAGATGCCAAAAGCCTTCGCAAGTGCTATTGAGACCAGCGCCAGCTCTGTTGAATCCAGGGCCAGATCGTCATAGAGCCGCGATGATTCTGTAATTTCATCCTCAATGCCAATATCCTCAATGATTGCTTTTACCTTCTCGAATACCATTAGTTACACCCTCCCTATTAAGTTAATGAGCTATGACGTTCATCCTTCACAAGCCTTCAGCGTTCACAACCAGTGCCGAAGAGGCACCCCCCCTCCCTCGGGACAGAATCAGCGAAGACTCCACAGCTGTTCGGCGGCTGATCCCCGGGACGAAGTTCAAGCCATTGTCCTGAACTGAATCTGCCAGATACGGAACGCCGGGCAGCTCCCCGTGTTTCATGGCCAGCACGCTCAGTGCGACATCGAATGCCCCTGCCGCTCCAATCGTGTTGCCGAAGACGGTCTTGGGGCAGCCCGCCCACTTGGCTTCTACACTACTGCCGAACACCTCTTGAATGGCCAAGCATTCAATTCCGTCTTCCCGGGCAGAAGCCGCCCCATCCAGCGACAGATAGCCGATTCTCTCCGGCTGCGTCTCGGAATGCTCAATGGCCAGCCGGATTGCCCTGGCACACTGCGCTATACTCTCCTCTGGCGGGGCAGCAGCCTGACCGTCGTTCGTGAAGCCGAAGCCCTGGATGCTCGCCCGTACCCGGCGGGATGCCTCGCGCTTCTGAATGCTGCGCTCCGATTCGAGGCAGAGGAATGCAGCTCCTTCAGCCAGGGCCATCCCGCTGCGCCCCTCCACGAACGGCCGGTATGCCGTCTGCGGGCGGTCCGCACTCAGATTCAGCAGCCCCTCCGTGTTATAGAAGGACAGCGCCCACGGATCGAGCGGCGTCTCAGCTCCGCCCACAATTGCCGCATCGATGATCCCGCTGCGGATGGCTCTGGCCGCATACGCAATGGCGAGCAGCCCGCTGCTCCGGTCGGCGATCACCGTCTTGCTGTAGCCCTTGATGTCGAAGGCCAGGGACATATGCCCTTGTGCCGCCGCCGGGAACCAGTTGCTCGCCAGATTCGGGTCAATGAAGGGCGCCCCTTCGGTATGCAGGACACGCAGACCGTTCCGCGCACTCTCCCAGCCCCCCGAGTTGTTGCCGACGAAGATCCCGATCCGCTCGCGGCTCATCTGATCAAGCTCCCAGTGCGCATCATCCATGGCATCTTTCGCGGCCAGGATCGACATGACAGAGAAGCGGGAGCATTTCTTGAGCAGACGCTTCGATATGACCCGCTCCGGCTCCATTCCGCTGACTTGTCCGGCAAAGGGAGGCGCGGCTCCGGTCGTACCCTCTAGCTGAAGCGGAGTCATATAGTTACGGCCACTCAAGAGACCTTCCCAGAAGGCACCGGCACTGTTCCCGCACGGCCCCACCATCCCCACTCCGGTTACGAATACTGTATTCTTCATAGGCTGCACATCCATTGTTCAGTCTGAAGCTTGCCTGCCCGATTGCTGTATTCGTTCGCTGCCAGAATCATCGCGGAGTGAATCCCGGAGAATCCGCTGGCATTGGTAAGAATATGGTACAGGTCGCGCTGGATCGCTTGCTTCGGCACATAATTCAAATCACAGGCCGGGTCTGGCTCGTCCAAATTGGCGGTTGGCGGGATATAGCCCTCGTTCAAGGCCAGCAGGCAATGTACAATCTCAATGGCACTCGCTGCCGAGAGCGGATGGCCTACCATGGATTTCGTAGAGCTGATCGGGATGGAGTAGGCGAGCTCTCCGAACGTTCTTTTATAAGCAGCGGTCTCAAAAGAATCATTCTGCGGAGTCGAGCTTCCATGCGCGTTGATATATTGAATGTCCTCCGCTGTAAGGCCCGCGTTGCCCAGCGCCTCGTTCATTGTCAGACTGAGCGCATCCCCGTCCTGCGGCAGATCGGTCATATGAAAAGCGTTATTCGTACTGGCGAATCCGGTCACCTCGCCATAGATTGGCGCCTGCCGCCGGAGCGCATGCTCCAGCTCCTCCAGCACCACAACAGCACAGCCCTCACTGAGAACGAAGCCGCTGCGGTTCTTCTCAAAAGGCCGCGAAGCCCGCTGCGGATCATCGTTGAACTTGGAGGTCAACGCACCGATGGCATCGAAGGAGGCAATGGTCATCGAGCTGACCGGTGCTTCCGCTGCACCGCAGATCATCACATCATGTTCCCCGGCTGTAATCGATTCATATCCATATCCGGCCGCATCAATGCCGCCCGTGCAGCCCGTGGACATGACCAGCGCTTCTCCCTGAAGCCCGAACTCATGCGCCACTTCGAAGGCAATATAAGAGAACATGCCTTTACGGTACAAATCCTCCTGACAGAGTCCATGATCAATCGGCCCCTGCCCGCCCTCTGTCATCCGCAGGAAGGTCTGCTCCGAGAAGGGGGTATCGGCAATTGCATTGGCGATGCACACCCCTGAACGCTCCCGCAGCTCCTTCGTGAACTCAAGCCCCGCATCGGCAACCGCCCTTATCGCGGCATTGACCGCCAGAATACCCGGCCGCCCCATGCCTGCCCGCTGCGCTTCATCGGCTGTCCGGCCCAAATGCTCGAACTGCGGTATTGTGCCGGTAACACGGCTTTTGAGCGCCATATGCTCATAGCCCTGCAAGCGGTCATATCCCACCTTGCCCTGCAGGCTGTTCCTCCAGAACTGCTCCAACGTATTCCCGAGCGGGGTCAACAGCCCCATTCCAGTGATCACGACTCTTTTTCCAGTCACCTTCTCCATGTAAGCCCTCAGCTCCGAACCGTTTGCTTCTCGATATTGTGCTTGATCGCTGCCATCTGCTCCTTGGTTGTGCGGTTCAGATGCGCTTCCACCTGCTCCCCGGTCAGCCCGCTTGCCGGATCTACCTCGAATTCCTGAATCCAGGTCATGTACGTCCCTTCGTCCTTCTCCTCATAGAGCCATTCCAGATTCATATGCTTGAACGGCAGCAGCGGCGCAAGGCGTCTGGCCGTAATCCGGAAGTTCGGCCGGTCCAGCCAGCGTTCCGATTCCCATGTGCGCGAAGGCCGGTTCCCCTCGGGATGTGTCGTCAGCTCAAACCGGATGTAGGCATCCCCTTGCTCCAGCACCCGCGTCTCCTTGTATTCCGTGAATAAATCTGTCCAGTGTGCAATATCATTCGTCCGCTCAAATACGGTGATCCGGTCTGCGTGAATCCAGATACTGTTCTGAATCGTTGCCACTTCATCTGCCTCCCCATTCGTATTAATGACATCGTAACGCCTAAGCCCGGAAGGGGACATAACCCGGCTGTTAAGCTTGCGTTAATTTACAGTTATTATGTATTTATGGGAGCGGATGAGAGTGCAATCCATGTCCTTCCCGGGCACAAAAAAAGACCTGACAGAAACCTGTCAGATCAAAGGTTAAGCGAATATCCGATCCCCCGGCGAAACAGGATGATGTCGCTTCGTCCGGAGATAATCTCGATTTTGTGCCTCAGCTTGTATACATACTGCCTTACAATCTCAGGGGATGTATACCTGTCCCACAGTTGGTGCAGAATCTGCTCGGTGGGGATGTATTGGCCTTGGCATTCCAGCAGCAGATCCAGGAGTTCGAACTCTTTACAGGTAAGCTCAATGACGAATTCTCCGACCTTCAGGGATTTGGAGTGCAGATGAAGGGCGATATCCTTGATTTGTCTGGTGTGGTGTGTGGGGAGGCCCAGTCCTTCGTCGAACCAGCAGCGCAACCGGCTGAATAATTCCTCCTGGAAGCCGTAGCGTTCGAAGCTGCTGATGTACATATGATTGGAAGGAAAGGGGACTGGGGTACCGTGCGCGCTGATCTCCTCTACAATGAAGAATATTCTCAGCGTAAGCATCTGCTGCAGGTACTGCATCGTGTGAATGAAGCCCGGGTTGAAATCAGGGGTGCTAATCACTACACCATCGAGCCGGAGGCCTTCCTTCACAATATCGACGAGCGCCTCCAGCTCCTTGAAATGCAATACCTTACAACCGTACACCTGTGAAAAAAAAGAATGAACATTCTTAAACCTGCAATCCTCACAAGGCTCTGTGGAATCTGCACAACACACCAGCGCAACACGCATGAACTTCTCTCCAATCCCATTCTTCTCAAATAAGCCCGGTTTCCCAAGATCACCTCTCCTATAATATAGTATTTTATGGGATTAAAAAGGAAAAATATCATAGTTTCTTATTCAAAAAATGAACAAGTTCAAAGTTTGGCAGTGTGTGCGTTTGATTTACTCTTATTAGATAAGACTCTACAACTAAATGGAAGTTAGGCGCTACATTGGACAATTTAGTTGTACAAAATACACTTGAGCTTATTGCTTGTAACTTAATCGGGGCTGTAGGCGCAGGAACGGTAGCAACTGTATTTTGTACAATAGTATGCTGTAAAAAAGGCTTCCAAATAGATTCTAATGTATTCGATACAACAGAATGTTGAATAAAGGCCATTCTTCGCCCAAAATGCAACATTCCACTGTACGAAATACAATAGACTCACATTTCACGGTCAAATATGAGTTTTCTATTGCAGGAAATACAATCAGCTACTTGAAATTCCAGCGTAGAAAAGACTCAACATTGGCACCTGCCCCCAGCTCTTACCTTACTCCACACATTGTATTCTGCAAAACTATATTTCCCCTTCAAAATCCTACGAAGTGCATCCGTCTCGATTTTCTTTCCCAATGATAGTTAATAGTTTTGCTGTGCTATAATCGTTCACAAGATTAGACCACTGTTTTTAAAGAGCACTTAAGAAATTTAACGAAAAGCCCAAAGAAGCGGAGGGGAAATTTGGAGCTGGAGGAGCGATAGCGTCCGCCTGAAAGCTTTCCGAAGGAAAGCTCGCATCGGAAGCATAGGCTTGGTTTGGATTTCTACCACGAACAGTGGTTTGAATCATGAAATCTGGGGACAACAGCGGCTGGAAGTCCAAATGTTCACCGCAGTGACGACCTAGCTTCGAGTTCTTATCTTTATTGCGTCATTTATAATTATTGGATCAAGAAAGGAAGATGCTAAATGGAACATTTCGTTTTGAATAATGGAGTCCAGATGCCGAAGGTGGGTCTGGGTGTGTATAACATCAAAGACAATAATGAAGACGCTTTACAATGGGCGCTCCAGAACGGGTACCGGCATCTGGATACGGCGGCAGCTTACCGCAACGAGGAGCTGATAGCCAGGGCTATTCAGAAATCGGGTGTACCTCGAAGCGAGCTGTTTATTACGACCAAAGTATGGAGCACGGACCTGGGGCGAAAGACCCGTAAAGCTTTTGAAGAAAGCTTGCAGAAGCTCCAAACGGATTATGTTGACCTCTACCTGATCCACTGGCCGGCCAAGCACTATCTGGAAAGCTGGCATGTCCTTGAGTCTTTATACAAAGAGGGCAAGATCCGGGCGATCGGGGTGTCCAATTTTGAGCCGGAGCATCTGGATACGGTCATGAAGCAGGGAACGATTGTCCCCGCAGTGAATCAAATCCAGACGAACCCGCTGCTCCAGCAAGGGTCGCTTCATGATTATATGAGCCAGCACGGTATCCAGCATGTCGCGTGGAGCCCTTTTGGACACGGCAACCGGGAGATGCTCACCCACCCTCTACTCACCGAAATGGCAGAAAGGTATGATAAAACAGCGGCGCAAGTCATCCTGAGATGGAACCTTCAGCGGGATATCGCTGTAATTCCGAAGTCCGTTACTCCTGCAAGGCTGAAGCAAAATCTCGAGCTGTTTGATTTCTCCCTGTCCGATGAAGAGATGAAGAGAATCGCAGCCCTGGATCAGAATAAAAGAGGATTTACCGATCCGCAAAATAAATTGTACCTGTGGTCCACCCGGTTTATCCCGTTGTCCTAAGTTTTTTTGTATTATTTTCCGGACAACTGCAACCTTTCGCCGTAAAGAACCATCTGAGTATATAGAGGTGATGCACAATGAAACCAACTAATCTAACGAAGCACGCAAAAAAAATGAGCATCGCGTGCGGAATCCTGGCTGCCAGTTTATCCTTCGGAGCGTCCGCATTTGCCTTTTCGGACCTCAAGGGAAATTCAGCCGAAACCAAGATCAATTCACTGCATAGCGCCGGTGTAATTAACGGAATTACGAACGACCTGTTTGCACCCAATGCCAAAGTGACGAATGCGCAAGCCGTACAGTTCCTTGTAAAAGGTTTGGCGCTTGCACCGAAAGCAGGTTCTGACAGCAGTGCTAAGGCCAGCCAGCTTTTTGACAATGTTAAAGATAATGCCTGGTACGCCTCCTCCTTCGCCCTTGCGAAGCAGAGCGGCCTGACGCTGGCAAAAGATATCAACCCGAATGCACCGATGACCCGTGCGGAATTCGCCCATCTATTGACCCAAGCCTTGCAGAGCAAGGGCAATTTCCCGGTAACTAAGATGTTCTTCATGATCGAGGATGGCGATAAGCTTCCTTCCGAGGTGAATTACAGCCTGCAGGTGCTTCTGAACACGAAGGTACTCACACTGGATAACGGAAAATTCCGTCCGTCCGATCCGATTACCCGCGCTGAAGCTGCTGTCATGATCCATGATGCCGCTGAATTCGCCGACCGGGTGATTACGCCGAACAATCCGGGCAATGAGCCTTCTGAGCCGGAGCCGGTTCCGGCTAACAATTACGTCTCGGATGTAGTCCTGGACAAAGTCGCTGAAGGCGTCAACAAAGCCACCCTCACCGTCGACAATCTGCCGAACCCCGGTTACGGCCTCGCGGTAGAGCGTATCGAGTTCACCAGCGCCACCAAAGCCGTAATCCACTTCAAGGTAACCCTGCCTGACCCGGATAAAATGTATCCGCAAGTGATCACCAAAGGCTCGGTATCCACGTACCTGCCCGCAGGCTACACTGCGACAGCTGAGCCTGTAATGGGTTCGCGCTGGCTTGATCCATCGGCTCCAGCGAAGTAAGCTTCTCTAGGTATAGGTAGATAAATTCCTCGAAAATTTTAAAGGTTACAAAAGCAGCGATTCTTCCATTATTGGAAAAATCGCTGCTTTCTGTTTTTGAAAGAAAATTAGGGGAATGAAAAAAATCTGGAGAGCACAGCGATTGGAATAACGGTCCGTTTGCGGAGCGTCCACCCAAGTGCCTACGTTGATCCTACTCCGCAATAAAAAGCTGTCCCAAACAGCCTTTTCATGGCTTTTGGCACAGCTCCTTCTTGCTTTACGCTACTTACTCTGCCGCAACCTATTCCGGTAATCCATCGGGCGGCAGCCGTAGGTCTTCTTGAACATCTCCGTGAACCGGTTCACATTGCTGAAGCCGGTCATACCGGAGATTTCCATGATCTTCTTATCCGTGGTCTCCAGCAGGCTAACTGCCTCCGAGATCCGGTATTCGTTCAGGAAGTCCATCGGAGACAGGTCGAACTGCTTCTTCATGAAGCGGCAAAAGTAAGACGGGCTCATGTTGACCTGCTGAGCCATATCCGAGAGCGTGATCCGCTTACTGTAGTTCTGCTGGACGTAGGCCAGCGTTTTTTTGGCCAGCATCGAACTATTGCCGCCCCGGGACTGCCCGGGCAGTCCTGCCCGCGGATTCTCAGCCGCACACTTTTCCAGCCGGTACAGCACCTCGAACAGCCTGGCCTTAATCAGCATCTCATAGCCGTGCGCCTCCTGCTGATAGAGATCCCGCACCTCCTCCAGCAGTGGAATCAGCCGCAGCTCTTCCTCCAGTTCGCGCCCGATCAGCAGCGGATAACGCCGGTTGTCGAGGAAGAGCGGGGATACAAACTGCTGCTGAATCTTGTCTCTCTCCAGGCTGGAGAGGAAATTGAAGTGCACCAGCACCGCGCAGAAAATAATCTCCTCCTTATCCACCCGGATCGCCGAATGCAGCATATTGGGCTGAATGAAGACCGCCTCTCCGCTCTGGACGACCACCTTCTCCTGTCCCACATGGAACTTGGCCGTGCCCTTAATCATGAACAGCAGCTCCAGCTCCTCATGCCAGTGGGAATACAGCACCAGATTATTCACCTTAGATACCTTGGTTACATGCACGCTCATACGGAATTGTCTGCTGCCATGAATAAGCTTTTCCTTCATATCCTGAGATACGGGTTCGCCGATGGAATCGAGCAGTTCAAGACTTTTTTTCACTGAGGTCCCCTCCCTCCCGGCCCACCGGATACTGCCCGCAGCGTCAGTTATATATTCATCCCTTCACCGCACCGATCATTACGCCCTTCTCGAAGTATTTCTGGATAAAAGGATAGATAATCAGCACCGGCACCGTCGATACGATAATGACCGCATATTTGATCTGATCCGCGAACTGCTGGGCATAGCTGCCCGCACCGGCACCGGCACCTGATCCGGCTCCGCCCGCGAACGCCTGATTAGATAACAGAATATTGCGCAGGACGATCTGCAGCGGCTGTAAGCTATCCGTATTGATATAGAGCAGAGCGTTGAAGAAATCGTTCCAGTGACCCACCATATAATAGAGGGTGATGACGGAGATCACTGCCTTGGACAGCGGAACCACCACCGAAATGAAGTAACGGAAGTGCGAGCAGCCATCCAGGGTAGCCGCTTCGTGCAGCTCCTCCGGTATAGAAGTCTCGAAGAAGGTTCTTGTAATAATCAGATTGTATACACTAATAGCGCCGTTCACAATCATTACCCAAGGGGTATTCAGCAGATTCAGGTCACGGATAAGCAGATAGGTAGGAATCATGCCCCCGCCAAAATACATCGTGACCACAAACAGCGGCATAATGAACCTGCGTGCCCGAAATTTCCGCTGGGACAAGGCATACGCCGCAGGGAGCGTGACCAGCAGATTGAGCAGCGTGCCCAGCACCGTGTAGATAATCGTATTTTTATACCCCTGCCAGATCCGGGTGTCCTTGAATATCTGCTCATAGCCGTACAGGTTAATGTCCTTGGGCCATAGAATAACCTGTCCCTGATTCACCATGGTAGAGTTACTGACGGAAGCTATGATGATGAAATACAGCGGGTACGCGACCATGATGAACGCTGCGATGCTTATAACCGCAACCACCAGCGTATACAGCCTGTCTGCGATACCGCCCGAATGCTGAATCTTTTGCGAATGAGCGGCTTGACTGTTTGACATCCCATTTCCTCCTTACATCAGGCTGATTTTTGAAGTTTTTTTGGCCAGTGCATTCGCCAGCATCAGGAACGTGAAGTTGATCAGGGTATTAAATAGTCCGACCGCTGAACCGAAGCTGAACTGGTTGGATTTCACGCCCACATTGAAGACATACGTGGAGATGACCTCCGAGACGGGCTTGTTAAGACTATTTTGCATCAGAAAAGTCTTCTCGAAGCCTACACTGAGTATGCTGCCCATATTCATAATCAATAAAATAATAATGGTCGGCAGGATCGCCGGAAGCTCCACGTGCCAGACGATCTGCCAGCGGTTAGCCCCGTCAATCCGGGCGGCGTCATACTGCTGCGCATCCACCGAGGACAGGGCGGCGATGAAGATAATGCTGTTCCAGCCGCAGGCCTGCCAGATGGCAGAGATGACATACACCGGAACGAAGGCGCCGGGATCACCTATGAGATTCGTATCCGCAGGGATCAGGTGCAGAGCCTTCAGGAAGCCGTCGATCAGCCCGGTCGTAGGCGACAGCATAATCTGCAGCAGCGCAACCAGTACAACGGTGGAAATGAAGTAAGGCATATACACGGTAGTCTGCAGGATACGCTTGCGTCGGTTGCTACGGATTGAGTTGACCACCAGCGCCAGCAGAATCGGCATCGGGAAGCCCAGCAGGATGGAGAAAAAAGCAATGATAAACGTATTCCGTAGCGTAGGCCAGAACATCGGGCTGTTGAAATACTGCTCGAAATATTTGAATCCGGCCCATTCCCCGCCCGTCAGTCCTTTACTGAAATCAAATTCACGAAAAGCAAGCTGGATACCATACATCGGACCATAACAGAAAATGGCGATATAAATGACCGCAGGAAGCACCATCAGCCATAGCTGATAATGCCCGGCCTGCTTACGAAGCCATCCGTTCCCGCGCAGCGTCTGATGCGGCACCGTGGTCTGTGCTGGTTTCATTTGGGAGCGCCCCTTCCATTCGAGTCCACTATTTCAAGGTCGAGAGGTATTCGTCATAAGCCTTTTGGCGGATTTGCAGGTTCTGCTCAAGGCCGGAGCTATTGACTGAGGCGACATACGCAGCCCACTCCTTCTCAATGTCAACCTTGGTGGTCAGCCAGTTGGCCCACTTTTGATCCGTGATATTATTGACGTTCGCCTGATTCATTGCCAGGGTGTTGGTGTCCTCCGTGCTGTATTTCATGAAGTTCTGCGGATAGACATTACTCTTCTCGTCCGCCTTGTTCAGCAGCTCATCATAGACGGCCTTCTCCTTCAGCACGTTCTGCATATCCGAGCCAAGCGTCACCTTGTCCTTCAGCGCATCAGCAATATACATCGGACCGTTGTCCGCGAACGAATTCGTCCATTTCCACGAACCCGGGTCCAGAGAAGCATCCGCCGGAGGAAGAATCGCATACGTGCCGTCCCCGTTATCCTTGATTCCCTTATCCGTGTCATTCATTCCGCCGAACAGGACCTGCAAACTAACAACCGGCTCATAAAAGCCATCGATGAACCGCATCGCGGCTTCCTTGTTCTTGGAGCGGGCACTGACCGACACCGCATTGGAGCCGTAATTCTGGTAGTAGTAGTCATTGCTCCAGTACAGCTCATTCGTAGAGTCCGCATGCTGCTTCAACTGCGGCAGGGTCACATATTGGTCCTTCAGCTCATTGCCGAAGCGGTCTCCTGTCTCCCAGCCCCAGGTGAATCCGACCTTGGCCGTAGTTCCATTCCCGCGGGCAACGGACTGGTACTTGGAGTAATCCTGCGTGACCACTTCCTTGCTGATCAGGTTCTGGCTGTACAGCTTCTGCAGGAATTGCATGAGTGTCTTAAACCGTTCATCTACATAGAAATTCTTAACCTGTGCCCCTTCGGTGAAGTAGCCGTCGCTCGCCCCGTTCGACAGTGGCAGCCCCAGGCTGCCCAGCAGCAGCTTCGGTGTGAAGTCCCAGCCGATCGGGTTGAAGTCCATCGGGATCTCATCCGTCTTGTCCCCGTTCTGATTCGGGTCTCCGTCACGGAAAGCAAGCAGCACAGTCTCTAGCTCATCCCAGGTTGCAGGCACCTGAAGGCCGAGATTGTCGAGCCAGGTTTTGTTAATGAACATCGAGGCGGTGGAGCCGGGCCAGATGCCCTTATAACGCGGAGTGCCGTAGAGCTTCCCGTCAATCTGTGTAGCAAGCGTTTTCAATTCCGGGTGCTCGCTGAACATCTTTTGAATATTAGGAGCGTCCTTCTCAATCAGCGGGCCCAGATCCTCGAACAACCCGTTGAATTGCACAAAATCAGAGTTAGAGGTCGCATTGAACAGCAAATCCGGAATTTCACCGCTGGCAAACAGGGCGCTTTTCTTCTGGTCCCAGTCCGCAGAGATTTGCTGCCATTCAATTTCAACATTCGCCTTCTCTTCTATTTCAGCGAGCCATTTCATTTGCGTAACATCTTTGGTCAGTGAATGCTTCACGATAATCGCCTTCAGCTTGGTCTTCCCCTCCGGCGTGTTGCTGCTGTCATTTCCCGCATCCGGGCTGTTCCCTTTACTGCTGCAGCCTGTGAGTGATAGACCTGCCAGAGCGCCTGCCAGTACCAAAGCAAGAATACTCTTTTTTCTCATTTGACTTACCCCCTCTTATTCACGAAAGCGTTATCATTATTATAATTTTTCTGCCGCACCCTGTCTCACCGTATATTACCTTTTAATCATCGTATATTGACCTTTTTAGCAGCAAGAGTGGCTGAATTCAGGCGAAGATTCGACTTCCGGTAGGTGAAAATTGACACATGATGAATTGTTTTGGACTATGGGGAATCACCGCTGCGGGGTTAGAGAATAATAATTCCATCTATGGAGTGATAGGCTGCAACCTTTTGCTCCGGAATCCCATCTAAGAGGATAAGAGGTGAGGTATAATGAAGCATACATTAACCCGGATGCGCACGGCCAAAATCCCGCTGGCCTGCAGCATTCTGGCGGCAACCTTAGCTATCGGAGCACCGGCTTCCGCTTTCTCAGATCTGAAGGGCCATGCGGCCGAAGCCAAAATCAATGCACTCCATCAGGAGGGCATCCTTAACGGAGTGACCAGCGACAAGTTCGCGCCAAAGTCCAGCCTTACGTATGCGCAAGGCGTGCAGTTCATGGTAAGCGGCCTGAAGCTTGCTCCACAGCGCCCCTCCGGCAAGAAGGCCAGCGATTATTTTGACAACGTAAAAAATACCGCCTGGTATGCCTCCGCATTCCTGAAGGCCAAAGAAAGCGGCTTGTCGCTGGAGCGCTCGGTTGACCCTAATGCTGTGATGACACGGGTCCAGTTCGCACAATTGCTGCTTCAGGCGCTTCAGAACAAAGGGGACTTCGCGTATACGGAGATGTATGCCAACATTACAGACGGCGGCAAGCTATCCCCTGCGGAGATGAACAGCCTGCAGATTCTGATCAACACCGGACTGGTCACGCTGGAGAAGAATAACACCTTCCGTCCGAATGAGGCGGTTACCCGTGCAGAAGCTGCCGTCCTGGTCTACGATGCCGCCAAATTCGTGAAGGAAGTGATTATGATGGATGAGAACATTCCGGCCCCGTCCACCACATACGATGCCGCCGTTACGCTGGACAAAGCCGCCGCTGGTGTGAACAAAGCTACGGTGACTGTATCCAATCTGCCGAACCCGGGATATGGCCTGGTCATTGAACGGATTGAGTTCGGTGCTGACAAAACCGCAGTGATCTACTTCAAGGTCACCTCACCGAAGCCCGGTTCCATGAACCCGCAGGTCATCTCGGCAGGCACCGCCGTCACCTATCTGCCGGAAGGCTATACCGCAGTAGCCCAATCCGTAACAGGCTCAGCGGCTTCAGCTTCTTCAGGAGTCATCAAGTAGCAGCTTCAGCATCACGAATAGCGCACCTCCGGATACCCGGTTGGTGCGCTATTCGTTGATGATTGATATCACAATTGACTTCACAATCCATGAACAAGGGAGTCCACCCGTAGCGGACTCAAGATCTCACACTCTGGAAAGGACCGGATAACGCAGTGTGCGGCAGGCCGGTTACCGCTTAGTTCAGCTCCGTATAATACCTGATCTCCTGCCTCCCAGTCTGGAAACCGGCTGAATGATACAGGGACAGTGCGGAATCATTCGTGGTCAATGCGACCAGCTGCGCCTGCTCCAGACCCTTCTCCTGAAGATACATTAACGCACGATTCAGCAGCGCCTTGGCAATGCCTCTTCTTCTCCAGGGCTTGCAGACAAATACATCCTCAATGATGCCAAGCTCCTCTTCCTGCCAGACCATCAGACTGCCCGCCACACGGCCCGCATCCAGCACGACCATCGATGTCCAGTGCGGATGCTCCTGATATTCCAGCAGACGCTCCATTCCGAGCGGGGTCTCTGGCCAGATCTCCGCCTCCAGCTCCAGATAAGCCGCCCGCTGCTCCGGCGAATCCATAGGCGCATGGGTCAATTCAAGGCCTTCCTCCAGCTCCACCGCATGGACGGGTTCACGAAGATCGCGCTGGAGCGTATACAAGCAGCTATCCGGCAGGTAACCGAGATGCTCTGCAAAATAAGCGTGGCAGCTCTCTTCCGCCGCATAACTGCCTGTGCACAGGAGGGTCCCATATTCCGGGGGCAGCGTACGCTTCAGCACCTGTGCCCTTTCCAGCAGAAGGGCGTAGACACTGTCACGCAGCTCCAGATCCTTTTCCCGGCCGGGCACTGTCTTCAGATTCACAAATATCTTGTGTTTACTCTCCGCTGAGCGTCCCGGAGGCACCACATTAAAGAGCTGCAGCTGGCCCTTGGCCACCATCTGATCGCCTTCAAAAGCGCAGTAGACATTCTCCCAGTTGCCCGCATCCCCCACCCACCAGAACAGCACATCCTCCTGCGCCGACACCTGCGCATACATCGCACCAAGCGCCGCCATATCCCTCTCTTCAAACTGCCGGATCACTCTATTGCTCAATTAACATCCGCCACCTTCTGTTTCTGTCCATCATAACACCGCCGGGCAGAGGGCTTCCGTTCTTGAATAACTATAGTTGTTTTATACTGCTGAGCTGGTGGCGCCTAGCGTCCTCGTTACAAAAACACAGCTGCGGATTTCACAAGGGTAACTACACCGAATACAAACAGTACTCCCCCGGACATTTTGTTAAATAGGGAGAGCTTAAAGGGTCCCTCCAGTACCTTATTCCGAAGCAGCGCAGCCGCTCCTGAGAGGAGGACCCACCATAGTGCTGAGCCCAGGAACACGCCTGTAACCAGAAATACCATATCTGTGAGCTTATGCGACAGTAGAACACCAGAAGCTCCGAATACGCCCAGAAAAAACATAATCGTCATCGGGTTAGACAGCGTCAGCAGAAATGTCATCGCATAAGAGCCCAGTACACCTGGACTGGCAGGGGACTGCGGTTCTTCCCTGGATGGAACCCGCAGTAACGATCTTATGCCAAAGACACAAATAAACAATCCGCCAAACACCTGCAGAATCATGCTGTAATTCACTAGAGCTGCGGTCAAAGCTGTCAATCCTAATCCTGCCAGTATGCCGTACACAGCATCTGCGGTTGCCGCACCCAGCCCGCTGTACAGCCCTGTTCTGAATCCTCTGGTAATTGTCGTTCTGATGCACAAAATACTGATAGGCCCTACGGGAGCCGCGATGGACAGGCCCAGCAGCATACCCTTCGATATCCATTCCCATGGCATAGATAACCGCTCCTTCGCTTCTATTCCTCTTTCAGGGCAGATAGACTGAAAATGGTGTTCGACCGGACAATGCTGTAACGGGCTTTAAGCGTATGCGTAATGAAGGTCTCAACACCAGATAGATCTGCTAATGCCACTTTCAGAAGATAATCATATTCACCAGAAATATGATGACACTCCAGTACTTCATGGGATTGGATGATGCCCTCACGGAAGCCTTGAGTTTCCACCGAGCTGCTGAGCTGCAGAAAAATGTAGACTACACAGTTCTTGCCCATAGCCTTACGGTCCAGCTTGACGGTGAACTGCGTTATGACCCCGTTTCGTTCCAGCTTCCGGATTCGCTCCGCAATGGATGGAACCGACAGATGAATCATTTTCGAGATATCGGAGCTGGTCATCCGGCTATTCCTCTTCAGCAGCTCCAGGATTTGCAGGTCAATATCATCCATGTGCTCCCCCTCCTTTTTAAAGTGAATTATACAATATGTATAAAATAAGAAAATACTTGCTGGTAAATTCGTAATTTTTTTAAGCTAATTTGATCTCGTATTAAAAAGTTTAATCATTACCAGATTTCAACGCGGGCAAACTTAAATAGTTAAAGTCTCCCATTACAGAACAAATCATCCTATAGGAAGAATAAGATTATCTTCGCGCGAACACAATGTATGCTGTTTTCCACATACATCGGGCCATGCGCCTGTTTTCGAGCACATTATATGCTGTTTTCCACATACATTCGGGCCGTGTGCCTACTTGCGAGCACAATATATGCTGATTTTTACATACATTCGGGCCGTGGCCTGCGTGCAACACATTGCTGTTTTTCACATACATTTGGTCCATATGCCGCTGTACCAGCCAATTGTATACGGTTTTAAGCAATTTACACTCACCTTTTCCACAGCAGCAGGATACTATAGTTTCCTATACAATAAAAAACTGTGCCATCCTGTTGAAGGAAAGCACAGCTTATCTGCATTCTCCGGTCTTTGCGAACCAGGATGCCGTTATTTGCTCTGAAGTGCCTCTTTTGTCAGTCTAAGCGGACTCAAAAGACGCTAATGAGGCTGTCAGGCCTAATTACAGGTTCCGAAGCCTGTATTAACGGCTCCTGAGTCCACAAACGGTCCGCAAAACGCCGATTTCAGCCAAATAAGGTCCTCTGAGTCCGTAACTCCCGCTACTCCCCGCTACTCCCCGCTACCCGCCGCCTCGCGCGGCTGGCGCATCGTCAGGCTGACGCGGCCCTTCTTCACGTCCACGCCGAGTACCCATAGGGTGACATTGTCGCCGACGGAGACCACATCCATCGGGTGTTTCACATAGCTGCCGCTAAGCTGGGAGATATGGACCAGCCCGTCGTTCTTGATCCCGATATCGACAAAGGCGCCGAAGTCGATTACGTTGCGCACCGTGCCCTGCATCTCCATGCCGGGCAGCAGGTCTTCCATCTTCAGCACATCCTTGCGGAAAATAGGCAGCGGCAGCTCCTCGCGCGGGTCGCGGCCTGGGCGCTGAAGGCTCTCCAGGATGTCGCGCAGCGTAGGCACGCCCACCGCAAGCTTCACCGCAAGCTCCTCCGCATCCTGAGCGCTTAGCTGCTCTGCAACCTCCTTGCTGCCGAGCTGCTTCACATCCAGCCCCAGCTCGCGGAACAACTTGTCGACCACCGCGTAGGATTCCGGGTGGATCGGCGTGCGGTCCAGCGTATTGTCCCCTCCGGGGATACGCAGGAAGCCGATGCACTGCTCGTAGGATTTCGCGCCCAGGCGCGGCACCTTCTGCAGTGCCTTGCGCGTCACGAACTTGCCGTTCTCCTCGCGGAACTTCACAATATTCTTGGCAATCGTCGTATTCACTCCTGCCACATAGGAGAGCAGCGAGGCCGAAGCGGTATTCACGTCGACGCCGACATGGTTAACCGCCGACTCTACGACGCCCTTAAGGCTCTCTTCCAGATGCTTCTGCGACACATCGTGCTGGTACTGCCCGACACCGATGGCCTTCGGATCAATCTTGACCAGCTCCGCGAGCGGGTCCTGCACGCGGCGGGCGATGGAGGCGGCGCTGCGCTCCGCCACATCCAGATCCGGGAACTCCTCCTGCGCCAGCTTGGAGGCCGAATACACACTGGCCCCTGCCTCGTTAACGATCAGGTAGGCCAGGTCAGGGTCGCCGACCTCGGCAATCACCTCGGCCGTGAACTGCTCCGTCTCCCGCGAGCCGGTGCCGTTGCCGATCACGATGAGCTGGATGCCGTATTTGGCGATCAGCTCCTTGAACTTGGCCGCCGCCTCGCGCTTCTTGTTGTTCGGCGGCGTCGGATACGTGACCGCCACCTCCAGCAGCTTGCCGGTATCGTCCACTACAGCCAGCTTGCAGCCGGTGCGGTAGGCCGGGTCGACGCCCAGAACATGGCGTCCCTTCACCGGCGGCTGCAGCAGCAGGCTGCGCAGATTACCTGAGAAGATGGAGATCGCTTGCGTCTCCCCCTTCTCTGTCATCTCCCCGCGCACCTCGCGCTCAACGGAAGGGGCGATCAGCCGCTTGTAGGCATCCTCGGTCACTGCTTCCAGCAGCTCCTTGACCGGAGAAGGCCCCTTCACCAGCTTGCGGATAATGAAAGCGTGAATCTTGTCCGGCACCACCTCGATGCCGACCTTGAGGATATTCTCCCGCTCCCCACGGTTGATCGCGAGAATACGGTGCGGCGGCATCCGGTGCACAGGCTCCCGGTACGCATAATAATTCTCGTATACACTTTCCTGCTGGGCATCTTTGGCCTCGGAGACCAGAATCCCCTGACTCGCTGTATACTGGCGCACCCAGGAACGGATAGCCGGATCATCAGCAATATTCTCGGCAATGATGTCCATCGCCCCTTGCAGAGCCAGCTCGGCGCTCTCCACACCCCGGTCCGCATCGATATACTTTGCAGCTTCTTCCAGCGGAACTCCTTGGCGTCTCTGCTCCATCACCCAATCTGCCAGCGGTTCAAGTCCCCGTTCCTTGGCGACACTGGCCCGTGTCTTGCGCTTCTGCTTGAACGGACGGTACAGATCCTCCACTTCCTGCAGCTTCACAGCTTTCATGATACTAGCCTGCAGCTCAGGAGTAAGCTTGCCCTGCTCCTCGATGCTGCGGATCACATCCTTCTTGCGGTCACCGAGGTTACGCAGATATCCAAGCCGTTCTTCGACATCACGGAGGACATTCTCGTCCAACTCCCCGGTCATTTCCTTGCGGTATCTGGCGATGAACGGAATGGTGTTGCCCTCATCTAGCAGCCCCACCGTAGTTCTTACCTGCTTCAGACTGATACTCAGCTCCTTGGCAATAGCTGCAAGTATCAGTTCCTGCTCCTGACGGGCAGCGGCATCTTCCGCCGCCTTCGCCGCCTGATTCGTATCAACGCTCAAGTAGATCCCTCTTTCTATACACAGTCTGAGTTCATAGCTCTCTACTGAAATACTATCACAGTTTGCCGCAGGACCAAAGTTTGCCCCATACAAAAGAAGAAGCGGCCGCACCGTCCCCTCAGGGATAGCGCAGCCGCCATCATGTTAACGTATTGTATTCGGTTTTTCACATACATTTGCACCAATAATTTCACTCTCTTTGTCCATCAGGCCTCAACATGGGCTAGCGCACCGCAGTAACCTGCTTGCTTCTTCTCCGCCGGGCATAGCCAACCGACAACATGAAACTGATGAACAAGACCAGCGCAGCCACCGCATAAGGGAAATTGATATCCAGGTCGAACAGGACCCCCGCCACAATCGGGCCGGCAATGTTGCCAAGGCTCGTATACGCGGAATTCATTCCCATCACCAGGCCCTGCTGCGAATCATCTGCCATCTTGGAGAGCTGGGTGCCGACAGCCGGACGAAGAATATCCATAGCCAGAAAAACAACAAAGGTCACAGAAACAATCGCCACGAAGCCATGCACGAACAGCGTCAGCAGAATCGACAGGCCCGCGATCATCAGACAGGCGGAAATGACCCGGCTCTCTCCGAATTTGTTCAGAATCCAGCTGAATGCGGTAATCTGCACCACCGCCCCGGCAATGGAACCAAACGTCAGAACAAACGCAATATCCTTGGGAGTGAACCCGAATTTATGATCTACGAATAGTCCGAATACCGTCTCATAGTTGGCTAGTCCGAAGGAAAGCACGAATACAATGATTAATCCGAAGAAATAAGGCTCACGATACGAGCGCATGAGCTGTATGATTAGACTATCCTTATTGCCTTTCATCGTTCTCGCTTCTTCCCGCAGCTCCGCCGAACGCGATTCCGGCAGGACCAGCAAGGTAATAACCGCAACAATGGCGGCTGCCCCCGCAGCAACGAAGAAAGGAACGCGGATGCCAAGCTCCGCAAGATAGCCGCCAATTCCCGGACCGATGATGAAGCCGGTAGTAATGGCTGCATTGATGAAGCCCATGCCTTGGGCCCGCTCCTCTGAGGAGGTGGTATCTGCCACATAAGCCATAACCGCAGGCATAATCATCGCGGCGCCAACACCGCCAAGCATTCTCGATACGAACAGCACCCAGGAGGCGTCAGCGAGACCGAACAGAAGCTCCGAGAAGGCGAATACGGCCAGCCCGCCGACGATGATTTTTTTGCGGCCCATCTTATCCGACAGTCTTCCGGCGAAGGGCGAGACCAGCAGCTGCGTCAGCGAGAAGGCTGCCACCAGCAGTCCGACCACACTCCCGCCAATGCCCAGCTCGTTCATATAGGTCGGCATAATAGGGACAACCAGACCAATTCCCGTGAACGCCAAAAAGATATTTAACATCAGGAGCAGCATCGCTCCCCGGTTTTTTAACAGTAATGACATGGTGTTTCCCTCCGTATATCCCAGAGCCTTGCTATAAGCTCCGGTTGTAATACATCTATTTCTCTATTTATTGCTCCATCTTCCCCGACCCTATCCCCTGAAGCAGGATCTGAATTCCCGCACGGTAGTATGCCCTGATCGTCTCCGGGGTATCGGTCCTGCCTGTGATCTCATGGACCCGGCTGATTCCCTCCAGCATAGCGCTGAGCGTGATTACATAGTTATCCAGGTCACCACGGATCAAGTAACCGGACTCCATCCCCTCCTGAAGCAGCACACGGCAGGCCTCTGTTACCGATTCGAAAATATGTGAAAGGCGCTCGCTAATCTCCTTCGAAAGCGTATGGGATCTGCCATATTCCTCCAGGGCATGGATCAGCGGATTCTGGATATCCTTCGCATAGTGATCCCCCAGCGCGTATAGACGGGCTTCCGTTCCGCTAATCCCGCTCCGCAGGTCCTCCCACTCATTGAGCCACTTCTGGGTATCCACCTCCACCACGTACAGGAACAATTCATCCTTGCTTGGAAAATGGTGATACAGACTCCCCTTGCTGACCTTCGCGGCTGAGCAGACCTCGTTCATGCTTACAGCGCCGTAGCCCTTTTGAGCAAATAAACTGGAGGCATGCTCCAGAATCCGGTTCTTCGTTTCTTCTCCATCTGAACGTCCCTTAATCATTATCCCTCCTCTAGACCGACCGATCGGTCCAATTGTATCATGTAGTTACACCCATGCACAACCCCTGTCATTCATCCTCATCTATCCTCGGGTATATCAATAAGTATATCTAGGCAGACGCCAAAAAAGGCAGCACCGGAATGTATCCAGCCTGCCTTTTAGTACGATGGTTGATGTTATATCCCCGTAGGGTTCAGAAATCAATCAGCCCCAGGCTGATTTGCAGCGAATCATCCACCAGCTTCATGGTCTCATCATCCAGGTGGGTGATTTTATCCGTTAAGCGTTGCTTGTCAATGGTACGAACCTGCTCCAGCAGAATCACAGAATCCCGGTCAAAGCCATGAGCAGCTGCATCAATCTCGACATGTGTCGGCAGCTTGGCCTTCTGGATCTGGGCAGTGATAGCTGCCACAATCACAGTCGGGCTGAAACGATTGCCAATATCGTTCTGAATGATCAGTACCGGCCTTACTCCACCTTGCTCAGAACCCACAACCGGTGAAAGGTCGGCAAAAAAAACGTCGCCGCGTTTAACAATCAATAGTTACACCCCGCTTACTAAGCGGCCAAGAGTACTGTCTGCATCTTCCTCTGCGAGAAAGGCCTCGCATGCCATGGTCAAATTAATCTTAGCCATTTCCATATAGCCCCGCTGCATGGACTCGCGGATGGTACGTTTCCTCCGATCGCTCAAGTACAGCTTCATGGCCTGCCTGATCAATTCACTACGGTTAGAGT
Source organism: Paenibacillus sp. FSL R7-0204 (assembly GCF_038002225.1). Taxonomy (NCBI): domain Bacteria; kingdom Bacillati; phylum Bacillota; class Bacilli; order Caryophanales; family Paenibacillaceae; genus Paenibacillus; species Paenibacillus sp. FSL R7-0204. The sequence goes on from NZ_JBBOCA010000001.1 coordinate 6,550,334, forward strand.
TCTCCAGTTGAACGATCCCATCTACTTCCTGCAAGAGATGATCGGGCAAGCTGATCATGATTCTTTTGGTGTTCTGCAAATTGGCCACCTTCTCTTCCACCCCCACAAACCTTCTGCCCTTGTGTTCCAGTGTTACAATATACAAGGAATTTTATACAAGGAATATATGCCGCCAGTATATCAAGTATGCTGCATCCCATTATAAACTAGAAATGGCGGTTCGTATAGACTATAAGTCACAAGCCCTACACGGTACGTTCCTTATATTCAGTTCCTGTACTAGGTATCTGGTCAGGGTATTAGGCTTGCAGCAAGGGATTGACGAGTTTGGGTAGCGTACCTTGGCGTACATACACGCGCGGTACCCGGTGAGCCAGCATACAGATTACTTCGTAGTGGATCGTCCCTAAATGGAGCGCCAGTTCATCTGCCGTGATCGACTCGGTGCCCTGGCGGCCGATGAGTACAACCTCTTCGCCTGCTTTGATTTGTTCCGCTTCTAGAGCGAAAGATTTGAGTGATACCATACACTGGTCCATGCAGATCGTTCCGACGACAGGAACGCGGCGTCCGCGTATTAGCACCTCCGCTTTGCCTGTTAGCATGCGGGAATATCCGTCAGCGTACCCCACGGGGAGCGTAGCGATGATCTCATCGCCTGCCGTGAAATACCGGGTGCCGTAGCTGATGCCTGAGTCAGGCGGCAGGGTTTTGACATATACAGCCTGCGTCTTCAGCGTCATTACCGGGTGTAGAGCCACCAGCTCACGGTTCACCTCAGCCGAGGGGTAGAATCCGTACAAGCTTATGCCTACACGCACCATGTTAATGGATAGTAGAGGTGTATCAATGGCCGTAGCGCTATTGCCCGTATGTATGATCGGGATGGTAATGTTCATGTCCCGAAGCGCCTCCGCCACGCTCATGAAACGTCGGTGCTGCATTAGTGTATAGCTTTTGTTGTGTTCGTCTGCTCTGGCAAAATGGGTGAACATGCCTTCAAGCTCCGCCTGTGCCACCGCATGGACCTCAGCGATGAATGCAGGCGCATCCTCCGGCAATAATCCCAGTCTTCCCATTCCGCTGTCAATCTTGATGTGTACCTTCAGCCGGTGCTCCTTCTCTACAGGAAGGGCGCTAACCGCTGCCAGTACTTCCGGTGTGAACAGTGTAACGGTAATATTGTTCTCCCAGGCTACGGCAATGCCCTCCGGTGAAGTATAGCCCAGCACCAGGATAGGAAGTAGTATTCCCGCCTGACGCAGCTCCAATGCCTCATCCAGAAAAGCAACACTGACATAGTCCGCTCCAAGCCGCTCCAGCTCCCGCGTTACCTCCACTGCTCCATGTCCATACGCATTTCCTTTGACACATCCCATGAACTTGGTCTCCTGCGGCAAAACGCCGCGTAAAGCTTCGTAGTTGGCACGCAAATCATCCAGGTTAATCTCGGCTGCTGTCGGCCGATAGCTTGCCTTCACTTCAGGTCACCTTCTTACATTGTAGTAAAACATCTCTGCCTTGTTCGCACAGATCAGAAGTCTTACTGCCAATGGTAATGCTCGTGAAGGCCGCTGTCAATGTGAGCAGATGTAGGCAAAAAAACGGATACCGCGGGTAGAGGAATGATTCCCACCTTGCGCAGTATCCGCCCACTGATTTTTATTTACCCGATTGTTCCTCCATAGAAGCGGCTATTTGCATCATTTCCGTAACTGGCAGATTTGCGCTTGTAATCCGGTACTCTACACCCTCGCTCATCCAGGTCAGCGTCTGCTGCTCATCCCCGCTAAGCAGGCCTGCCGTGAAGCCCAGATCAACCAGTGTTCCGGGAGCCAGCGACACCGCACGGTCCAGCGGACGAGCTTCCATAATCGTATACTGGTAGACACCGTCATAGCGGATCAGCACCGCATGATCCTTGCTGCCTTCAATCTTGTTGGTGTCCTTCAGCTTCACACCGGCCGGAATGTAAGCCGGCTCAATGATCCCGAAGTCGCCCAGCTCGGCTGTAACCGGCTCACCGGCCTGTTCACCATCTTCAGAGACCACCGGATTGCCTTCCTGATCCACTTCCGCCATCGTGTTCTCGGAAGGGCTGCCGGCCGCCATATTCTTCTGCATATCGAAGGAATCTGCTGTGAATTCCGGATCGAACTTGAAGCTGTCGAAGGTCACGTTCACCACAACCTTGGCTTCGGAATCCGATACCTGCACCTGCTTCGGCTCATAGGTCTTTTTGTTCAGCCAGATCTTCTGGCGGACCAGCGCACTGCTCTGATAATTGGCAGCGACCTCGAACACATAATTATCCCCGTCCTCCACGAACTGCCGGTTATTGTCAGAGACAATCCCCTTCAGCAGCGTCTGGTACAGATACACTTGCCCTTGCTTATCCGGCCAGTCGCTCTGGAAGCGGAAGCTTTTGCCAAGGCTTGGGGTAAGGACGAATACGCCCTCATCATTGCGCAGCACGATCTGCTTCACGTCCTTCTGAACGTTCGACAGGCTGATCCGGTAATACGAAGGGTTCTTATACCATACCTCCACCTTGTAATCCTGCGGCTGCTCCCCAGTGTACAAGGTCATTGTGCCTGAGCCCTGATAAGCTCCCTGCTTGCTCTCCAGCTTGTCAGACACTTGATTCAGATCCTTGACCACAGAGGCGGCATCCTTCTTCCCGCACCCCGCCAATACTAAGGCCACGCTCATAATGATCGCGAGTACCCATGTTATCCGGCGCATGACATCATCCCCTTAACCTGTTTTGAATGCATTGATTAGTACATGTCTATGAAGGACTTGGCCTCAATATGCAGACGGGCATGACAAGCATGAAGAGAAGTGTTATTCCAGCCGCGAATCCGCTCCCGCCACCCGGGAATCTAACAATCTATGTATGGTTCCTCTTATTTCCTTCTATATAGTAGAAACGCTATTTCAAAAAAGCACCAGCCCGCAATTCCCGCCACGCTCCGGGGTTGCAGTCTGGTGCTCTGATTCATCCTATGCCTGTCTATGCCTCGTACCTGTTCCCTTATCCGCTCCTCAGCGGCTTTACCAGTTAATCGACTCTGCGATCTTCAGAACCTCAGCCCGGTCAAGACCACGGGTGCTGAGGCCGTACATCACGCCGTTTATTTCCCAGTCCAGGCTTCTGTCACTGACCAGAACTGCATCTGTCCCCTTGAGCTTCACCTGCTCCACCTTGTCGTCCGTTGCCATTGAAAAGGCATTCTCCTCATTGGCAAGGCGCAGCTGCATCCAGATCCGCTTATTCTTATCCTTGCTGTTGAAGAACAGTTCAACTATCTGCCCGCTTACGCCCTCCTCATCCTTATAGAACTCCCCGTGGTCAAAGGCAAAGCCCTCTGGCAGGTTCTTTTTTCCCGGTAGGCGATATAGTTGAATATCCTTTTATAATAGGCATCAAAAACCGCTGCAAATTCAAGCTTAGTCTCTATTTGAGCAGGAACCCTGTCATGTATCAAAGGCAGCAATGCGCGCTCTTGCAGTCCTTAAGCCCTCCCTTCCAGGCTGAATTTACTTGGCCAATTGAACCTCCACACCCTTACAAGGGTTGGATTCTTAGCTGGTTAGCGGGCGCATCCGTTTCCGCTTTGCCCTACTGCTAAGTTAAGGGCGAGTTCATTCGCCCATCCTAGATCAGAGCCTATAGCTATCTAGGCTGGCAGACTGTTACCATCTGCCACAGGTTGACGCATGATGTTAATCGCACCGACCCGATCCCGATGTGCTGTATAACCGCAGTCGCACTGATACGTTCGATCCTTTGCTTTGTTCCGCTCTCCACAAGAGGGACAGGTTTGCGAGGTGTAGGCCGGATTCACTTCAACCACTTGGATTCCAGCGAGTGTCGCCTTATACCCGATGAACATTTGCAACTGATAGAACGACCAATGATGCAGGTTTTTGGCGTTTTTACGACTTGTTCTTGTCGTCTTCCGAATATCCGTCAGCTTCTCCAGCTTGATGACAGACACCTTTTCTTGAATGGCCATATTCACGATCTGGCGGCTGATTTTGTGATTCTGATCTTTCATATAACGACTTTCCTTGTCGTTCTGTTTACGGATTGCGGATAGCTGTTTAAGCTTTCCTAATTTGCGGCGATAGGTACTGTACTTACGGCGAACAAACTTGTTTTTACGTCCATTTCCGCAAAATGTTGTCTTGCCACTAGAGGTTACGACAACAGCAGGCACTTTCAAGCCTAAATCAATCCCCATCAGTTCATGACCATCGGCTGGCTTAGTCGGTCGTTCGATTGAAATTTGAACAAACCATTTTGCTGATTTTTGAACCACACGCAGAAGTCCAAGCTTCCCCTTCGCAAGCATGTCTCGCTCCCGATCTGGCAGAAGCGCAGGCACCACAAGACGTTGTACTTTTCCATCCAGGATTACTGGGAACGAAATGTGGTTGCCCCGAATCGTATAGTTTTGATTGTTCACGTAGTACACCCTCTTTTGGAGAAGAGGTCGCTTCTTCGTTTTCTTGAACCGCTGAAATAGGCTATTGGCGTCTCGAATCACTTGATTCTTTACGGCAGAGGGTAGATTGGCTTGAACGGTTTTTGAAGTTAGTTTCGGGAACGTTCCAGACCTTTCGGCTTGCTCCGTTAGTTCGTTGACGGTTCGAATGTATTCGTTGCCCATATACACCAATACAGACGGATGGGTTGGAAAAATGCGTATTTGAATCGTTACGGTTTGCAGGGTTTCACCCCCTTTTTTTGTTCTTCAATATATCGTTGATCGTTTCGCTTGAAACGTTCCCTGCCGTACTGACAAAGTAGGAACGAGTCCAGAAGGAAAGCAAGTGGTTCAAGTGCTTACATTGTTCACGGAGGGCGGGGAAGTGATTCCTTTCAGTTTCGCCATAAGTTCTGCGGGAGAATCGCTTGGCAGTGCGTTTAGAAAAAATTCACATGATCAGGCATGACCTCCATTGCGAGTATATTCCAATCCTGTTCGGCACATATCTCTATAACCATTTCACTTAAACTGAATCTCCACTTGATTGAATAGCACTTTACGTCTGTATCTAGGGCAAAAAAACAAAATGATAGTTAATTAATGATACCGTTGTTTTGGTATTTCTATAGGATTGTAAATTTTGACAGCATAAGGATATTCCTTAAACAAAGACGATTCATCCCACCCCAAAAGGAGTGGGCTTTCTCGACTAATTTCTGTAATTTACATGAGCTAATACGCTCTATTTATCGAATCCATTACATCTCTGAACGAAAAAAAAGACAAAGGATCGAAGCTCCTCTGCCTACTGTAGTTTTTTTAGGAATTACTGGCTATGCGGATTATTGCTGAACGCCAAGGCTCCTTTTCTCAAGCGTGCTCCTTCTTCTCGCTCAAAAAGCAGATCAGCGCCAGCACTGGCAGTGCCAGCCCGATTAGGGTTGTCAGACTCCAGCCGCCGTAAGCATACGCCCAGCCCCCGAGTGATGATCCCACGGCTCCTCCAATGAAGAAAATCGCCATGAACAAGCCGTTCAGCCGCCCCCTTGTCTCATTGCCCAGTGAATAAATCGCCCGCTGCCCCAGCACCAGATTACCGGACACGCTCATATCGAGCAGAATCGCCGTCAGCACCAGCAGGCCTAGTGTAAGATTGGAGGTATCCCGCAGCAGATAGGCCAGAATAAAAGAGAGAACGGCCAGTGAAATGCCAAGACCAGTCAATAACCGGGTCCAGCCCTTGTCAGCCAATCTGCCCGCAATCGGCGCGGCTACGGCTCCGCCCACGCCAGCCAGGGCAAACAGGGCGATTCCTTGCTGAGACAGATGATACTCGCTGGACAGATGCAGTGGAACGGTCGTCCAGAACAGACTGAAGGCGCCGAACAGGCTGGCCTGGTATAGAGCGCGGCGCCGCAGCACCGGCGTATGCGTGAGCAATGTGCCCAGAGAGCGGAGTAATTGTCCGTATCTCAAGCCGGGAGCGGGCTTCCGGGCGGGCAGGACACGGGACAGGAGCAGCGTCAGCAGCGCAGTAACGACAGCCGAGACGATGAAGATGGACTGCCAGCCCCAGAGTCCGGCCATGAAGCTGGCGACCGGGCGGGCGAACATAATGCCCAGCAGCAGTCCGCTCATTACATTGCCTACGACGCGGCCGCGATCTTCCTCTGTGGCCAGATAGGAGGCATAGGGCACCAGGACCTGCGCTGCTACCGAGCCCAGCCCGATCAGCAAGGAGGCGGCCAGGAACAGCGGTGCATTTGGTGCCAGGACGGACAGCGCCAGGGCAGCCACAACCAGAATCAGCGACATCACAGTCAGCCGGCGGTTCTCAATAATATCGCTGAGCGGGACAATGAACAGCAGTCCGGCTACGTAACCGATCTGCGTCAGGGTAACGATTAGCCCCGTCGCTCCGGCCGACAGATGAATCGCCTGCCCGATGGGCCCAACCAGCGTCTGGGTATAATAGAGATTCGCCACGATCAGTCCGCAGGATACGGCCAGCAGAAATGTGATCCAGCCGGGAACAGCCTTTGCGTCTTCAGGGGAACCTGCTTGTTGTTGCACCGGGACGTAAGCCTTCATTTGAAACTCCACCTTCCATTTTTTAAATACTGAACATCCAGTTCATTAATTGCTATGACCAAATAATATACTAAACGTTCAGTATTGTAAATAGGCGGTTTTATGGTATACTCCAATTATAGTTGAACTAGTACTGTCAGGAGGAATCATCATGGAGAAAAAAAGAGGCCGTCCGCGCAATACCGAGGCCAAGAACGCTATTCTGAACGCTTCATATGAATTATTGCTGGAGACGGGCTTCGGCGCAGTTACCGTAGAGAAGATCGCGGAGCAGGCCCAGGTCAGTAAGGCAACGATTTATAAATGGTGGCCGAATAAAGCGGCGGTGGTGATGGACGGATATCTGTACGCTGCTAACGCCAGACTTCCAATTCCCGATACCGGTTCCGCCAAGGAGGACATTCTGATTCATGCGGGGACGCTCGCGCAGTTCCTCACCAGCCGGGAAGGTAAAGTCATTACGGAGCTGATCGGTGAAGGGCAATCCGATACCGGACTGGCGGAGGCATACCGGAGCAGATATTTCGGCCCGCGCCGCGAGGAAGCCCGGAAGCTGTTTGAACGGGGGATTGCCCAAGGGGAACTGAAGCAGGGACTCGATATCGGGAGTTGTATTGATCTCGTCTATGGCCCCATCTTCTACCGTCTGCTGCTGACTGGGGGAGAACTGGGCGAGGCTTCCGTCAGAGCCCTGGTGTCGCTTGCCCTTCAGGCGCTTGAAGCGTGAGGTTCCTGCAAGGCTACTATATAAGTGGCAAGTTGCAGGCGGATAGGCACAATACAGTATGAGCTAGGGCTGTAACAGGCTTGTCTTATCTTTGTTAACAGAACATGACCCGCAGGCGGCGTTTTTCATTTATAATACAAGAGATTGGAATTTCCAGACTCCGGAGGTTATCTTATGAAAAAAATTCTCGCTGCTACTGCCCTTGCCCTGCTCCTCGCTGGCGCTGCTGCGGCATCACCTATAGATACAGCCCTTTCTGCTCCTGCACCGCTATCTCTTATTGTAGATGGACAAGCCGTCCTGCCCTATGCTGCGCCCTTCCATTCCGGCGGCATCTTGTATGTTCCGGCCCGCACGCTGCTGGAGTTCTATCCGATGCAGCTGCAATGGAATAACACCCTCAAGCAGCTTACTCTGTCCACAAGCTGGGACAAGACGATTCTTACGCCCGGCAGCGCTTCCATGCAAGTCAGCTATACCCAGACGGACGGAGGCGCTAATGAGACGCTGGATGCGCCCGTACTGCTGAAGGCCGGGCGTGTGTACATCGCGGCAGCTACGCTGGACTCCCTAACGGGAGCTGTCACGGAGCTGAAGACCGGAGGAAGCCGGGTTACCGTTACGCCTGGCGATCTGAGCACCACCGTCAGGGTTCCCGCAGAACCTCTTGCCGTTGCCGCCAATAACAACAAGGTGAAGCTTTATGCTGCCCTGAAGGACGGCAATACCTACAAAGGATTCATTCTTGAAGTGAACGGGAAAAAGCAGCGCTTCAACTGGACCGTATCCAGAGACTACTCGCACCCGCCTCAGCTCTTCTATGCCGATGTAGATTCTGACGGCAAACCGGAGGCCACAGTGGTATTTACACTGGGTACCGGTACCTCACTGGTGGCGCAGGAGGTTCATGTGGTTAAGCCGGAACAGTGGAAGGAAATATCGGTGCCTGCTGCGGACGAGGCCGCCCGTGCAGCAGTATCCTCCAGTATTTCGCTGGATCAGAATGATGTGCTGCTGAAGCTGGAGCTTCCGGGACCCGCGCCCTCCAAGGTGACGCTCAGACTCCCGGACCGTGCTGAGGACGGGCTGAAGTATTTCGGAAGCAAAGCGGCCATTGGCGCAGTGACCTACTACTCAGTGGAGAATAACAAACTGCTTGCAGATACCAGCTTGATGGTAGGCATGACCGAGAGTGTCGGTACCCTGAAGCTGGTATATAAGGCAGGTAAGGCGGGGATGGAGCTGGGGTCCATTGCTTTTGAACCGCATGAACGCGGTGAGGCCATTGTGGAGTAAAAAATCCGCTGCTGGAAGGAGAGGCTTGCAAATGATTGATGCCCATATTCATCTGGACCAATATGAGGACAACGTATTGTCCTCCATGCTGGAGGGACTGCCGGAGCAGGGCATAAAGGCCCTGATCGCAGTCTCGATGAACCACGCTTCCAGCAAGCGTACCCGGGAGCTCGCAGCCAGATATCCCGGCCTCGTGAAGCCTGCTTATGGCTTCCATCCAGAGCAGGCGCTGCCTACGGAGGAAGAACTGAACGCGCTGCTGAAATGGATTACAGACCATGCGGACAATATGGTCGCTATTGGTGAAATCGGTCTTCCCTACTACTCCCGGGCAGAAGCTCTGGAGCGTGGCGAAGCTTGGGATATGGCACCCTACATTCAGCTTCTGGACAGACTTCTTGGACTGGCTGCACGTTTGGGCAAGCCTGTAGTACTGCATGCCGTCTATGAGGATGCATGGACCGTATGCGATCTGCTGGAGCAGCATGGCCTTACGCAGGCCCATTTCCACTGGTTCAAGGGCCCCGCCGCTACCGTTGACCGGATGATTAGCCGCGGTTACTACATTTCCTTCACTCCCGACATCCTCTATGAACCGGAGATTCAGGAGCTGGCACGCCGCTATCCGCCGGAGCTGGTCATGGCAGAGACGGACGGCCCCTGGCCGTTTGAAGGGCCGTTCGCCGGGCGCACCACCCATCCGGCTATGGTCCATGACGTGGCCGCCGCCTGGGGGGCGCTGCATGGCTATTCCGTTGCCGAAGCCAGAGCAAAGCTGACGGCGAATACGGTGCGATTTTATGGGTTATAGGGCTGCCGCTCCTACTTGAGTACAGCATCAGACTTAAATCTGTTAAGGTGCAAGCTAAGCTAAATACTTACACTTTCTAGTAATAACTATTCTGCCCTCAGCTTACAGAGGCATCCGCCGGACCAGTACTTCATCTTCTTTGAACTCCATGACATAGATATCCGGCTTGGTCGTCTGCAGCAGGAAGTCCAGATCATATTCCGGGGCAAAATAGCTCATCATCAAGGCCATGACCAGCCCGTGGGTTCCGATGACCACCCGCTCCCCTGCATGGGTCTGCAGGATTTCCAGCAGCGCCTTCACTGCACGTGCCTGGCACTCCCGGTTCGATTCCCCGCCCGGCAGGGCATAATCGGGATCGGTGTACATCTTCTGGAGTTCATCGTATAAGCCTTCGTCGGATAGCTGCTGGTTGCCCTCCATCCAGACCTTTTCTCTAAGATCATCGATCAGAATGATTTCCTGCTCCAGTTGATCCGCCAAATCCGCAATCGTATCGACCGCCCGGATATACGGGCTGCTGTACAACACATCTATCCCTTCATCCTTCAGGCATTCCGTGACCTGCAGGGCATCCTCCTTGCCCTTGGGCGACAGGCCGCGCGTCCATTCATCCACCCCGGTCCGCAGCGAATCCCCGTGTCTTACCATATAGATATAAGTTGTCATATGCTCCTCCTAATCGTCCATACAGAAATTAGTGATCCGTTAACCTTCTTAGCTACTCTCTACCGCTGGCTGAGCGGCTTCCGCTGTAGACCCCGTCACCGGCCAGAGCTGCCGGCCGAACGCCACACCTGTCAGACCCAGAATCAACAGCAGCAAGCCAATGTTAACAAAAATACGGGCAGGACCTGCATACTGCACAAGCAAACCGCCCAGCAAAGGTGCAACAATGAGCACCGTGCCGAGTATAGTGTTCTGGATGCCAAAGATCCGGCCAGTCATGTGCGGCGGGGTTTCTTTTTGCAGACAATAGTTGAAAGTAATCATGTACACCCCGTTGCCGATCCCCAGTACAAACCCGATGAGCAGCACCCAAATAATAGATGCCCCCGGCTGGAGCAGACCCAGCGCCGCAATCGACCCGCCGATTAATACACACGCGGAGCCGAGCCTCCAGCCATACCTGATTTCCGAGGTTAATTTGTTCAGGATCAGGATGATCAGCACGGCTCCCGCTCCGGCTGCGGCCACCATCCAGCCGAGCAGCGATTCCCGCTCGGGTGCGAATACCCTGAACAGGCTGGTGAATTGAAAATCAACCACCTGAATCACCAGCGTTCCGGCCAGCCCGAACAACATCGTATTCAGCAGCAGCCGGCTGCGCAGCATGAAGCTCCAGCCTTCCCGCCACATCATATGGAGCGGAATCTTGTCTTCCGGCGCCTCCGGCTGCTTGCTGTCTTCTTCATCCGTGTGGATGTTTTTTACGGATAGCAGCAGCAGATAAGAGCAGCCGCGCAGCAAGGCATTGAGCAGGATGCACCACTGCGGCGTAAGGAAGGCGAGCGCCAGACCACCGAGCAGCGGACCGGCGATTTTGGAGCCTTGGTTGACCAGTCCGTTCAGTGACGAGGCTTGCAGCAGCTGGTCCTCTCTCACGAGACTGCGGGTCAAGGACTGCTGGGCGGGCATATTCAGTGTAGACAATGCTGAACGCAGCGCCAGCAGAGGCAACAGCCAGACCATACTCGGGGCGAACAGCACCAGTAGCGTCAGCAGCGCCGTCAGGAGATCACAGATGCGCATCAGCTTCAGCTTGTTCAGCCGGTCGGCAGCTACCCCGGCAATTGAGCCAAGCAGAATACTCGGCAGCGCCAGCGCTACCGGAATGAGCGCCAGCATCAGCGGCCCGGCCTGCCAGCGGTAACCGACCAGTACCTGAATGGCCAGTGCATCGAACCAGTCGCCGAAACTCGCCGTGGCAAAAGCGCTGTACACCCGCATATACGTTTTGTTATGAAGCAGGCTGTTTCCCTGCTTGGTTGATTGTTCCATCTGACACTCCTCCAGGTTACATAAGATCGTAGATGAAGCTCCATCTATGATTCTAAAGTAACGGAGAATTGTCAGAGAATTATCATGGGGTCTCCAGCAGCGGCAACAGGATGTGTTCCAGGGTGTGTTCCAGTCTGGCCAGGCCACAGGCTTCAAGCTCGGCTGCAAACAGGCTATTATACTTTCGGTCCGAGGCACTTCCGGTCAGGAACATCCGGCAAAAATGATGAATCTTGTACAACGCATAGAAGCGCAGTGGCACGAATCCCGACATATCCAGCACCTGTAATCCCTCATGGAGCAGCCGCTCCCCCTCTATCCACTGTTCACGCCGCAGCTTCCAGAGTCCCTTCACTACCTTGTAATTGCCAATCTCACGCAAAAAAGGCTTGTCCTGCAAAATCCCGCTGACGGCTTCATCCATCCGTTCCAGCTCTTCATCTCCAGCTCCCGCTGCGAGATGGATGAACAGCTCGGTAATTACCGTGACCGGGATGAAATTCTCGAAGCCGGGTCCGGCAATGACCTGGTAGGAACGCTTCAGGTGTTCCAGCGCTTTTTCCGGCTGACCTGCAAGGGTGTACATGTCCAGCATCGTGAGAATCTCCAGCTCGGTTTGTTCTGGCGGGTTCAGCAGATTCCGGGCAATCAGGCGCTCGGCGTACGCCACCTTCTCCCTGGGATCACCAATGAAGAAGTAGAACAAATTGAGGTAAAAGAGCCGGTCCTTCAACGGAATCTCATCCGTATGGATCAGCCACTCCAAATCTCCCTGCACAAAATGAACAACCATAGAATAATGCGCGTCCAGCTCATAGCCAAGGATGTCCTGCTGGCGGGCAAGGGTGAGCATGGAGTTCCCCTGACCGTAGACATGGAACTTCATGAACACCTCACGCATCGTATCCCGCAACTCCGGGTCATTCGTTGCCGGATTCAACGCCACGCCCTCCAAGCTGCCCGGGATCGACAGGCTATAGCCGAAGCCACGAATCGTCTTAATGTCGATCCCGCCCAGTAGCCGCAGCTTCTTGCGCAGCCGGTAGATATGATCGTCAACGGTCCGCTCCACCGGATACTCCATCGGCCAGACTTTATCCAGCAACTGCTCCCGGCTGAAGGTCCGCCCCCGGTTACGGTACAGAAACTGCAGCAGCGCGAACTCCTTGGGCAGCAGCTCTACCGTTAATCCTCCGGCGGATACCTTATATTCACTTCCGTTCAACTCCAGATGCATGGCGGTGCCTCTTTTCTTCTTCTGCTGCTAATAAATCCACAAGTCGATTATATCAGCTTGAACTTGCTTACACGATAGCAGGCGGAGGATGTAAGAACTTATGCAGCCCGTCCACCTTCGCTCCGACATATTGTGTTCGGTTTTTCGCATACACAAAAAGCCCCCATACAGTTGCCGCTGTAAGAGGACTCAACCCGAATCAACGATTAACCCAATTCTAGCCTGCCATATTATTAATGGAGTCCTGCTCCGAGAACACCGAGATATGATCTACCGTTCCTGTTGATTCCGGGATGATGAATTTGAGCTGATACTGTTTGTTAGCCTGATAAATATAGATGTTATGCTCGCCATTCACGGTGGTAGCATCCGGCTTGCCGAGTACTTCTTCAATCTGCTCCAGTGTCAGGTTACGCAGGTCCGAGGCGCTGGAGCGCACATCGAAAATCTTGCTGCCCTTATTGAAGCCGATTACCACCTGTTTACCCGAATATGTGGAATAGATCCCTTTGCCTGCCGATTCCTTGAGGTCCGGCTCTCCCCACGCGGCTTCCACTTCATCAATAAGTCCGGTGTGTGCAGCATATTCGACGCCGGGCACCTTGCCCTGCTTGGCAAGCTCAAGTAGCTCCTTCAGCTGCTTGCTCCGCTCCTGCGGGCTGGCGGGAGCCACGGCATCTGCTTCAGCCCCTGCAACTTCAGTGACCGCAGACTCTGCTGAGGCTCCGGCGGCGGCTTCAGGGTCTGCAGTTACAGGCTCTGCGCCCGCAGCAGCGCCATCAACTGAGCCGGGTTCGCGTACCTGCGCACCTCCTGTTGCCGATGAAGCGCTATCCCCTGGCTGCACAGTTGCTGTAGCAGCAGCCGTATTGTTTGATGGTGTATCCGTTTTGCCGGAATTACAGGCTGTAAGGCTGAGCATCGCCCCAACGATAAGAATACCTGTGATTGTTCTAATAGATGTAGTCATGCTGCCATCTCCTTCGTTATGGGAAACATCCTCTTTTGTCTAAACTGCACCCTATGACGCAGGGGCTGTAACAAAGGTTGCAGGCGCAGACCTCCTGATCCAGGTATTATATGCATTGCCTTATGCTATGAATTTCCCTGTCTGATCACGCTCCAGCGCCGTTTTGTTCACCACATAAGTTCGGGCCATCAGATCATGCAGCGCCCGCTTGCGCGGGGTAAACGCGATGAATAGGCAATCCACGACCACTACCCAGCCCAAAAAAACATTTATATCGGCCGCAAGCGGACTCCAGTTCACGAGACTGCTTGGTATAGCGGATAAAGCTTCGGTATTCAGACTAACGATCACTGCCAGGAAGCTGTTAACAATAATAAAACTATCCCTGATCAAAGCCTGCCGGAGCACCGGGTATCTTCCATTCTCATCAACGATTCTTGCCCCCAGAAGCAGCCTGCCCGGCGTCCCGCCGTATCGGACAACCATAAATATATTGAACACCATAAGCAGTGCAAACTGTATAAAAAGCGGAAAAGCTGACCCTGCCGACTCCGCCGCCGACACTGAAATCCGGGTCAGTGTATAGGTAGGAAGGATAAGAATAAGTGAGTCAATGATATTAATCAGCACTCTTTTCCAAAAGCCTACAAATTCGTATACATTAAGCTGCTCCTCGATCCACGGCTCCATAAGTAATCCATCGTTCATGCCCATGTCCATAACCCCGGCAGCACAATCAGAAACAACGCAACGACAATGAGACTCCGGGTCAAACCCGGGTTAAGCTTGCGGTTCTTCTCTGATTGATACCAGCCTTTGAACTGCCAATAGTTGCGGTACACCACAAAGAACACCAGCAGATTACCTGGTAAGGCAGTGTACAGGAAGCCTTCCCTTCCATATGCCATTTTGAATATCCACTGCTCCACGCCTCCTAGCACAAACAGCGTAAGAATGAGCAGAATCACCAGACGCAGCATCTCTACAATAAAAGTTGCCAATTTGCCCATGATGTCCTCCTGTATAATCGAATTAATCACTCGTTTCCCGCACACTCTTCCCCTGCACATACCTGCCCACATGCTGCAAAATCTCAAGATTCTCCTGCACGATGATCCGCTTAGCCTGATACTGTTCGGTTAATGCCATGATCGCAGGAATACCCTCCCTCCTGAAGCCGCGGTTCCATTCCAGCAGCATCACCCGGAGATACTTGAACGACTGCTTATAATTCCCTTGCTCCAGCCCCAGCCTGGTCTTCATGAACCTGCTGATGACCCGGGCATCCTGTACATAAGCCTTAGGCTGAATCAGAAAAATCAGATCGGCTTGCCGGAAGCTTTCGGTTCCCCATTGGTAATGTACGCCCTCTATGATCCACGACTCGGCATCCATAGCTTCCGCGAGCTTGGCATCCCGTACCTCCGGGGAGTTCTGGCAGATCAAAAATATAACAAATCTCTCTCATATTACTATTCTCAATGTATCCTGTCACTCTACTCCACCTGGTTAAACACTGAAGCCAGCCCATCAATAATCGATCGGCTGGCTTCTGGAGCCGCAGTATACGGCGGCATGTTGGTTGGATAATCTGGCCTTGTGCAGCCACTACTACTTTACAGCTTCACTGCTCCCTCTTTAGCATTCCAGGTGAACGGCAGGCCGAACAACGGCGTTAAGCTGCCCAGCGGAATGTACAGGCGGCCGTCTATACTTTTGGAGGCAAGCATCTCCACCGTTTTGCCGTTCACTTTGGCCTTCGTGCTGAGCGGCTTGTGAACTGCTGTATTCTTGCCTATTGTGATGATGAGCGCTCCGGTTCCCGCCTCCTGCATTAGGCTTCCGCCCAGCAGCTTCACGGATTCACTCAGTGGAATATACACTCGCGAATCCTCCAGCAGGAAGGAACTCTTCACCGGCAGCTTCTCCCCGCCCTTGACAAAAGCTCCCGCAATCATAGTCGACCCCAGCCGGTAGCCGTTCTTCTCGGCAATGCTTGCCATCTCCAGCCCGGAGGTTGTAATGATGACCCGGGTATTCTTCTTAATCTTCGGATACAGCCAGTGAATATCGTCATTGTGCATGCGGATGCATCCGGCGCTAACATATTTACCGATTGAGGATTCATTGTTGTTGCCGTGAATGGCGTAGGTCGTGCCGTAAGTATCATTTACCTCCAGCCCCAGCCAGCGGTCCCCCAGCGGATTGGCCGGATCGCCTCCGGGAATCTTATCCTTGTAATAGGGTCTGTTCTTGATTTTGACTACCATCTTGAAGCTGCCTTCAGGCGTCAGACTCTTCGTCTTGCCGGTAGCGACCGGGAAGATCTTCACCAGCTTACCGTCACTGTAGTACGCCAGTTTGTTCGTTTTTTTGTTCACGATGATCAGATCTGAGGATGATGATGCCGCTGCGGCTGATCCTGTGAAGCATGCGGTCAAAAGCATTACGAATACCAGTGTAAGCGCGATGCTTTTTGGAAAATACGTTTGAAGCCGGCTTGCCTGTTCACGCTGACTCATAGTTGCCCCACCTCCAGGTTATGGATGATTCTGGATTGTCTTTTCTAATAGACGTTCATTTGCCGCAATAGTTGCAGAGCAGCCTGTACCTATTCTTATCAACTCGTCCCGCCCGGAGTGACGCAACGTTTGCAATATTGTAACCGTTCTGGGCGGAAGCGCCTCCCTTGCACACCGAAGCATGAATATTCGCCAGTCCCATCAGAGATAATAAGCCCGCATGACCATAACACCCATCTCAAGGAGGCTAAAAATTTTGAATACCAACTCATCTGCACAGATCCGGGAATGCGAACAAATCATTCAGCAGCTGATGGCACAGACCCAGCAGGGAACGCAGAATTACCAGCAGCTTCTTCAGCAGGAGCAGCAGGATGCCGCCAAGCTCCAGGAGCTCAGCCAGCATAACAGCAAGGCCATTCAGATGATCCAGCAGGCGCTGCAGGGCCATCAGACCGCGATGCAGCAGCTGCAGCAGATCTCGCAGTCGGTCAGATCGATGGAACAGTTCCCGCAGACTTCCGGCTTCAATACCAATACAAGCATTCCAAGCTTCAATTCCGGGAACCAGATGGGACTAATGCATTCTATGGGACAGAACCAGCCAATGGGTCAGAGCCACAATACAGGAATGGGAGGGTATAACTCCTCCTTTAGCCCGTCCTTCACTTCAAACAGCCAGCCGGTGAACTCACTGCATAGCCCGATCAACGCGGGGATCAACCACCAGCCGATGCATACGCCAATGCAGACACCGATGTCCGCAGGCTCCTCCTATAACGCTCCAATGAACCAGGGACGAAGCTTCCAGTAGGAAGAGCGGCGAGCATATCCATTCTTGTATTTCGAAAAAGGGTTCTCTCAGACCGCAGCAGCGGAAGCTGAGAGAACCCTTTTGGCGTAACCGGCGTTGACGGTCCGAGCTTCGTGTTCGTCTAGACTACCAGCCTGCCGGTCTTCTCCGCCAATCCAACCGTCGCTTCCACCCCGGAGTTGAACTCCAGATAATCGCTCTCTACGCCATCGCTGAAGATCACACCGTCCTCCGGCATCTGCGAAGTGATGCGCAGCGGCAGACTGCTGCTGATTCTCCCAAATACCAGCTCTGCTGAGGTCGTCCGGCTTGGAAAAGGCTCCCGCACGGTGAAATACAGCTCAGGATGGTTCCAGGCCAGCCCGCTGCCTGCACTGACTGCGGCAACTTCCGCAGACACCCGGGCTGTCTGTTCAGCCTCTGCATGCTGCATTTGTGCGGCACGGCTGACGATGCCTGCGGCTCCGGCAAGCACACTCTTGAGCCAGCCCGTGGAGCCCAGGCCGGTCGAGACAATGATGCCGCTGGAGGACTGCTGCTCCAGCTGCCCGTTCAGCTCCAGCTGATACCGGGCTGAGACATGGGTCCGGCGGCCGATGAACAGATCGTTCACCCCGTACAGACTCTGCCCGTCATTCAGCTCCACCTTGGCAAGGGTGACCTCACGGACCTGGCGCTGGGCGCGCAGCACCTCACTCACCACTTGCCGGACTTCCTTGACTCTGAAGGGCAACAGCACGCCATCCCAGCGCAGCGGATCAGGATTCACCCCGATCAGCGGCTGCTCGTGAAGGTATTTCAGCGTGTTAGCGACCAGACCGTCCTGGCCCAGGACCACTACGGTATCCTCGGCCCCGAAGATGAAATTCGGCACATGCTGGCGCTCCAGCACTTGGAGACGGCCGATGGCGCTGAGCTCGGTCACTGCGGTCTCCACCGCTTTGCGGTATTGGAAATCCTCGCTTAAGTAGTCGCTGAAATCGGCTCCCAGCCGTTCAATATAGAACTGGGCCTGCTGGATCGTATTGTAGCGGACCACCAGCTCCTCCAGGCGTGTCTTGCGTTTGATCAGTATGATTTTGTTCTCCGATCCCCGGCTGCTCATCGGCCGTTACCTCCTCTTTCTGCTCCGGCGCCGCCTCCTGCCGAACCAGCCATAATTCCTTGCAGCAGATCCGGCGTAATGTTAAGCTGGCCGATCTTCCCGGCATTCTCCGCCAGCTCCTGGAAGGCGATGGCAATCAGCTTATCCGGGTTCATGCCGACATTCGTCAGCGCCTGCAGGACGTTAGGCGATACATTTTGCAGCGAATTCATTATCGCCGTCAGCTCATAAGCCTTGGCATCCGCTTCGGCTCTCTTATTCGTTATAGCCAGCTCAATCAGCGCCTGCTTCTTCTCCTCCAGCTCCGTATCAAAAATCAGCTGCTCTTCCTTCATCTCATTCTGCTTCTGCTTCGCTGAACGGTCAGAGTCAAGCAGCGCCTCACGCATCTGCCTTTTCTTCGTCTGAACGGCGATCTCCGTATTCAGCTCATTCTCCTTCACCCGCCGCTCCTGCTCAATCGAAGCGTTGCGCCGCTCATATAGCGCGTTATCCGCGCTGCGGAGCATCTCCTCCCTGGCCTGCGCTTCCAAGGCCCGCAGCGTCTCCTTATTCGGTACAATCGCCAGAATGGACAAGCCCATCAGCTCAATGCCCAGCTTCTCAATCTCCGCACTCTGGCCGATTTCATGGGTAATCATCTTGGCAAGACGTTCACTCGACTGGATGGC
Source organism: Paenibacillus sp. FSL R7-0204 (assembly GCF_038002225.1). Taxonomy (NCBI): domain Bacteria; kingdom Bacillati; phylum Bacillota; class Bacilli; order Caryophanales; family Paenibacillaceae; genus Paenibacillus; species Paenibacillus sp. FSL R7-0204. The sequence continues at coordinate 6,569,078 of NZ_JBBOCA010000001.1, forward strand.
CTCCTTCAGCGGGAGCTGCCCGAGCTGCTTCTTGGTCAGGACCTTGGCGATATTAATTACCCGCTGGGCCAGCTTGTGCGGATCGTCGGAGAGATAGGTGTTCTTTTTGAGATTATAGGTGTAGTTGAGGATCTGGGTGGTCTTGCGGTAATCGACAATCCGGTAAGTCAGTTGTCCCTGGACGGTTACCGTCTGATAATCCGCCGTAATTTCCTCGAACATGAATGGTACATCTATCGAAGAGACAGGCACCACAACCACCGAAGTCGTCGGCGCATAATAATGAAAAGAAAGCCCGACCCCTTCACGCACTACCTTGCCATTCTTCACCTTAAGCACATAATCACTGGGCTGAAATTTCACGAACCGGAATCCAAACATGGCCATTACCTCCTAGGGGTTGTATTCTGAGTCATCTGTTAAGCAGAGGGGAAACTCAGTTATTAATCAATTGTTATTATTATTTTGTTATTAACAACATCATAGCAGACCTTGTTGATATTATCAATATGTTATTAACAAAATAGACAAAAAAAATTTGTACAAAATCAATTCCTGCATTGCGTTTTGTCTATTGAGTAACGGCGGGCTATAATTTATGATGGCTCAAGCGAGAATGATTATCATTATTGGTAATTACACTATCTTTGGGAGGCATACATATCATGAACAAGGCAAGATCATCCTTAGCCATCCTGTGCATCATCTTCCTGATGAGCACCTTATTGCTCGCCTGCAGCAGCAATAAGGAGCAGAACAGCCAGGCACCGGCAACTACCGCCGCTCCTGCTGCTGAAGCTTCGGCCACAGCTGCGGCTGTAGCTGCAACCCGATCATACACGGATTACAAAGGCCATACGGCAGAGATTCCTGTAAAGCCTCAGCGGATTATCTATTCCGGGGAAACTTACGGCGATCTGATAGCCCTCGGTGTACAAGCCATCGGCTATCCGCTCTCCATGGGCGAGGGTCAGGTATTCGAGGACAAGCTGGGCGGCGTGGAGGATGTCGGGTTCCCGATCAATCTGGAGAAAACGGTGGAGCTTCAGCCCGATCTGATCATCTATGCCGGCATTGAGGAAGCAGATTACGAGGCTCTGTCCAAAATTGCTCCAACGATTATCTTCAATACCTTCGCCCCGCTGAAGGAGCGGATGCTGGAACTCGGGGATCTCTTGGGCAAAAAGTCTGAAGCTGAGGCTTGGCTGGCTCAGTATGCGCTGAAGGAACAGGCGATGTGGGCGCAGCTTAAGGCTTCGGGCATGAAGGACGGCGAGACCGCTTCGGTCTTCACTTATTATCCGGGGGACCGGCTGTTCGTAATGGCAACGACGGGCCTCTCGCAGGTACTGTACGGAGAGCAAGGCTTCAAGCCTACCCCGACCATTCAACAAGTGCTGGATGAAGGGATGGGCTTCCAGGAAATCTCAATGGAGGTACTCCGGGAATATGCCGGGGACCGGATCTTTCTCTTGACTCCGATAGCGGAAGAAGCTAAGCAATCCACTGACAAGCTGCTGGAAAGCGCGGTGTGGAATAGCCTTCCAGCCGTCAAAAACGGCTTCGTTTACACGCAGGACATCATGAAGACCTCCAGTGATGCTTCCACAAGAGAATGGCTGCTAGGCGAGATTCCTGCCATGCTGGGCAAGCAATAATTCCGGGGCAGACACACTGAAAAGCAGCTTATCAACGCCTGTTGATAAGCTGCTTTATTTTATATACAATAGTATTAATTGATAATCATTCTCAATATAAAAGCAAATTCTGATCTGCCCTGAAAGGAGAACCGAGCCTTGCGCCAGCCTGCCCCTCCCCCTGACCACCTGTCTGCACTCCCGTCTGCCCCTCTCCGTTCCCTGCTGTTTCAATTAAGGAGCATTGAGCTGATAATGCAGAGCGCTGACACTATATCGGCAGTGCAGACTGCGGAGCAGCATACGCTCCTGCTGTTTACGGGCGGGCGCGGTGAACTCGGTATCACTGAGCAGACTTCACTCTCTGTGCATGCGGACAAGTGCTGTCTGCTGCCTCCCGGAACCTCGTACAGCCTGGATAACCGGGAGCTGACGCTTTATTATTATGTGCTGACTTTTGCCGCTTTCACTACAGGGGATTCCCCTGCGTTCTGCCTGGATGAACTGCTCCCGGGGCAAAAAGAGCTGATTGTCCACCCCTTCACCAGAGTGATCCGGCTGGCGGAAGAGCTGCTTGCGCACCATGACGGCAGCGATGAGCTACAGCATTTCAGACAACAAATCCGCTTCCAGGAGCTGCTTCTCCTGCTGCTTGAACAGAACTACTCCACCCGCCAGCTGCCAAGTCCGGCGCAATCGGTGGAGAGCACGGTACACTTTATGCAGCAGCATTATAAGGAGAGCATCACGGTGAAGCAGCTCGCGGAGCTGGCCGGAGTCTCCCCCTGGCAATATACTCCGATCTTCCAGAAACTGACCGGACAGCGCCCGCTCGATTATCTGACCGATGTGCGCATTGGGCACTCGAAGACTTATCTGCTTGAAGCCGCCGAGCCGCTGCGCGAGATTGCCCGGCAGGTCGGCTTCTCCGACGAATACTACTTCAGCCGCCGCTTCCGGCAGAAGACGGGAGTGACTCCCGGGCAATATGCCCGGTCGCAGCAGCGCCGGATTACCGTCACGGACTGGACCGGACATTCGGTGGACATCCCGGAGCGTCCGAAGCGCGTTGTCTACCACGGGGAGACCCTGGGCGATGTGCTGGCCCTGGGGGTAAAGCCGGTCGGCGGCGGCGAAGCGTTCGCCCGGGGCAGCGTCTATAGCCACCGGGTCAAAGGTTTAGCCAACGTCGGATTTCCGCTGGACCCCCAGCTGGCCCGGTCCGTCCGGCCTGACCTGATTATCCTCGCAAGCCCGGATGAACAGGTCTACCGGGAGGTATCCGGCATTGCGCCGTCCCTCACCTTCGACTCCTTCGCACCGCTGGAGCAGCGGCTGCGGATTCTTGGAGAGTGGCTCGGGAAGCAGCGCGAAGCTGAGGTCTGGCTGCAAGCCTACCATGCGAAGAACGCCGCCATGTGGCAGCGTCTCTACGCCGGAGGGCTGCGGGCGGGTGAGACAGCTTCGGCGCTGTTCTATGACCATGGCAACCATCTATACGCCATGGGCATGACCGGCTTGTCCACGGCCTTATATGCCCCTGGCGGCCTGCAGCCGACAGCGGAGATTAAGGACATTCTGGACAAGGATCTGGGGTTCCGCGAAGTGGACCCGGCGATGCTGCACAGCTACGCCGGGGACCGTGTCTTCATGCTGATTCCAGAGCGGAAGGACTCGCGGGAAGCTATGGAGGAGCTGCTCCAGACGGAGCTCTGGAGCAGTCTGCCTGCCGTACAGCAGGGCCATGCCTATATGCTGGATGAAGCCAAATGGAATTCCGGCGATGCGCTGACCCGGGAGCGGCTGCTCACACTGCTGCACAGACTGCTGGGGGGGCAGAAAGGGGAGTAGCCCGGGCAGCGGTCCGGGTGTCATCCTAACGGATGAATGGGATTACCTGCGCGCCAGCATAATGTAGTTTTTGGCATACATTCAGCGCAATTTGTAATGGCCCGCCTGCTAGGGCTTGAGAAGCGCACGGATGGCTTCAAGCCGCTCCGGGTCAATGGGCTTCAGCGGATCGCCCTCCTCCCTGACCGCCGATCCGAAGTGTACCCGGCGGACTCCGGTCCTTGTAACGAAATCCTTCAGATCTGCGGCGTTCAGACCGCTGCCTGCCAGGATGGAGAGCGAAGAACCGGCAGACAGCCGTTCCAATACGGCGAGCCTTACCATACCGCCGGGTGTATTGGCCGCAGCAGTCCCGCCGGAGGTCAGGATATCGGTAATCTGCGGATACCGCATCAAGACCTCAAGGGCTTCAAGCTGGTCCTGCACCTCGTCGAACGCACGGTGGAAGGTAACCTCCATCCCCCCTGCCCGCTCCAGCAGCCGATTCAGCAGTTCTTCATCTATTGTCCGGTCCTGGCGGAGCATGCCCATAACCAAAGACAGCCCGCCTACCCCGGCTATATGGCGGATATCGCGCAGCATGGTCTCCACATCGGATGCGTCATACACGAAGGAGCGTGCATGCGGCCTGACCATCACTCTCACAGGAATACTGACCTTCTCCCGGACCGCTTCGATCAGTCCCAGACTGGGCGTTAATCCGCCCTCCCGGATACCCGTGACCAGTTCAATCCGGTCAGCACCATAACGCTCCGCTATGACCGCATCATTTACTGTAGTTGCTATAACCTCTAACAGCATAAATTGCTACACTCCCCTTCTTAGTCGTAATCCTTATAAACCGCTCTACCCTTAGTATAAAGATAAACATTGTAAATAGCAGGAAGATTCCTGACTATGTCAGTACTAGACCTGCGACCAGGATTTTTCCCGCCTTTTGGAGAGTGTGTTCTCTGGATGAAGCCTCTATACTGAAGAAGTTGAAATTTGGAAATCCGGAATGGAGCGCCCTGAATGATAAGACAAAGTATACACGCGTGGAAAATGCTGATCCTCTCTCTGCCCAAAGGAATCATCGCCTTCGTAATTGCTGTTACAGGTCTATGTGCAAGCCTGCCCTTGATTATTGTATGGGTGGGGCTGCCGCTGCTGGCCCTGACCTTGGCCTGGTGCCGCAGCATGATGTCCAATGAACACAAGATCGTTGAAGCCTGGTCCAGCGGCAACAGCCGACGTGGAACAGGGCTGCCTGCCGCCGCAGATCATGCTCCCGCCTTCCGCTGGGAGGGGCTGCGGACATTAGGACACCAGCTCCGCGAAAGGGAGTCGTACCGGGGAATCCTGTACAGTCTCCTCCAGCTGCCCGCAGGTATTCTGGGGTTCACACTAGCACTGGTTCTGCCTGCGGTGGCCTTCAGTGCTCTTGTGTCACCTGTGGCCCAGCGAATCAGTTCATCGGTATTCTCCTATGATCTGAATATGCTGGACCCGGAGTTCTTCTTCTTCCTGTCCGGCACAACCTCAGATGAACGCTCGTGGATTCTATGCGGAACCGGATTTGTACTGCTGCTGATTCTGCCGCTGCTGCTTGTGGGTCTTGGACGTCTGTACGCGGCCTGGATCAACGCAGTTTCAGGAACACCTGTGAATTCCACCAGTACCCCGCTTGAAGTCATACATACCTGATCTCTTCCCGCATATCTATTAATAGTTCACTTGCCAAAGCTTACGAAGCGGGTTGTGCCCAAAGTGATTGCAGGAAGGGCAGCCCGCACAACCTTGTGAGGAGGCGGTTCAGTGCTCATGATCCTGGTGTATCTGTTTGCTGTGCTTGGCGTGTCTCTCCTGCTGTTGGCTGCGGTTCTTCAGTACAGACTCTCCCGTCCCAGGGCTGCGGGCCATAGCGGGGCTACCCATGCCCTGTCCGCCTTCAGCCTGAAATTCCCCCAGCGGTTCATAACTCCAGACGAATCCCATCTGATTGCCCTGGACGAAGAAGGCCAGGCGCTCGCCATCGGGCTGCTGCATCCGGGGAAGCCGGAGCCGGCGACAGCCACCCTGTATACGTTCGATGCCATCCTTGGAGCAGAGATTGTCGAGAATGCTCTGACTCTCAGCAAGGTAAGCAAGACCAGCCGGATTACCAACAGTACACCGAGAATACGGGCAGGTGCCGCCGCAAGCTATGAATTCACAGAGCCTGTCCAGGGCGGCAGTCCTGACGAGGAGATCCGCGAGCTGACGCTCAGAATCTATTTTAGCAGCGCAGATACGCCTATGGTATCCATTCCTTTTCTCCCGCCGCGCCTGCCGGCCCGCAAAACAGATCTGCAATATTCCGCAGCCTTCCTGGAGGCGCAGCAGGTACATGAGAAAATCCGCGACATCGTCTCTGCATAAGGGAAGCCTTAGCCTTCAGAATTCAGAATGACCGGACAACCGCTGTAAAATCCTCCAGAGCCCGTCCCTGTCTCAGCTTATCAATAATTGTAAGCAGGAAGCTCTCTGCGAGGCTGCCTGGTAATATGGCGTCCGCAGCTTCATCCAGTGTGAACCAGGCTGCGTGGTCCAGCTCGTCGCTCATGGCACTCAGGTCCTCCGTGTCAGCCACACTGATGTAATTGAGCATTAATGTATTAGACGGGGCGAAATACTGGCTGCGCATATATTCATAAGCAATCACCTCAAGCCCCGCTTCTTCCTTCACTTCACGGATCAGGGCCGCTTCAGCATTCTCTCCCTTATTCACGTACCCGGCGAGCAGAATGTAATCCTTGCGCTTATACTGCTGGATAAGCAGGATTCTATCGAGCCCCCGGTTCATTACGGCTGTACTCATCGCTGTGCTGAACACAGGGAATCTGAAGACGGCGCAGGATACACAGTAGGGTACCTCTCCTTCTCCATTGCATTCCTTCATTACCAGGCGGCTTCCGCATTCCATGCAAAACTTCAAGCTTTATCGCTTCTTTCTGTAGGTAGTATAGTTGTTGTCTATTCTAAGCGATTGCTTCCGAACGTACCACGGTAAAATTCAAGAAACCCGTCCTTTATAGAACAGGGGACAGGGTTTCTTGACGTGATGTGGAATATACTATAAGGGGCCCGGACACTACGGGCTGCATTACATCATAGAGATGGAGGGAACTACTCGACATGAACATCATTAATTTCGCGCATCGCGGCGCATCCGCAGCCGCCCCGGAGAACACAATGGCGGCCTTCCGCAAGGGTCTGGAGCTTGGTGCAACCGGCATTGAGACCGACGTACAAATGACCAGTGACGGAGCAGTAGTAGTGATCCATGATGAGAGTCTTAACCGCACCACTTCAGGCAGCGGTTATGTGAAGGATAAGACGCTTCGTGAGGTGCTGGAGGTGGACGCAGGCTCCTGGTTCAGCCCTGAGTTCGCAGGAGAACGGATTCCGACACTGGACGAGCTTCTGGATCTGCTGCAGGGCCGGGAGACGATTCTAAATATAGAGCTGAAGAACGGGACCTTCCTCTATCCCGGCATGGAAGAGAAGGTCATCGCCGCTGTCCGGGAGCAGGGCATGAGTGAGCGGGTGGTAATCTCCAGCTTCAATCATTATTCCCTGGCCTACTGCAAGTCACTGGCACCGGAGATCCGTACGGGTATTCTCTACGGCGAGGGGCTGTACCGTCCTTGGAATTACGCGGCTACCCTGCAGGCGGATGCACTGCATGCCCATCATTCCTCAGTACTGCCGGAGTTCGTGAATGCTGCTGCGGAGAAAGGCATTGTCTATCATCCGTGGACGGTTAATGATCCCGAGCGGATGCAGGCTCTAATCGATGCTGAGGTGGCTGGGATCATTACCGATCATCCGGATGTTCTGGCCGGACTTTTGGCTGCCAGAGGCGTCTGACATAGGTAACACGGCTGCGCTGTCCATAAGGATGGCGCAGCCGCTATTACAAGGGAAACGGCTTTGCCGTCCTTTTAAAGGACGGTACCGTTTCAGCGGGAAATAGAAGGATAATTTATCGTGTGCAACATATAAATTCTTATATTTTGAACAAAATCACCCTTACGGGTGAATGAGATTACCTGCGTGCCACTTATCCACAACAGAAGAAAATCATAATTTCCTTAACAACAAAAAAGCCCCACAAAGTGGGGCTTAGCTTCGATATTAGACCGGGGAATTTGCCCATCCCGCCACGCACCTTCACACCGGCACAATGTGTTCGGTTTTCGCATACATTCCGCCCGCAGTTCGGGACTAGGGACTGTTGAACGAAATATTTATTGCGCTCTTGAGCTGCTGACCAGCTTCACGGAAGGAATACGGCTCTCCTGCTTGTATACGGCACAACGCCCGCTTCCCAGCTGCTTGGCATTGTACATAGCCGAATCCGCCTCCTGAAGCAGCTGCTTCGGATCGATCCGGCCCTGGCTTATCGTGATCCCGACACTCGCGGACACGAATAATTCATGGCTCTCCAGCTTATAGGTACGGGTGATGCGCTCCAGAACCTTAAGGGCAAGCTGCTCTGCCTCTTTGCGGCTGTAGCGTTTGGCGATAATGACGAATTCATCTCCGCCCACCCGGAAAATATGCCGCTTGCCCTTGCAGGTGAATTGCTGCAGGCTGGTTCCTACGGCCTCCAGTAACAGATCCCCTGTATGATGGCCGAGGGTATCGTTAATCGATTTGAACCGGTTCAGGTCCAGATATAATACCGCAAGCTGCTCGCTGACTTTGCAATGATCCCAGAAATGATCCATTCCGTTCTTATTCAGCAGGCCGGTCAGCGTATCCCGGTATGCCAATTCCTTGAGCTGCTCACGCTCCCCAAGTATCATGCGCAACCGCAGGAACAGATACAGAATACCGGCGAGTGTCAGCATGTACAGGAACAAAGAGATCAACAGGCTTTTGCCATCTGTAGTGAAGCCGGTTAAGGCTCTTCTGCCCAGCAGATGCATGCAACCAAGCCCGGCACTAATTACCAGTACCACAAGGCTCGAGCGGACCGCCCGGGTTCTTTGCGGTTGTCTGGCGAAATCCCTTGTCAGTCTGAGCGTGCTATATACGGTCAGGACTCCTATAAGTATGGATAGAATCGTCAGCATATAATTGCGGGCCTCTTCCACTAGTCTTACGCCCTCCTTCAGCCTATCAATGAATTTACGGTTTTATCGCTTTCAAGCGCTACTGTACAGGAACAGACTGAACAAATTCTGAACAACTCCGGCAAGAGATGCTGTAAATGAATCTCCCTAGCGGATAAGCACTATGCCTATTATCGGCAGGACAGGCGCTTTATTGTAATGAAATACTCTGAAATATCCCGTCCTATCCGTCCATATGCTCCGCGCTGTTGTACAATTCACAGTTCCAGCTGTCATTCTTTTTGACCAGGCAGGTGATAGAGGTGTTCTTCAGCAGCACACTTACATCCAGGGAAGGCACAAGTCCGGCCAGCGTACTCCGCAGAATAGCCCCGTGGCTGACTACCAGTACATTGCTGCCGGGATGGCGCGCAGCAAGCTCTTCAATCGCCCGCACTCCACGCTCACGGGCCAGCTCCTGACTCTCCAGCTTCAGATCCATTGTCTTCCACTGGCTGCCGAAGCGCTCGATCCGCTCGCTCTCTGTGGTTCCTTCAATTAATCCGCCGTTCATCTCCCGGATGTCCGGAAGGAGACCGGCCAGCGGGATACCCAATCTCCCGGCGATGGTCTCCGCCGTCTCTCTGGCCCGCAGCAAATCGCTTGAATAGATATAATCCCACGCTTCACCGCTTAGCCGCTCCGCAAGCACGCCGGCCTGCCGGAAGCCTTCCTCGTCCAAAGGATTATCCGTGTGGCCCTGGACCCTCCCCTCTTGATTCCAGCGTGTGCTGCCGTGCCGGATTAAGCCTATTCTTGTCATGATCGCTACCCCCCTTATATGCAGATATTCTAATGTGATCCCATTATAAACCAACCCGCTGCTGGATGCATGCTCCATTGACGGTTACGGGAGACGATTATATGATGGTAGCTCAAGTGCTTCATTCTGGGGTCTGTTCCAGAATCATCCTAACCTGCAGATTAACCTGCTACAATTCAAAGGAGATTTTGTGTATCATGAAAAAACTGCTCACCCTCTTTACCGCCTTCTGTCTGCTGGCTGTCCTTCTTCCAGCCATGCAATCCGGTGCCGCTGCGGCACCGCAGCCCAAGCTTGCCGTGTATGTGGACAAGGAGAATCACTCCTTCATCCCCCTCCGCTTCCTGAACGGCTTCGCCGGTATCCAGTCTGTGCTCACCGCTTCCGGCGGCCAGATCCAGATGTCACGCGGTGAGAATTCCATTACCTTCACTCCAGGCAAGCCCGGGGCTTCCGTCAACGGCAAGCCCGTTACCGTAAGTGAGCGGCCTTTCAGTGAGAATGGGACCACCTACGTCCCCTTGTCTCTTGTAAGCCAGACACTTGGCATACAGCTCCAGTGGAATAAGGAGGCCGGATCGATTACGCTGACAAGCGGAGCGGATACAGGGACTGCGGAGACAGCCACCCTGCCTGTACAGAACGGCAGCCTGATCAAGAGCGGCTCGCCTGCTGTAATCAGCGGACATCATACCTACAAGGTCGGTAGCCGCTCCTTCAGTGTCCAGACGGTCACGGTCTCCCTGCTGCATCCTTCGGTGAGGCTGGATGCCGTTCTCGCCGGGAATACCGTCGGCAAGACTGAAGCTCTTGCCAGCATCGCCAAGCGCAGCAATGCCATCGCCGCGATCAACGGCACGTTCTTCGCCGCGTATACTAATGATGCCTTCAAGGCTCCATACGGCTACATCATCAGCGGCGGCAAGATGCTGAAGAACAGCTCCGGAGACAAACGGGCTGTCTTCGCTTACGACCGCAATATGCTTGCTGAGCTCATTCCCGGCAGTGAATTCAAGGCACGCTTCGATTCCGGTTCCGTTTTCGGCGCACTCCAGGCAGGACCACGGCTGCTGGTTAACGGGAAGGTCGCGCTGAATGTGGCGGGGGAAGGCTTCCGGGACCCCAAAATCCTGACCGGCGGAGGCTCCCGCAGCGCGCTGGGCATCACCCGCGATCATAAGCTGATTCTATTGACCTCCGGCGGGGCAACGATTCCCCAGCTGGCGGAAATTATGAAGCAGGCCGGAGCCTACCAGGCGATGAACCTTGATGGCGGTGCCTCCAGCGGCCTATATTACAACGGCAAGTACCTGACGACTCCGGGACGCCTGATCAGCAACGCGCTGGTCGTCCAGACTAAATAATGTACCAAGCTTAGAGTTCATATTTTAAGTAGGTTGATGAAACTGCCTTTATGGAATGCTGCGAAGCTGCCATTCCTGAGGGGCGGTTTCTTTTTTTGATTCCAGCTGCTCCTCTACGCACTCAGTTCAATCTGCAATCAGGCAGAATAAGGAATACGCCTATGGGGGATAATACACCAACACATCCAGATTTCAGCAGAAGGGAGCCCCCGAGATGCCTCAAGAGCCGAAGAGCCGTAAGACTACCCAAGATCCTGTAGAAACCTCCGTGCCTGCGCCACTTCTGCTGAAGCTCTCCCTTGAGGATAATCTGCACGAATTGAGCCACCGGATCGGCAGCAGCTCGGATATTGTCACCCGCCATTATAAGAGCGAAGCTGAGCCTCCGCTATCCCTTGCCTTCATCTATATTGACGGTCTGGTCAACGCCGATACCGTCAACCAGGCGGTCCTCCAGTCCTTGATGGAGAACAGTACGCTGAACGGAGATCAGATTACCACAGAAGCTGCCTTTAAGCTGATAAAGGAGCACATTCTGCCAATTGGAGGAGTTAAGGAGGCCCGGACTCTGGAGGTGCTGCTGCCCCTGCTTTTTGACGGCTATACCTTGATACTGTTCGAGGGGCTTGAGGTCGCATTGGCCGCCGACACCTCCGGCTGGGAGAAGAGAAGCATTAATGAGCCAACCTCCCAGGGGGTTATCCGCGGGCCGAAGGAAGGCTTCACCGAGAGCCTGCGCACCGGGACCGCCATGCTGCGCCGCCGCCTGAAAACCGCCGATCTGCGGATTGAGGAATATAACATCGGCCAGCGTACCGGTACAGGAATTGCCCTCGTCTATCTGAAGGGCCTCGCCAGTGAACAGGTGCTGACCGAAATCCGCCGCCGGCTGAACGCCATCAATACCGATGCCATTCTGGAGAGCAATTATATTGAAGAATTCATACAGGACGGCGGCCTGACGCCCTTTCCTACCATCCAGAACACCGAACGCCCCGACGCTATGGCCGGGGGCATTCTGGAAGGCCAGGTCGGGATTATCATTGACGGCACTCCCTTTGCGCTGCTGGCCCCGTCCACTTTCTTCAACTTTTTTCAATCCAGCGAGGATTACTACCAGCGGTATGATATTTCCTCTTTCCTGCGGCTGATCCGCTATGGTGCATTCTTCGTCTCCATGCTGCTGCCTGCACTTTATATTGCTGTTACTACCTTTCACCAGGAGATGCTGCCGACCACGCTGCTGATCAGTCTGGCTGCCCAGCGGGAAGGCGTGCCGCTCCCCGCCTTCGCAGAGGCGCTGCTGATGGAGCTGACCTTCGACGTTCTGCGTGAAGCGGGGGTACGTATGCCGCGGACCATCGGACCGGCTATCTCTATCGTAGGTGCACTGGTACTGGGGCAGGCTGCCGTTCAGGCCGGGCTGGTCTCGGCAGCGATGGTGATTGTGGTTTCTTTTACCGCCATCTCGAACTTCGTGATTCCGTCACTCGCCATCGCCAACTCCATCCGGCTGATCCGCTTCGTGATGATGTTCATCGCCGCCTCGCTCGGCCTGTTCGGCATTATGTCCTTCCTGATGGTGCTGCTGATTCATATGGCGGGCCTGCGCTCCTTCGGTGTGCCTTATCTGTCTCCGGTGGCGCCGATGATCCCGCGTTATCTGAAGGACATCTTCATCCGTGTTCCGCTGTGGAGTATGAATATGCGTCCCAAGACCAATCTGGGCAAGGAGACCCGCAGACAAGTCCCTAACCAGAAGCCACAGCCCGTTGAAAATGAAGCTAATCCATCGCCGTCACAGCCTAGGCCGCAGGGAGAGGGTCCAGCATGAATGGAAAAATCGGCACCACCCAAGCCGCCATGCTTGTCGTCAATACCATCCTGCCGACGGCCACTGTCGTGTTGCCTATCATTATTAGCACCTATGCAGAGCAGGACGCTCCGCTGGCGATTATCATGTCTACTGTGGCAGGACTGCTCATTGCGTGGATCGTCGGGGCGGTGATTCAGAGCAGCAACGGCGCTCCTTTTCTGGAGTGGGTGGGGGAGAACAGCTCCCCTGTGGCCGCAGTGATTCTAGGTCTGCTGATGCTCCAGTTCTACCTGGACACCACTGCAACCATCCTGCGGGAATTCGTCAATTTCCTGAAAGACAACGTTCTGATCAACACCCCGATCACGGTGCTGGTCATACTCATTCTCTTCATCACTATCTATATGGTCAGGCAGGGCCTTGAAGCAATCGCCAGAGTGAACAGCCTGGTTATTCTGCTCTATCTGTTCTTCGTACCGCTGTATCTGTTCGGGTTGTACAATGATTTGAATGTGCATCATCTGCTGCCCATGTTCGATCATAATCTGGCTGAGATCACCCTGGCGAGCCTGACACCGACTGCATGGATGTCTGAAGTGGCGGTGCTGCTGTTCCTGGCTCCTTACCTGCAATATCCGAAGCGGGCCAAGATTATAGGCTGGACAGGCCTGCTGTTCGTGGCCGCACTGATGATGCTCTCCCTAATCACAGCCCTGATGGTCTTCGGCCCTGAATTCATTAAGCTCAGCAGCTACCCCGGCTTCGCTACCATCAGCATCCTCCGGGTCGGCCGGTTCATAGAGAAGCTCGATATTCTCTTCATCTCTTATTGGGTACTGTCGATTTATCTTAAATTTGCAATCTTCCTGTTCGCAACGGTGGAGTGCTTCAAGCAGACGTTCCGGGTCAGCAGCAGCCGGCCCTTCATTGGAGCTCTGGGTCTGATCGTTGCTCTGGAGTGCCTGTTCTCCTGGCAAAGTTCCGCCAAGCTGAATGTCTATAACCAGGAAGGGCGGTTCGTGGTCTTCTTCCTGTTCAACGTTCTGGTGCCGCTGGGCGCAGTCTTGCTGAACAGGATACACAAGGCCCGCTCTAAACGGAAGGGGCTGGAGACATGATGAACAAACCGGGCAATCTGCTGCGCCTTCTGCTCATCCTCCCGCTTCTCTCCCTCCTGCTCTCCGGCTGCTGGGATGACCGGGAGCTTAACGAACTGGGCATTACCTCCGGATCTGCCTATGACTGGGAGAACAATCAATGGAAGGCAACCTATCAGGTCATCAACCCCTCCTCAGGGGCCAGCGGTATGGGCGGCAGCGGAGGGGGCAGCACCAGCTCGCCGCCCTTCCTCACGTTCACCGTCAAGGGCCGGACAATTATGGAGGCTATTGAACGGACGAATCTGACCAGTACGCGGGAGATGTTCTTCTCCCACTCCAGAATTACCGTCATCGGCGAGAGCCTGGCCAGACACGGAATCAATCAGCTGATTGATATGTTCCTGCGCAAGCAGGATGCCCGGGAGACGGTCTTTGTCTTCATCTCCCAGGGTGATGCCGGAATGATTCTGGATCAGCTGATGCAGATGACCAAGAATCAGGGCGCCGGCATCCAGCTTATGATTGAACAGGAATCAAGGCTCTTGTCCTACTATCCGGGAATCCGCCTGTATGAGCTGGCGATGGCGCTGTCCTCCGAGTCCAAAAGCGCGGTGTTGCCGGAGATTCTGCTGACCGGCTCCCAGACGATGGATGAGACCAGTGAGACCGCAGTTACCGACCTGCCCTCGCGGCTGGCGCTGGGAAGGCTGGGCGTCATTAAAGGAGATACGTTCGCGGGCTGGCTCAGCCAGAAGCAGGCGTTCGGGCTTTCTTTTCTAACCGATAATGTTGATTCTGCCACCATCGCCTTCCCCTCCCGGCCGGGGGCAAGCGGCAAGCTGGATGCCTCCTTCGTCCTGCAAAATTCGGCCACCACCGTCCGCCCTGTCTGGGTCAAGGATCATTATGTGATGGAGGTTAACATTAAGGGCAGCGGTGTGCTGACAGAGCTTGGAAGTGTCATGGATCTGAATGACCGCAAGGCGATCAGTGAAATGGAGGAATCGTTGGAGCAGCGGGTGCTGGAGCTAATGAATAACGCCTGGACAGAAGTCAAACGGCTGAAGGCAGACGTCACCGGTTTTGCTGTGAGGATACACCGGAGCGATCCGAAGCGCTGGAAGCAGATTGAGCAGGAGAAAAGCTGGGACAACGTCTTTCAGGAGATTGAGCTCCGCCCGCAGGTCTCCATTGAGATGGAACGGACCGGACTCAGCAACAAGTCGTTCAAGTCTGTCCAGCAGAAGTAAAGGAGCATATCTATGAAAATAGCTATTACTCTTCTACTCTATGCGCTGGCCTACGGGTGGGGATGGAGAATGCTGCGCGGAGAAGGGCACCGCCGGCGGCGGCTCTTACTTGGCGGCATTATGGGGTACGGGGCTTATCTTAATATATGCGGCATTACCGATACCCCTCATCTGTCGCTGGGCCTCCTGTATACGGTGCTCTTTCAGCCTGTCGGCAGAGCCATTATCTATTGGTTAGGAGGCTGAGAACCTTATGATGAACAACAAACAGGTCAAAGAACAGGTCTCTTCCCTGCAGATTGTGTTCATGATTATGCTGTTTGAAATTGGCAGCACGCCGCTGTTCCTGCTGGGGGGCACCGCCAAGCAGGATTCCTGGCTGGCGATGTGTGCAGGTTCAGCGGCGGGCTTCGCCCTTCTCCTTGTGCTGATGTGGATTCAGCACCGGTCTCCGGGCGCGGACCTGATTGGAATGCTCAAAGCTCATTTCGGCACAGCCCCCGGGGCGTTCATCGGCGCGGTGTACAGCCTGTACTTCGCTTATCAGTCCATGCGCAATGTCCGTGATCTCGGCGAGCTGACGGCGATGACCATGCTGCCGAGAACCCCGATGGCCATTACGATGCTGGTGTTTGTGCTGCTGGCCTTATATGCCATCTGGAAGGGGGCGGAGGTCGTCTTCAGGCTGCCTGAGGTGCTGCTGCCGGTCATGCTGTTCTTCTATTTTCTGCTTGTTCTGATGCTGGGCATCATGGGAGCGATCGATTTCAGCCGTCTGGCGCCGGTGATGGAGGGCGGGGTGATGCCGGTGCTGCAAGCGGCGCTGCCGGAGATCGTCTCGTTTCCCTTTGGGCAGATGATTGTTTTTCTGATGCTGTGGACGTTATGGGAGAAGCCCGGTATGCCTGTAAAATACACAGTGAACGCCTATCTGCTCATCAGCGTGTTCCTGATCTTTATGAATGCGCTGAATGTGGCCGTCCTCGGCCCGGCGATCGCGGGAGTCAGCCAGCTGCCTTTTCTCAAAACCGTCCGGGTGCTGTCCAACCTCAAATTCGTCGAACGGCTTGATATTCTCGTCACCATCCAGCTCTTCCTGGGGCTGCTGATCAAGATGATGCTCTTCTACTTCTGTTCTGTAAAAGCTCTTGCAGAGCTGACCGGCAAAACGGCCAAATGGTGGGTCTTCCCTGTGGGGGCCGTCATCTACGGTTCCTCATTCCTCGAACGGGATTACACCCAACATATTGCCATCGGCCTGGGGCCGAGCCTGAAGCTTGACCCGCTCTTCCAGGTCGCCATTCCGCTGCTGCTGGCCCTGTCGATCTGGGTGCGGGGCCGGTTACAGCGTTCAGCTTGAAGCAGATTGCTCAGGCTGCTGCAACTGGTCGAACTTCAAATTCTGCGGCCCGGACGGAAGGTTATCCGCACCTGTAGAGCCATCCGTTACGGGTACATCCTTGCCTACTTCCTCGAATTCACATTTCCCCAGCCACACCTGTCCGGTTCCCTCGATAGATACTTACTTGCCTGAAACTGCTGCCACCTTCTCCAAATCCAAATCCTCTTCCAGATGCTGCTGCATTACTCTCACCCCCTCCACAGCTCAAAGTATATAGCAGGCACCGGAAACACTTTTGATAAATCTTGCTGCACTTATCTTTCCCTAGGGAAACATTATTGTTGCAAGGACAAATTTATTTACGTATACTAATCTTGTGGCAGGATGCAATATTTTGTTCCCTGCACAATATACTATACAAGTGCATATTTCATACTTAAGGATAACTATAAATATTCATTCAATATTCATACGAAAGTGGGAGAGCTTATGGCCGGAGCCGTAATTCCATTGTCTGAAGCTACGAACGGCAGCACGCTGCGGATCAGCGGCATCGAGGTCCAGGGTGTGCTGCGGAGAAGATTGCTTGATCTCGGATTTGTCGCCGGGAACCGCGTAGAAGTGCTGCGGCGCAGCCCGCTCGGAGACCCTACGGCTTACCGGATCAGCAATACTACCATTGCCCTGCGGCGGGAAGAGAGTTCCCTCATTTATGGCGAACTGATTGGAGGCGGAGAAGGATGAGCGAGTATACTGTAGCTTTTGCCGGCAACCCCAATACAGGCAAGAGCACGCTGTTCAACCTGTTGACCGGGATGCGCCAGCACACCGGCAACTGGGCCGGCAAAACCGTAGTTACCGCTGAAGGGCGGTTCACCCACAAGGAGCATACTTACCGGGCCGTTGACCTTCCCGGCACCTATTCGCTCTACTCCAATTCCGCCGATGAAGAGGCGGCCCGGGATTATATTATTTTCGAGGAACCGGATGTAACGCTGGTGGTTCTGGATGCCACGTCGCTGGAGCGCAACCTCAATCTGGCCCTGCAGGTGCTGGAGATTACGGGACGCGCCGTGGTCTGCATCAATCTGATCGATGAAGCCAAACGGCTGGGCATTGATATTAATCTGAAGCGGATTGCGGAGCGCCTCGGTGTGCCTGTCACGGCCATTTCGGCCCGCAACGGGATCGGCATCGAAGCGCTGCTGGATCAGATCGCACGCGTAGCTACCGGTGAATTCAAGGCAGAGCCGCTGAAGATCACCTATGGCGAGGAGATTGAGCAAGGCATTGCCGAGCTGATCCCGATGGTGGAGCAGACGGTCGGTGCCAGATATCCGGCACGCTGGATTGCCCTGCGTCTGCTGGACGGTGACCACAGCCTGCTGACTTCCCTCAAAGCCCATATGGGACGCAAGGGTATATCTGTAGCGAAGGAGGTGGCCCGCCATGGAGTCACCGCATGCCATTAACGGCCAAGACCCGCTTGATTCCCTGCTGGCAACCGCGAAGAAGCTGGCAGATAAAGGGGCGGTCCGCGACGAGATTGTCAGCGGAATCTACGGCGTATCGGCTGGAATCTGCAGCGATGCCGTAACTTATCACGATAAGAAGAAGCTGGGCAGCACCTACAAGCTGGATAATATCGTCACTTCGAAGATCTGGGGCTTCCCTATTATGCTCGCCGGTCTTGGTCTGGTATTCTGGATTACCATTGCCGGAGCCAACTATCCTTCCGGCTGGATTGCCTCCCTCTTCAGCTGGATCGAAGGCTATCTGACCGCCGGCTTCGAGGCTGTTCATGCTCCCGCCTGGCTGCACGGCGTCCTTGTGCTGGGACTGTACCGCGGCACCTCATGGGTCATCAGCGTCATGCTGCCGCCTATGATGATTTTCTTCCCGGTGTTCGCGCTGCTGGAGAACTTCGGCTATCTGCCCCGGGTGGCTTTTAATATGGACCGCTTGTTCAAGAAATCCGGTGGTCATGGCAAGCAGGCCTTGACGATGTCGATGGGCTTCGGCTGCAACGCTGCTGCTATTCTGTCCACCCGCATTATTGAATCGCCCCGCGAACGCATGCTGGCCATTCTGACCAACAACTTCGTCCCGTGCAACGGCCGCTGGCCTACGCTTATACTGCTCTCCTCCATGTTCATGGTCGGGGCGGCAACCACCGGGGCACTGCGTACCTTCTCGACTGCGCTGGTGCTGATGGGGATCGTGCTGGTCGGAATTGTTGTCACCTTGAGCGTATCGTGGATCATGTCCAAAACCGCGCTGCGCGGTGTGCCTACTCACTACACTCTGGAGCTGCCGCCTTACCGCCGCCCGCAGATCTGGAAGACCATTGTCCGCTCTTCCAAGGAAAAGTCCCTCAATGTGCTGACCCGCGCCATCGTCGTGGCCGCTCCGGCAGGGATCATCACCTGGATTCTCGGCAATGTATTTGTCGGCGGCGAGAGCGTGCTGAATCATATGGCGGCCTGGTTCGATCCGTTCGCGCAGCTGCTCGGCATGGACGGCTTCATTATTATGGCCTTCATCCTCGGCCTGCCCGCTAACGAGATTGTGCTGCCTATCCTGCTGATGGGCTACATGTCCTCCGGGGCCATGGTGGATATCGAAGGTCTCGGCAGCATTAAGGACATCTTTCTGAGCCACGGCTGGACCTGGCTGACGGCGCTGAATATGATGCTGTTCTCCCTGCTCCACTATCCTTGCGGCACCACACTCGTGAACATCTACAAGGAGACCAAAAGCCTGAAGTGGGCGGTGCTCTCCGCTGTAATCCCGCTCGCTATCGCTATCGGCGTAACCTTCGCGGTGGCTTCGGCGGCCCGGCTGTTCGGCTGGGTGTAAATCATGCAGAGCACTATTCCCCTTGACGGGCGGATAGTGCTTTTTTGCGCTCTGGGCGCATCCTTCGCGGCAATCCCCGCCGCGCCCAATGTGGTCGGTTTTTCGACTACATTCGGACCTCACGCCAACGCCGTGCCAAATGTGATCGGTTTTTCGATTACATTCGGACCACACGCCAACGCCACTCCAAATGTGATCGGTTTTTCGATTACATTCGGACCACACGCCAACGCCATTCCGTATGTGATCGGTTTTTCGATTACATTCGACCCGTACAACCCCGTGGTTACGGGCGTTAACGGGGAAATAGGTGCACCTGCTCCTCTGCTATTTGACTCTCCCTCTCCCTACATGTTAGGGTGATTTGGAAGCTACTATTTTCCGGGAGGGATTGTTCATGACAGCAGTGAAGCTCAGTATTGATTACGATGCATTTGAGGAAGGCAAACGGATAGAGACGGAGATTGAACGCTTAAGCAGCAGCCCAGAAGCGGCTACCCTGACCAGCCTGACGATTGGCGACTGGGGACAAGCTTACGAGCAGAGTTCGGAGCATGTGGTTGAGGCTCTGGTGAAGCATAATGCAAGCTTCCCGGCGCTGCGCAAGCTGTTCATCGGGGACATGAGCTATGAGGAATGTGAAATCTCGTGGATTAACCAGACCGATCTCTCGCCGTTGCTGCCCGCTTATCCTGAGCTGCAATCCCTGACTGTACAAGGCGGTACCGATCTGCGTCTGAGCCAGCTGCAGCATGACAAGCTGGAAGAACTCATTATTATTACCGGCGGACTCGGCAAGGTTGTGCTGGCGGATATCGCCGCTTCTACTCTGCCTAACCTGCAGAAGCTCGAACTCTATCTTGGGGTGGACAATTATGGCTTCGACGGCGGGCTGGAGGACCTTCTGCCGCTGATCGAGCCCGGGAAATTCCCTAAGCTAACCTATCTTGGACTCAAAAACAGTGAGATCCAGGACGAAATTGCCGCAGCCCTGGCGGATGCGCCGATTCTGGACCAGCTCCATACCCTGGATATGTCACTAGGAACGCTTAGCGACACCGGCGCAGAAGCGCTGCTCGCCAGCGAGCGGGTCAAGGGACTGAAGCTGCTCAACCTGAGCCATCACTTCATGTCTGACGAGATGATGCTGCGTCTGAAGAACAGCGGATTGCCGGTTGATGTCAGCGACCAGCAGCAAGCCGATGACGATGATGACTGGCGTTATCCGTCGATCACAGAATAATGCAGCCCGCAGCACCGCTGATTGTCTTTTGCCAGCCCGGCGACCGGCGCTCGGCCGGCATTCAGCAGGCGCGTTCGCGTCTCGGGATGCCCCCGGCGCTGCTGATTCCCTACGCCGGGCTGCTGGAGAACCAGCCGCTGGCTGATCTGCTGGAGCAGGCTGTGCAGCAGCAGATTCGGGACCGAGGTCCGGGGCAACCGCTGCTGGAACAGTGGGAATCCCTGCGCGTTCGCAGCAGCGGACACTCCGAGCAAGAGTCCGCTGGCGGCGGCTTCAGCGGGCACTCCACGCAAGAGTCCGCTGGCGGCGGCTTCAGCGGGCACTCCGCAGCGGCACAGCCAGGCGGCAGCGGCAGCGTACCCGCTGTGCCAGGGTCCGCAGCGTGCCCGCCGCTGCTGCGGCTGGAGTCCCCCGGCGGCAGCTTCGCGCTGGAGCGGGCGCTTATCGCGCTGGGCGCACCCGATGCGCCGGACGCGGACGACTCGCTGCACCCGTTCGGGCAGCAGCCGGACCTGCGGCCGCTAAGCTTCAAAGCGGCCTCCGCCCTGAAGGACATGCCCGGCGTGCTGCATCACCCGTCCCAGTGGTTCCGCGGCTACTGCCGCCTGCTGGCACGGCTCCGGCAGGAGGCCGGGCAGCTCCTGCCCGCCTCCCGCTGGACCAATGACCCGGCGGAGATCGCAGCCATGACGGACAAGCGCCGGACCCAGCAGATTCTGGCTGAGTCCGGCGTGTCTGTTCCCCGGCCGCTTCGCGGCAGCGGCGGACAAGTCCCCGTGGACTACGCCTCCCTGCGCGAGCTGATGCTGTCGCAGCGGATGCACCGTGTGTTCATCAAGCTGGCCAGCGGCTCCGCTGCGTCCGGCGTGATTGCTTATCAGCTGAACCCGGTCACGGGAGCTGAGTCGGCGGTTACCACCATCGGGGTCGAGAGCTATATTACCCGGCCCCCGGTGTATTATAATTCCGGCAAGCTGCAGCGTTATACAGATTCTGCCCGCCTTGCCGGCATTATTAACTGGCTCTACCGCCACGGCGCCTATGCCGAGCAGTGGATTCCGAAGCCCGGCAGGGATGGGCATTCCTTCGACATCCGCCAGCTGGTTGTCGCCGGAGAAGCCTGCCACGCTGTCGCCAGGGTCAGCACCACCCCGATTACGAATCTGCATCTGCGCAGCCGGCGGATGACTCCGGCGGAGGCCGGGCTGAGCGAGGCGCAGCAGGCGGAAGTACGCCGGACAGCGGAGGCTTCGCTGGCCGCTTTTCCGAACTCTTCCATCGCGGGCATCGATGTGCTGGTTGGAAGCACCGGGCAGACGTACACGGCGGATGTGAATCCTTTTGGCGACTTGTTGTACGATGTTGAATACCAGGGCTGCAGCACCTACGAATGGGAAATGAAGCAGCTGTCTTAGGAGGAATCCGGCCCCATGACCGATATGAATGCCGTCGTCGGCACCCACGATATATTGATGATTACGCTTGATACTCTGCGCTACGATGCGGCTGTGCTGGAGGAGGCGAATTGCCCCAATCTGTGCGGCAGCGGCTCCTGGGAGAAGCGGCATACCCCCGGCAGCTTCACGTATGCGGCCCATCACGCCTTCTTCGGCGGCTTCCTGCCCACTCCGGCTAACACGAATAAGGCTGAGCATGTACGGCTGTTCCACTCCAGGAATACCGGAATGAAGACCCATCCCCATACCTGGCTGTTCGATACACCGGACATGGTGTCGGGGCTGGCAGCGGCGGGTTATCAGACGATGTGTATCGGGGGCGTAATCTTTTTCAGCAAAAAAGTGCCCCTCGCCCGCGTCCTCCCCGGTTATTTCCAGCAGAGCTACTGGCGGATGACCTTCGGGGTCACGAACCCGCGCTCGACGGAGCATCAGGTGAATCACGCGCTCAAGCTGCTCGGCAACACCCCGCTGGACCAGCGGCTGTTCCTGTTCATGAATGTCTCGGCGATCCATGGCCCGAACCATATGTTCCTGCCGGGTGCGCGCAAGGATTCCGTGGACAGCCAGCGTGCAGCGCTCCGTTATGCCGACGGAGCGCTGGCGCGTCTGTTCGATGCGTTCAGGAAGCGGGGCAATCCGGTATTCTGTCTGGCTTTTTCCGATCACGGCACGGCTTACGGCGAGGACGGCTATCAGGGCCACCGGCTGGCGCATGACACGGTATGGAATGTTCCGTACCGGGAATTTATTTTATAAGTATGGAACTGAAATTTCGATCCCGCACAAGGAAGGAGAACGTATGACGTCCATCCGGCAATCTCTGCATCACCTGAACCAAGACGGACACCCTCCCTTCTCCGCTGGGGAGCTTCAGCAATGGACGGAGCAGATCACAGCCCATCCTTACCGCAATTATCTCTATTCTTATCCGCACAAAACCGCTTACCGCGAGTTCGCCTCCCCCCTTCCTTTAGAGGAGCTGTGGCGGGATGAGCCTGCGGAGAGTTTTTTCTTATATATGCATATTCCGTTCTGCGGCGCGCGCTGCGGCTTCTGCAACCTGTTCACGCTGCCTGATAAAAGAGCGAATGTGCACGCCGAATACGTGGATGCGCTGGAACGGCAGGCCCGGCAGTGGGCAGCCTTCACCCGTCACAAGCCTTACGCGCGCTTCGCCATCGGCGGCGGGACGCCCAGTCTTCTTGCTCCCGCGCAGCTGAACCGGCTGTTCAGGATTGCAAAGGATATCATGGGGGTTGATCTTAGAACCACCTCTATCTCTGTGGAAACCTCGCCCGAGACGCTGACGGAGGAGAAGCTGACGATTCTGAAGGAGCATACCGTGGACCGCGTCAGCATGGGCATCCAGAGCTTCGTGGCCGCCGAGTCGGCTGCGATCTACCGCCCGCAGGACCCGGAGGTGGTGTACCATGCGCTGGAGCTGCTGGGGCAGTTTGATTTCCCCATTCTCAATCTGGATCTGATCTACGGACTCCCGGGGCAAACGGTAGATTCCTGGCTCTATTCGCTGAACCAGGCGCTATTGCATGAACCGGAGGAAATCTTCCTCTATCCGCTCTACACCCGTGAGCATACCATTGTGAAGCCGGGCGACCTGGTGAATCAGCTGGATATCCGTCATGAATGCTATGAAGCAGCACGTGCAGTACTGGCAGAGCGTGGCTACCGCCAATATTCCATGCGCAGATTCGCCAAAGAGGATGCCGGAACTGGCAAGGTTATTCTTGACTACAGCTGCCAGGAGGAAGGCATGGTCGGCCTCGGCTGCGGCGCGCGTTCCTATACCCGGAATGTTCATTATGCCTCCCGCTACGGCGTCAGCCGCAAGGCCACGGAGAGCATTATCGCGGATTATGTTGCAGCCGAGCGTTATGATACAGCCGATTATGGCATCGTGCTGAGCCTGGACGAGCAGAAACGGCGGTTCATTCTAAAAGCAATCCTGCACAGCGAAGGACTGACAATTGCGGACTATAACCAGCGGTTCGGGACTACCCTATGGGAGGATCACCCCGAGCTTGGCCTCTTGGTACAGAGCGGGTTCGCCACGGATGATGAGGGTATTCTGCGGCTGACTCCAGATGGGCTGGGCTACTCCGATTCCATCGGTGACTGGTTCATCTCCGGTGAGATCCGCGAGCAGATGAAGGAGTTCATCCTGCCATGAAGGCAGTCCTCTACTACCGGGGTTCCCTCTCCTCCTGTAATTATGACTGCCCATACTGCCCCTTCGGCAAAACCAAAGACAGCGCCGCCACCCTCGCCAAAGACCGCGCAGGTCTTGAGACCTTCGTCCGCTGGGTGGCGGAGCAGGGGGCTGCAGGCCACCGCCTGTCTATTTTTTTCAATCCGTATGGCGAGGGCTTGACGCACCGCTGGTACCGGGATGCGCTGATCACGCTGTCCCATATGGAGCATGTGGACAAGGTTGCCATCCAGACCAATCTGTCCGCCCGGCTTGATTTCACCGCTGAACTGAATCCGTCCAAGGCAGCCTTCTGGGCGACCTATCATCCGGGTCAGGTCAGTGAGGAACGGTTCCTGGCGCAGTGTATGAGCGTATACCGCCGGGGGATTCCTTTTAGCGTCGGCAGTGTGGGGGTGCATAGTGCCTTCCCGGCGATCGCCTCGCTGCGTGCGGCCTTGCCGGAGGAAGTCTATCTGTGGGTGAACGCCTACAAGGACAAGCGGGATTATTATACGGCAGAGGATATAAGCTTCCTGAGCGGGATAGACCCGCATTTCCAAATTAATGCCATGGACTACGACAGCCTCGGCGCCAGCTGTAATGCCGGCAGCAGCGTATTCTACGTGCAAGGCCCCGGCCTGGTAAAGCGCTGCTACAAGGACCGCGCGGTCATCGGCAACCTCTACCGTGACGGACTGGAGGGGCTCGCTGCCCGGCGGAGCTGCCGCATGAAGGTCTGCGATTGTTACATCGGCTATATTCATATGCCCGAGCTGGGCCTGGAGCAGATCTACGGCTCCGGCCTGCTGGAGCGGATTCCTTACGGCGCAGGGAGGACAGAGTAATGACTACTGGTAAGCTACAAGCACACAAGACCTCTGCCGGGTTAACGATATGGCTTACCGGTCTGTCGGGAGCGGGCAAGTCTACACTTGCCGCTCTGCTCACAGACCGGCTCCGGGAGCAGGGGCAGGCGGTGGAATGGCTGGACGGCGATGAGCTGCGGCGCAGCCTGGGGCAGGGACTCGGCTTCAGCCGTGAGGACCGGTTCGAGAACATCCGCAGAGCGGTCTACCTCTCCGGGATGCTGAACCGGCATGGCGTGATTACCATAGTCTCGGTGATCAGCCCTTATGCCGAGATGCGCAGCTATGCCCGGCAGGAATTGCCGGGCTTCGTCGAGGTCTATGTGGACTGCCCGCTTCCCGTCTGTGAAGCGCGGGATGTCAAAGGGCTGTACGCCAAAGCCCGCTCCGGTGAGATCCCGGCCTTCACCGGGATCTCCGATCCTTATGAAGCTCCGGCTGACCCGGAGCTGACGCTGCACACAGCGGAGCGTACACCGGAGCAATGCATGGAAGAGCTGATCAGCTGGCTCACAGAGCATCGGCTTTATCGGCTGTGATGGGATAGAGCAGACGGAATAAGGAGGGGCGTTGATGCCCCTCCTTTGTTTATTTAGCGCGTATCCGGGGAATTCAGGTGCACTAATGCTCCTCATTCGCTCGTTTAGGCCGCATCTGCTGAATTCGGGGGCAAGTAAGGACAAATTGTATCCAGATTATTTGCGCGAGTTAGATTGGCGGCGCAGGAGAATCACTGCGGCGGCTCCAAGGACTACTATACCGGTACCTGCTCCAGCGTAAATCAGCCTAGATGCAGAGGTTGTTTCAGGCACGGACGTTGGATTTTTTTCAGCCGTATGTTCAGAGATTGGAGGGCTTACTGAAGTTGGATGATTACCAGAGACCGCCCCTTGATCATCAGTGATCCCGGGCGGCTCCGTGGGCGAGCCCCCTGACATTCCGGCGCCAAGCTCATTAAGGTCCTCCTTCGCCCCAGAGAAGAATGCGGTCCGGCTGCAGAAGCTGACTGTAAGCTTAGCTGTTCCTTCCTCCCCCTCCGCTTCCTCTGCGCCTGCATACACGATGTAGCGTTCACCCTTTGTGAACTGGAATCCGCAGCTTTCCTCCGCCTGTGCGGTAGTTACCGTTACCCTCTCTCCCATTTCACCCTTCCACCGCGCTCCCACTTGAAAGGTTACCTGCACCGGATCAGCGCTGGACTGCATAATTTTAAATTTCTCTTTAATGGAGACTACCGTTCCCTCAAAAACAGCTGCACTCTTCTCCATTGCTTCCAGCGGCGAAGGAGACACTGCACAAGAACAGGCATAGGTTACCTGCGGGCGAATAGTCAGCAGTGTCATGAAGACAATCAGCGAACAGAGAATCATCAGCCAGGCGCTCCGTATTTTCCTTGTCGTTACCATCAACATCACGCTCCTCATAACCCTCAGACGGAAACTTCCAGAGAAAGGTTACACACTCCCGCCATCTACTCCCCCCGCCTCAATCTCCCGCGCAATGGCAGTGAGCCGCCGCATTCCCTCGCGCAGCAAGGCTTCACTGGCGAACGAGTAGCTGAGGCGCAGCCAGGACTTCATCTCCCCCAGCGGATCACAGAGCTCACCGGGAACGAAGGAGATGGACTGCTCCAGACAACGGGCCAGCAGCTTAGTGACCGGAACACTGTCCGGCAGCTTGACCCACAGATTAAGCCCACCTTGCGGAGTTGTCCATTCCCAGCCGGTGGCCGCGAGCTCCTCCTCCATAATCTCCCTGTGCACCTGAAGGGCAATCCGCAGCTTGCCGAGATGCTGCTGTAAGCGCGGCGAGGTGTAATAATGCAGGAAAATCTTCTGATTCAGCAGCGGCGTCCCGTTATCCGCTAAGGACTTGGCGGCGATCAGCCGTTCCATGAACGGGTAACGGCAAGCCACGGCGCAGATCCGCAGGCCGGGAGCTACATATTTGCTGAAGCTGCTGATATACATCACCCAGCCCTCCGTATCATAGGCGAAGAACGGCGGGGGCGGCTCTTCCCCGAAGTACATGTCACGGAACGGATCATCCTCCACGAGCAGGCAGCGGTAGCGCTCCGCAAGCTCCACCAGCAGCTTGCGCTGCTTCGCCGGAACCGTATACCCCGTCGGGTTATGATGGGTCGGGTTGATATAGAACATCCGCGGCTTATTCTTACGCATCAGCTCCTCCACCGCCGCCAGGTCATATCCCTGCGGCGAGATCTCCACGGCTACCAGCCGCGCCCCTGCCCGCCGAAAAATATCCAGCGCCACACTATACGTAGGCCGCTCCACCAGCACAGCATCCATCGGACCGAGCATGATCCCGGCAATCAGATTGATGGCCTGTTGTGCACCTGAAGTAATCAACAGCTCGCGGGCCGACAGCTGGAGCCTATACCGCTCCTCGAAATGGCTGCTCAGCGTAACCCGCAGCTCTTCATCCCCCTCCACGGAGGAGTAGGTGCCCATGACCTTCGGGTAGAGATCGAATACTTTTTTGACATAATCGGACAGGAACAGGTTCGGCAGCAGTCCCGGATCAATCAAGGCCTGGGAGAATTGGTACGTGACCGGCATCCGCTGAATATCCGACATCGGGCTCCTGACCATATACCCCGGTACTGCCGCCCCTTCGTCCACCGTAGGGTCCAGCCTGCTGCCCGGGGCCACATAATAACCGGATTTGTCTTTAACATACAGCTTGCCGCTCTCGGTAAGTGCCCGGTAGGCCTTGAAGACCGTCAGCCGGTGAACTCCCAGCTCCTCCGCCAGCAGCCGGATCGACGGCAGTTTATCACCGGTACTCCACTCCCCCCGCTCCATCCGGTTCAGCATGAACTCATAGACTTGGCGGGATAAGGGATTATTCTGCTCGGCACCCGCTATTTTTTTCATCAACCTGCCGCCTTTCTGCAACATATACCGGGGTCGCACCCCGCTCCATCACTCAATATTCACTCGACTAAGCTCCTGCTGACACTTGCCGATTTCTACACATCCTTGCACGCCCCGCAGCTAACTTCTCTTTGCCCTATTGTACAGCATTCCCTCCCGCAACTGTTCTACTATCTTCAATCTGTTCTGTGCCTATAAGGATATGATTAACTGAAATCTTTAAGAGGGTGGCACACTACCACCACAAAGGGGAACTGAAACATGATTCTGTTAGCTTATTCACTTGTCTGTCTGATCTTCGGCACTACCTTCCTGGCCATCAAAATCGGCGTAGACGCCGGAGCGCCGCCCTTCTTCTCTGCGGGACTGCGTTTTTTCACGGCGGGTGCGGTGCTGTTCCTGTTCATGGTTCTGAAGGGCAAAGTCCGCTTCTCCCTGCTGCTGCGCAAGGAAATGCTGCTCACGGGAGCAGCCCTGACCTTCGGCACCTTCGCCGCGCTCTACTGGGCGGAACAATATGTATCCTCCGGACTTGCTGCCGTATTGTCAGCCACCGGACCGATGATGATTCTGCTGATGCAGACGACCTTCCTGCGCCAAAAAGCTCCCGCCTACTCTCTGCTCGGCTGTATCATCGGGTTCACCGGAGTCCTGCTGCTGGTGCTGCCCAGCCTGGCGGCTGACGTTACTCCGCTCTGGCTGATCGGCTGTGTCGTGGTGCTGATTGGGGAACTCTGCTACGCGGCGGGGGCGATCTATTCCAAAAAAGTAATCACCACCTTCTCCGCCGAGTCCCCCGTGGCTCTTAACGCAGCCCAGATGATGTACGGCGGGGCGCTGCTGTTCATCATCTCCCTATTCACAGAGCCGCTGCACCCGTCCTTCCTGTTATCGTTCAAGACCGCCGGCTCCCTTCTCTACCTGACCGTTGTCGGCTCCATGGTTGGACATACACTGTTCTACTGGCTCGTCTCCAAGACGAATCCGGTTTTTCCGTCCACCTGGCTGTATATCTCTCCGCCGATTGCCGTCGGCGTAGGCTTCCTGTTCTATAACGAAGCGGTCACCTGGGTAACGCTGCTTGGCGTGTTCACGATTATATTCGGAACCATCCTTGTGAACGCTGGCGCACTGAGGCAGCTGTTCTTCAAGCCTAAACCGGTAATACCTGTTCTGCCAAAAGCAAGCGTTGAGCCCCTGGTTCAGGAGTAGCTAACTGGCGCTTCTCACCGAACACAAACAGCCTGCACCCTGATTTAAAGGAATGCAGGCTGTTCTATTATTTCCACAGGCTTCACGCCAATGGGCGTCTACGGCTGCTCTTCTGAGCTGAAATACAAATTCAGCGGCAATTCCTTATCGCTATCGAAGCTGTTCGCCATTCTGTAGGTAATAAACAGCTTGTCATCACCCTCGCCGTGTGTCCAGGATTCTTCTACTGCTCCTGTCAGCGGCTTCAACGGGAAGGTCATCCCGTCTATCGACCGGAGTGATTCCTCTACTTTGTCAGCCTCTGCCTCATCCACTGGTTTGTATTGATTCAGGAAAGCACGTACTAGCTCTCTCGCATCCTCATACCCGCTGTCCGATCTGGGAAAAACCATCCCGATTCGGTAACCGGTAATCTTACCGTCTGTGACATCTGCCTTCATCTGCTGGATGAATTCTTTTTGATTGACGGTCAGTTTTTCGTCCAGCATCAGTGTACCCAAGGTTGCATCATACGCTTGTGCAGCATCCTTGATTCCAAGAGCATTAAGCCCTTCTTCAAGCGGCTGCTTGAATACGGACCGGTGCTTCTCTACCTGTGTGAACAACTCGTTATATTGGGGTGTGTCCTTGCTGCAGCCCGCCGTTAATAAGGAAAGAAACACTATTCCACAGATTAGCAAAAAGTATGATTGTCTCAATTGAATACACCTCCTTGTCTTTCACTTACCTAGAAATCAAACACTAGGAAAGTTATTTTATATTATATGTCCAACTTGGTTTACAAGATGCCAGTAACTTCAAAATGATGATTAGTACCATTTACATTTATATCATATGATACTCCGCATACCCAAGCTATACCTCCTCCTACAAGATAAACCCTATTGCTGCTTAATGCATTATATCCAGTATATTTTGTTCCCAGTATGGGCGAACTGACACTTGTGGTTACTTCATGTCGAAAAGGAAAATTGTTTGCTTCAGGAGCAGCAGTATACCCAGGATAAGTAAGGAGTGTTCCAAAAGTAACCCATGTTGCTTTAAAATTACCTATGTTATATCCGCTGTTAGCATACGCTGTAACATCTTGACGTAGAGGGCGCATGTACGTAAGATTGTTAAACTGATCATAATGTGCAGTAAATATACTAACGGAACTTAATCCGTAACCGATTGTCCCTGGTGTCCCAGTTGGTTTACCCGCCTCACCTATAGCACTTATTGCATTTGCTTTTGAGATTGGCAATACCGTAGTAACACTTATATCTCCACTGTCCAATTCATTCCAAATTCTAATGGCTTCACCATGAATCTCTCCACCACGCATTGTTTCAATATTTTGAGTTGCAGGTACATACTGTACTGCACTGTCCTGATCAAGAGTTGCACCCTGCTCACGCAACCAGTTTATAGTCACTTCAGGCAGTTCATTAATGCTCATGATCGCCGTCTCAGCGGCAGACATACTATCAACAACAGTTCTAAATTCTTTATTTTCCAGATTATTTTCCATTGCAAAGGCATTTAAAGGTATGAAGATCAGTATAGCAACAACCATGATCGAAACTAGTCTTTTCATAATTTACTCTCCCCTGCGCTTTTTTTCAAATTTTTTCATCTAGGATGGCCACCCACTAAGCCTTACCACATATGTGATATAAATAAACGTTATTTAATCCTTATATTGGAAAACGGTTGTTAAGTCCTAGGCGTTATGTGTATATTCGACAATTAATACTATTAACCGACATATTAGAAAATTAGAATTCATAATGTTGATTTCATCTCATTTGGTAACCTCCCTAAAATCTCAACTTCAGTATCCTTTTAGCAATCGCTTTTTCATAAAAGTATCTAATTACATAAATCTTCAGTTAAAGAAAGCTTGTCTATGAATTGCTGACTGGTGGAGCAAAATACATTTTCGCGGCATTCCTTTCATCCTGTGAAAAATATAGCAGACTACTCTAAAAATCAAACACTCTCCCTTGAACACTGGACACGCAAAAACAAGGGCCGCCCTAAAGTCCGGCAGGACTTCGGGAAACCCTTGTCTTTTGTCATCTTATGCGCCGTTCATCATCCGCTGTTCATTTGCCGCTTAACGGGTGCGCCCGTGGTTTCTGAGCAGCTCGCTGTCATCCTTCGCCTTCTCATTAACGAGGCTGCCAGGCCGGGCGCCTTCCTGTCTGGCAGCTTCCTGTGCCTGACGTTCCTCCAGGTCTTGGAGCCTGCGGTCGGCTGTATGATCCGGCATCTTGTCGATGCCGTTACGCGTGCCGGAATACAGATCGCCTGTCATTCCCGGCCGCTTCATATTCTGCACTGCGCTTCGCTCCGGGAGATCATGCTCCGTGGCTGAATTCATCGTGTCCAGCCCTGTATCATGTCTGCCTTCCAGGCCTGAGCCATTGAACGCCGCATCCACCGCGTCTGTTACGGAGTCCCGTGGAGCATTCACATCCGCAGCCGTACCCGCAGTGCCGGCATCCCTCATATAGCGGTCAGCATTCGCCGAATTATGGTTGCGGAATACAGTATATACGTCCTGTTCGCGGGAGATATCTGCATCCACCATAACCAAAATATTTCCTTCGTCTACATAGTTGTCATAGCTCGCAGCTTCATCCTCAGGAATGCCCAGTCCGATCAGCCCGCCGACCAGCCCGCCCGTTCCTGCTCCTACGGCTACTCCGGTCAGGGTGGCTGCAATCGGCCCCGCTGCGATAATCGGCCCGATTCCCGGAATCGCCAGGGCGCCGATGCCTGCCAGCAGTCCGGTCACACCGCCAAGGATACCGCCGGTCGCCGCCCCGGAAGCCATGCCCTCCGGCACCTTCGTCCCGGTCTCATCATTGATCGCTTCCACATCGCGTTTATTTCTCGCTATCACTGAGATATCCTCTGTCAGAAAGCCGTGCGCCTTCAAGTCTTCAATGGCCCGTGAAGCTTCATGCTCTGTATGGAACACACCTACAATTTTCTTATTCATAACGATTCCCTCCTGGTAGCTGTTTTAGGTTGTTAATGGTTTGACTCTCGCTTTACTTTCACATCCCTTACTTAACCAAACCCTTCTCCGCGAAACTGGTAACCTTCGATCTTGAGCCGGGTTCCGCAAAAAAATTTATGAAACAGGAAATTGCCCGCCGGACACATTTTCCACAAATTCAGTGATTTGAAGTCAGCTTAGATTACACTGAATTCTCCGGTTCATGGCAGTTATTAAGCCTTTGGGAACAATGCTCTAATCTCCTTACAGCGCCGCCAAAAGAGACTATACTCCTCGTATAACAGGTAAGCTACTCTTATAGAATCCAGGGGGAAATCGCGATGAATATGCGTCTGAAGGTACTTAAGAAGCATCTGCTCTTCTGCTGCAGTGAGCACTGCAATAACCAGGATGTAGAGGATGTCATGCAGGAATTCAAGGAGCAATTGGTGGAGCAAGGAATCAACAAGACGGTCAAAATCAACAAAACCAGCTGTCTCGGCCTATGCGGCAACGGCCCTTTTGTCATCGTGTATCCTGACGGGGTCTGGTATTACAATGTAACAACGGAGGATGTGGCCCGTATCGTGGAGGAGCATCTGGTGAACGGACAGCCGGTAGAAGAGCTGGTTATGCTCAAAATGGAAGCCTGATTCCCAGCGCCCCCGGCCAGTCTGCCTTCTGCCTCATACTCCTAGTCCCTCCCTTTCCGGGCTGGGACTATTTGCGGTTGTCCGGCCCTCCTCCTTCTGAGGTATACTAATGGTATATGTTCATTAGGAGTGCCATCATCCTTTTAGGAAATGAGGCTGCAAGCATGACAGTATTCAAATATAACGCCCATCGCCCCCACCGGGCCAATCCTGACCTGTATCTGCATTACTGGGGCCAGGAGCAGTGTGCACCCGGGCATTCGTTCGGACCCGGGGTCCGGAGCCTGTATAAAATCCACTTCATCCACGCCGGAACCGGTAAGGTAACCGTTGGTGAAGCCACCCATACATTGAACGCAGGGCAGGCCTTCCTCACTTATCCGCATGTGGTAACACATTATGCCGCAGATCAGGACGACCCTTGGCTGTATTCGTGGATTGCTTTTACCGGGGAGGAGGCAGGTTATCTGCTGGGACGGACTTCACTTACCCCGGAACAGCCGGTGTTCCCGATGGACCAGGTGCTGATGCCTTCGCTGTCTGGCAGGTTATCGGAGACGGGGAGCAGCGGGGAGCTGCTGGATCTGCCGCTGAAGGTGATGCTCTATGAATTCTTCTCTCTGCTGCTGCGCACAGTCCCGGCTGCCGACAGCCCGGCTCCGCGCAGCAGAAGTGTCTATGTCGAGCAGTGCCTGCATTACCTTCAAGCCCACTACGCCGAGAATGTGACGATGGAGAGCCTGTCCGCTTCCCTGAAGCTGGACCGCAAATATATGTCGGCGCTGTTCAAGCGGACGGTCGGCTTGCCTCCACAGCAATATCTGCTCCAATTCCGTATGTCCAAAGCCTGCGAGCTGCTGACGGAGACCGGCTGCACCATCGGGGAGATCTCGCAATCGGTGGGGTATCAGGATGCTTTGCTCTTCTCACGGATGTTCAAGAAGGTGAAGGGCTGCTCGCCCAAAGAATACCGGCTCCGCCATGCAGATACAGACATTGTGCTATAAAAATCATCCATGCTGACATACGAATGAAAGCGTTTGTCCGCTACAATTAGGGAGGTATGAAGTCCCGCACAACTTAAACTTAGGAGGAATCCAATATGTATATCGCCAATCCTGAACGCTATGACACGATGAAATATAACCGAACCGGACGCAGCGGCCTGCTGCTCCCGGCCATCTCCCTCGGGCTGTGGCATAATTTCGGCGGCAATGATGTATATGAGAACGGCCGTGCGATGGTCCGCCGGGCGTTTGACTTAGGAATCACCCACTTCGACCTCGCTAATAACTACGGACCGCCTGCCGGCTCTGCGGAAGAGAGCTTCGGCCGGATGCTGAAGACGGATCTCGCGCCTTACCGCGATGAGCTGATCATCTCCAGCAAAGCCGGATACTATATGTGGCCCGGCCCTTACGGTGAATGGGGCTCCAGGAAGTATCTGGTCTCCAGCCTGGATCAGAGCCTGAAGCGGATGGGGCTGGATTATGTAGACATCTACTACCACCACCGTCCAGACCCGAATACACCGCTGGAAGAGACCATGTCCGCCCTCGATTTCCTGGTCCGTCAGGGCAAAGCGTTGTATGTTGGCCTCTCGAACTACAAGCCGGAGGAAGCGCGGGAAGCCGCGCAGATTCTCCGCCGCCTGGGCACACCTTGCCTGATCCATCAGCCGAACTATTCGATGATGTCGCGCTGGATCGAAGACGGCCTGCAGGATGTGCTGGAGGAAGAGGGCATCGGCACCATCGCCTTCTCCCCGCTGCAAAAGGGGATTCTGACCGACCGCTACCTGAACGGCATCGCAGCCGATTCCCGTGCAGCCGGACCCAGCGTGTTCCTCTCCGAGAAGGAGCTCACGCCTGAGGTGCTGGCCAAGGTTGGCAAGCTGAACGAAATTGCGGCGGCACGCGGACAGAAGATGTCCCAGCTCGCCTTATCGTGGGTGCTGCGCGGCGGCAAGGTGACCTCTGCACTGATCGGGGCAAGCAAGATCAGCCAGATCGAGGATGCCGTAGCTTCACTGAATGCGCCTGAGCTAAGCGCTGAAGAGCTGGAGCAGATTGAGACGATTCTGCGCGGATAACCCGGGGCGGATACTGCTCCTGCCGAACCTGCAGATCCCAGGTCACAGATCACAGATATGACGCAATCCTGCCCACCCGCTCGCGGTGATGCAG
Source organism: Paenibacillus sp. FSL R7-0204 (assembly GCF_038002225.1). Classification (NCBI taxonomy): domain Bacteria; kingdom Bacillati; phylum Bacillota; class Bacilli; order Caryophanales; family Paenibacillaceae; genus Paenibacillus; species Paenibacillus sp. FSL R7-0204. The sequence continues at coordinate 6,603,919 of NZ_JBBOCA010000001.1, forward strand.
GGTTGCTTTTTTGTGCAAATATCCTTTGCTAGCAGACCATCAGAATTAAACATATAGGTTGGATCACTATGACGGAACCACCTAAACTATTATGTTCGGTTTTTCGCCTACATTTGGTCCACGCGCCTCCGCACTGCACATTGCATTCGGTTTTTCACATACAATTTCCCCCAACGCTTTCACTCTTTTAAAACTTCAGGTCTCTTCATTCCCAACCACAATTTAAAGACTGATGCTGTTCCAGTTGAACCATGAAGCAGTCCCGCCCGAGTGCTTACGCTGTGCCTGAATGCTATAATGAACTCATTCGTACCCATCAATACCCATCACGGCAATAACGAAAGGACATCCGATGAAGACTAACCGATTGGGGCAATCCGATTTACATGTAAGTGCCATGGGGCTTGGCTGCATGTCGCTGGGGACAGAGGAAGCGCAGGCCACCGCCATTATCCGCGAAGCGCTCGACCGCGGAATTAACTTCCTGGATACCGCCGACCTCTACGATGAGGGCCGCAATGAGGAGATTGTCGGTCAGGCCATCCGGCACCGCCGTGCCGATGTGATCCTGGCAACCAAGGTGGGCAACCGCAGAATTCCCGGCAAGGAAGGCTGGAGCTGGGATGCCTCCAAGGCCTATATCCGCTCCGCTGTGAAGGAGAGCCTGCGCAGGCTGCAGACCGATTATATTGATCTGTATCAGCTGCACGGAGGAACGCTGGAGGATGATATCGATGAGACGATTGAAGCCTTAGAGGAGCTGAAGCGGGAAGGGGTTATCCGGCATTACGGCATCTCCTCCATCCGGCCGAATGTGATCCGGGAATATGTGCAGCGCTCCGGCATCGTCAGCGTGATGAGCCAGTATAGCATTCTCGACAGACGCCCGGAGGAGAGTATTCTCCCGCTGCTGGGCCGCGCGGGCATCAGCCTGATTGCGCGGGGGCCGCTGGCGAGCGGCATCCTGACCGATCATGGCCGCAGCAAGGCGCAGCGGGCGTATCTGGATTATACGGAAGCCGAGCTCACAGCGCTGCATGAGCAGCTGATGAGCCAGACAACACTCACCCGGACGTTGACACAGACCGCGCTGCAATATCCGCTGGCCGATCCGGTGGTTGCCGCTGTAATCCCAGGGGCCAGCAGTCTGGAGCAGCTGCGGCAGAATATGGCGGCTGCCCGCTCGCAGCCGCTCTCACCGCTTGAGCTTGAAGCTGTACGGGAGACCAGCAAGGCAGGACGGTATACCCTGCACGTATAGAGCGTGCTTACGGCCAAGTGGAAACGGCTTCGCCGTCCTTTTAAAGGACGGTACCGTTTCAGCGAGAAATAGAAGGATAATTTATAGCGTAAAATATATAAATCCTTATATTTTAACAGAAGAAGCTGTCCGGAAACTGTAGTATTACAGTCTCTGGACAGCTTCTTATTTTTTGCTTAACTTCTTATTTTCTACCTATGAGCGCGTTTCCTTGCCTTCACTATCCAGGTAATCAATGCAGCCACAAATACAACGGCGGTAATGAGCCAGGTCAGCAGGAACGCCATACCCAGCCCGATATTGGCATCCAGCGCTTCCCTTCTGCTCTCCAGAATCAGCATCACCGCCAGCGGCGCTCCGCTGGCTATCAGGAGAACGGTCATGCTGTAGCGGGCGAAATTTGTCCGCTTCTGAATAGCCGCGTATAAGCACAGGTACGAAGCAATTAATAATACGAAGGATAATACAGCTTCCCATTCCAGTCTAACCATCGTGTCATCACTCCTTCTCCATAGGAACCGGGGATTGCGTTATAGTATAGCGGCTGCGGCAGGCAGATGCAAATGACACTGCCGCTGAAGCAGCCTAGCCAAAAAACTGCGTAATATAGACCATCGCCAGCAGCCCGAAGATAAACGAATACGTCGAGGGCCGTTCAAATCCGTGACCATGACTCTCCGGGATCAGCTCCTTATACACGATGAAGAGCATCGCCCCGGCAGCAAATGCCAGCCCGTATCCAACCACATTCTGTACATAGCTGGCTGTAAAATACCCGATCACGGCCGACACCATCTCCATAAGTCCGGTCAACGCGGCTATAATTAGGGCCTTGCGCCGGCTGGCGCGGGCGTTCATGAGGAAAATCGCCAGAATCAGCCCTTCCGGCATATTCTGTGCGCCGATCGCAATCGCCACCATCGGGCCAAGGCTTGTCTGCTCGCTGGCATAGCTGAAGCCTGTGCTGAGCCCTTCGGGGATGTTATGAATGAATAGCGCAATCATGACGAGCAGCGCTTTGGAATCCAGATTGCTGAGGCCAGGCTTATTCTCCACATCGATATGCGGAATATGGCTCTCGATCAGATCGAGCAGCAATACGCCGGTAATCAGTCCCAGCGTCAGCGCGGTAATGCCCGATTCCTTGATCGCCTGCGGCATCAGCCCGAAGGTGCTGGCAGAGACCATGATCCCGGCGGTAAAGGCCACCAGCACATCCTTCCACAGCTCGGACAGCCGCCTTACGAACAGAATAGGAATAACGCCCAGCACCGTTGCCATTGCAGATAAAAAGCTGCCTAAAAGTGCACCCGCCAAATCTTCAACCCCTTTTGTGGACAGGACTATAGATCAAGCATATGCTCTAGGCAGCTATAAATAGACCCAAACTTCAGAGTCTCACATACCGTCCCAGCCCCCGGGCTTCAAGCTCTGCCTTCGGGATGAAGTGAAGGGCGGCAGAATAGATATGATAATGCTGCTTCGCCGGCTCCGGTCCGTCAAAGGTCAGATACCCCAGATAAGCTCCGCTCAACCTGCTGCGCAGCACGGTCCGCACCTGCCCGCCGCTATAATCGGCTTCCCGCCGGATCATCCCCTCTTCCACCGGAACCGTGAAGCTGGGCCAGCCTGTGCCGGAATCGAATTTGGCTGCCGAGCTGAACAGCGGATCACCGCTGATCACATCCGTGTATAGCCCCTCCTCGAAGTGGTCCCAATACGCATTCTGGTAGGCAGTCTCCGCACCTTTGTTCTGCGTGACCTCATATTGCAGCTCTGTAAGCCGGCCCCGTAACCGTTTCTTGTCTTCACGGCTGTTCCAGTGCAGCGCTGTGAAGTCGTCACGGCCCGAGCCCTTCTGATATAGCTTATAATCCAACGGATGAGTCAGATAATACTGCTGATGCTCCGCTTCCGCCGGATAGAACGGCGCAGCCGGCAGGATGGGTGTCATAATCGGCGCCTTGAAGCGCTTGCTGGCCTTCAGCCTCTCCTTCGACAGCTCCGCCTGCTTCCGCTGCTCTTCATTCTGAACGAAGATCGCCGGAGCGTAAGAATGGCCCCGGTCCATGAACTGCCCGCCGTCATCCGTCGGATCGATCAGCTGCCAATAGATCTCCAGCAGCCGTTCATACGGGAACAGCTCCGGATCATAGACAATCTGCACCGCCTCCCGGTGCCCTGTAGTTTCCGACCCTACCTCTTCATAGGTCGGATTCTCCGTATGCCCGCCTGTATAACCTGACACTACCGAGACGATGCCCGGCAGCTCGTCGAACGGCTTGACCATACACCAGAAGCAGCCGCCGGCGAAGGTCGCCAGCTGCAGCGTATCATTCGTAGTCAAACAGACCGCCTCCCTGCATGCTTTTCCCCTATTATATCTGAATATCCCGCTTCTCCAAAACGGTAAGGGTGATGGTTAGAGACAGCAAGATCCAAGCTGCAGGAATCCACAACGCGCGGATATAATCCCCCGTCCCCGAGAGCAGGATCAGCTGTGAATTCTCCACATACAGCCCCGAGAATTTGAGAATCTGCGTCATGAGGGAATGCTCGGAAATTGTGCGAAGAACCGCAGAGGAAGCGTCCTTGAGATACCCGCTGAGCAGCAGGTTACCGAAGATGAAGAAGAAGGCAGCCACCACCGCCGAAGCTGGTTTGCGGATCACCATCCCCAGCATCATGACTGCTGCACAATAAGCTGCCAGATAGAGCAGATTCAGTCCCAAGGCTGTCAGACCAGCCGCCAGATCCTCTGTATATCCGGCATGTCCTACCGGCGCTCCTGTGATCAGCGCTGCCGCCAGAGAAAAGAGATAATATAAACCGTAGAACTCCAGCAGCCAGCCCAGAACGGCAAGCAGCTCCAGCACATATTTACCGGTAAAATATTTCGCCTTACTATGCCCGGCAGCAATAATATTCTGCACCGAGCCATACTCGAAGCCTTCGGTTGCAAAAAAGCAGGCATGCAGCGGAATAACAAGATAGAACAGGATAGAGAATGAAGCAGCCGTCTTGAGCGACTCTGTATAACTGCTTAAGGAATAACCGCCTTTGCTGCCCAGAATTAGAACAAGTGCGAGGCTGGCTAAGGCGAAGACTGCGGTGACGCTTTTGAAGGCCAGATCCTTACGCAAATAATAGATTTCAGCCTGCCAGAGGTTCCTCATCTTCCGCCGCCCCCGATCAAATCCATATAATACTGCTCCAGATTGGGCGCTGTCAGCTGAAAGCCGTCAACCGGGATCTCCCGCTGCACAAGTAGAGACATTAGGCGCTCCAGATCCACCCCGCTTCGGGGAAGCTCGATCTCTCCGGTCTGCTTGACCCGGATATCCCCGCGACTTAGCTCCTGCCTCAACATCTCAGCTACGGCTGCTGCCGGAGAAGATGTGGTAATACAGATCATCACCTGAGCAGACTGCTGCAGTTCAGCAGCCGAAATCTCCTGAATCAGCCGCCCTTGATGAATGAAGCCGTATTTGCCGGCCAGCAGCTGCAGCTCACTCAGAATATGGCTGGATATCAGCAGGGTCACGCCTTGTTCCCGGGATAGCTGCTCCAGGATATGCCTGACCTCCACAATTCCCGCAGGGTCAAGTCCATTCACCGGCTCATCCAGCACCAGGAACTCCGGCCGGTTCAGCAGGGCAACGGCAATTCCCAGCCGCTGGCGCATGCCAAGCGAATACTCGCCCGCCTTCTTCGGTCCCGCCTCATCCAGACCTACAAGCTTCAGCACTTCAGCGCTCCTCCCCTTATCCCTGATGCCGAAGATCAGGCAGTAAAAGCCCAGATTCTCCATCGCATTCATATGGGGATAGAGCGAAGGCCGTTCGATCAGGAAGCCGATCCGGCGTCTGGCCGCAATCTGTTGCTCCTTGCTCTGCTCTCCGAACAAGGCCATCCTTCCGGCTGTGGGATGCACCAGACCGCCGATGATTCTCATCAGTGTTGTTTTGCCCGCCCCGTTCTCGCCAACGAAGCCGTATACATCCCCCGCCTCAATTCTCATACAGAGCTGATCCAGCGCTACCCCTGAAGGATACTTCTTGGATAAGCCCTGAGCTTCAAATACCGCTGCCGTCAAAGCAAACACTCCTTTTCCCTTTCAAATCTGTTGACGGCTTAACGATACCATCCGGCGCCCCGTCCGCTAACGCAGGTGTCATATTCACACGAGATCATGTCGTTTTTGAGGATGAAAATGTATAATATAGGGATCAATGCAAAGGTGGAGAAGCGGATGATTCATATTGCTGTGTGTGACGATGAGCCCCGCGCAGCCGGAGAGGCCGAGCGCTTGATTCTGGAGACCGGAGAACACTTCAACGAGCCTATTGAGATTTCCCTGTATTATTCAGGAGAAAGCTTCGCCCGGGCCCTCCGGGACGGCTGCCAGTTCGATATTATCTTGATGGACATTGAGCTGGGCGGACTGGACGGCATTGCGGCGGGGCAGCTCCTGAGGGAGGATGACGGCAATGACCCGGTGCAGCTTATCTATATCTCCAGCCATGAAGAATACCATATGCAGCTGTTTGACCTGCGTCCGTCGGGGTTCATGAAGAAGCCGTTAACGCCGGAGAGCTTCAAGCAGAAGCTGTGCCGGGCCATCCATAAGACCCTCCGTCTCCGGCAGCAGGGCCGGACCAGCTTCCTTGCGGTACAGCTGAAGAGCCAGGAACTAAGGATTCCTCACAGGGACATTCATTATCTGGAGAGCAGCATCCGGCGGATTACACTGGTTACTCAGGATCGGACACTGCAATATTACGGGAAGCTGGTAGCGGAGGAGGAGAAGCTGGCGTCCAGCCATTTCGTAAGAATTCACCAGTCCTATATTGTAAACTTCTATTCAATTCAGGCCATTAGCGCAAAAAAAATCATTCTCACCACCGGCCGTGAGCTGCCGGTCAGCAACAAATATAGCCCCGCTGTGCGCAGGGCCTATCTGCATTTCAGGGGGGAGCTGGTATGAGTTCCGTACTCCTCGATGAAATCATTTATCTCGCTGTATTACCGCTCCTGCCAGTCATACTGCATCTCTTCTTCAGCCGCCTCTTCACCTGTCGTGTAGAATCGCGGCTGCGGCTGACCGCCCTTTACATTCTGTACATAGGTGTTCATGCTCTGCTCCATCACAGCTCCCTGCCCGGCCTGCTGCTGATGGCTGGCAATATCGGACTGATCCTGGGTCTGTCCCTGCTCTACAGGGGCAGCCTTGCTTGGCGTTTATACGCTGCGGTGCTTATCTCTGTTGTGATTATCCTCAGCGATGCGGCGGTTCCTTTGCCACGTACAGACTTCGGTTACAGGCTCGGTCTGCTGCTCTCGAAGCTGCTGATACTATTGCTTGTGCTGCTGCTGCGCAGGCTGGTGAAAGGCGAGGGCCGGGGCCAGCCAAACGGATGGTTAGGAGCTGTTGTCTTTCTCTGTCCTTGTCTTAGCATTGCGGTATTGCTGCAGTTATCCGGCAGCCCCTTCTTCCAGCTATATCCGCAGCTATTCCCTGTCGTTCCCGCCTTGCTGCTCGCTATTAATCTTCTGGTCTTCCTCCTGATTGACCGCATGCTGAGCGCATATTCTGAACGCAGCCAGCGTCTGCTGCTGGAGCAGCAGAACAGCTATTATGTGAACCAGTACCACCGGAACCGGGAATTTCAGGAGGAAGCCCTCCGGTTCCGCCATGACTTCAACCATATTCTGCTGGGCCTGCGCTCCAGAATTCTCAGCGGAGAAGAATCCGCCTCTACATCCGAGCTGGACGCTCTACTGGGCTCGACTGGACAAGCCCAAACTTACTGCAACACGGGCAACCCGGTTATTGACTCCATTCTGGATTACAAACGGCAGGAGGCATCCGCAGCAGAGATTGATCTCCGCCTGGAGCTGAGCCTTCCGCCCCGGCTGATGCTGGATACCGCTGTTATCAGCGTTATTCTGGGCAATGCCCTTGATAACGCCCTGAAGGCAGTCAGCCTGATGCCCAAGGAACAGGGAACAGAACGATACATCGCGGTACATATGCATTATCTGAATGACAGCTTATTCATAAGGATTCAGAATCCGTACTCCGGTTCTGTCCTCGAAGGCCCAGGCGGCGAGCTGCTGACTACCAAAAGCGATAAGCGCTCCCACGGGATCGGACTGCGGAATATCCGCCAGACGATGGAGCGGGCCGGCGGGCTGTTTCAGCTTGCTTACAGCGGCCAGCTGTTTCAGCTGGAGCTGGTGCTTTTTCATATTGAGAGAGATGAACGTGGCGGAGGACGGGTGTCCGAGGGAGAATGATGAGGAATGGGGCCTACTTCAGTTTCTTGCGTTCGCTGCGGGGTTTGGGCCTCCGGTTGCTGTCCCATAACTCCTTGTGCAGCAAGCCCGCGAATACAAGCATGACAAGCGTCAGCACCAGCACATACTCACGCAAAATATCGGATAAGCTGCCGGACTGGTTCAGCCCGAGAATAATGTTCAGCCTTCCCCACAGCAGATTGAGACATAGCAGCGCTACCGCCCCGTAAGTTATCCACACACTGCGGAGATACAAATTATACGTACGCAAGGGGCCTCGTCCCATAAAATACCTGCTGTAACGGATAACATACGCGGTAAAAGCAATCAAGGCTATCATTTCCAGTGTGATCAGGATCAAGTCAATAATGTCCATGCAGATCATCTCCCCTTCTGCCTAAGCCGGTACGGTGCAGATCAATAAGTCTTTCTAGATCATTGGTTTCATACGCCTCCTGAATTTGGCCCAGGGTCTCAATTTCCCGTTTGACCCGGCTGGGCTTCAGCTCGTGCTTGCGGAAGATATCGAGGAGCTTCACTTGTTGACGACCTCCTCATCATTAGGTTTTCTCTCTGCGGTTCCTCTCTCAATCAGCAGCTTCACAAGTGTACGGTTATATTCGCTAAGCTGCTTCTCATTCTCCTCGTCCCGTTTCTGATAATTCTGGATTACTTTTTCTTTATTCGCAATTTGCTTAACACTCCAGATCAAGGCCGTAGATAACAGAACATTCAGCACGACTGAACCGTTGTTATCTACGAAAAGGCCAGTCAATGCACTGAAATCCATCTGTATCCCCCCATTTCCTAATGTAATCGGAACGGATTCGCGCCTTTACCCCTGTCCACATTTTTGGCGAAATTCCTTGCCGCCACTCTAACAGAATCACCCTCAAGGTAATCTACTCTAGCAATAGCCATTCTGATTGGGTTGAGCAGCAAAAAAAACCGGAGGACCCGTAATCCGGGCCCTCCGGAGAAGGCTGAAACAAAGATTATTTGAGTTCCGAGATCCGCCGGACCAGGGAATCATAGAGATAGATCAGGTCGCCGGAGGGCTTGATGCCAAGCTCTCGGCTCAGCAGCCGCACGTAGTCTGTGTAGACGGCATTCAGACCTTTTTTGTCTCCGGCCAGCTCGTGAACGGCCATCAGCTGGCGGATCACCGATTCATCCAGCGGATTCCGCTTGTTCAGCTTCAGCAGCAGCTTGGAGGCCGCAGCGGAATCCCGGCTGGCAATGAGAGCTGCGGCCAGCCGTTTGACGAAGGAGGCATACAATTCCGCATAACGCTCCGTCTCATGGATGGCCCACACATAAGCCTTGTCGCCGAACAGCTCCCCTGTATAGAGCTGCTCGATACACATAGCCCTCTCTATATCCGGGGGTTCAATGGTGTGCAAGGCGGCTGCCTCCTGTTCAAATTGCAGATAGTCCATAACCGGCGCTTGAAGCTCAAGCGCATACCCGTCGTTCTCCGAACGGATCGCTTCCCGCAGACCCAGCGGCTCCAGAGATTTACGCAGTTGATAGACGGTAGTGTTAAGATAGCTCTCCGCATTGGCCTTATGCATGCCGCCGAAGATATCCGCAACCAGCCTGGAACGGGGGACGCGCTTCCCCCGGAGCAGCAGCAGATAGGCAAACAGCTCAGCACATTTACGGGAGGTCCATTTGACCCGGCCTGCCCCGCTGCTCACGGCAACATCCCCGAGCATCGTGAGCGTTACCCGGCCGGAACCGGCCGGAGCCTGCACCTCCGGCATAGGGGAGAGCCGTGCCGGAGCAGCACGCCGCCAGGTAAGCACCCGGTTCATTGTGCGCGCAAGCCGCTCCTGGGAGACCGGCTTGACCAAATAATCCAGCACGGACAAGTCGTAAGCCTCCAGGGCAAATTCCTTATGTGAGGTCACGAACACAATTTGCACCGGAGAACCGGCAGCTGCCAGCCTGGCTGCAAAGGCCATGCCGCCCTCTCCCGGCATAGAGAGGTCTACGAAGGCAAGCTCCACATCCGGGTGCTCCTCCAGAAAGGCAGCAGCCGACCTCGTATCTGTGAACGTACCCGCAAGCTCGACTTCAGGCAGCTTAAGCAGCATGGTGCTAAGAATCAGATGCATCATCCGTTCATCATCGACCAGTATAACCTTCATTTGCATATCTCCTCCCTCCCGCTGCCCCGTTACTCCATCCGTTCTCCTCCTGCCGATCCCGGCAAGGTGAAGTAGAAGATCGTTCCACTTCCCGGCTTGCTCTCGAACCACAGGCTCCCGCCATGGATGCGGACGAATTCACGCGCGAGCGCCAGGCCGAAGCGGGCATCCCCTGCCTCCTCCCCCAGCGGCGCCTTCAGAATCGGCTCCTCCAGACGCAGCATGTCTGCGGTCGCTTCATCAATACCAATCCCGTTATCGCGCACAGACAAGATAACCCTGTCCTCTTCTAGCAGGGCCCCAACCTTAATAGAGCCGCCTATCCCCGTGAATTTGATAGCGTTAGAGAGCAGATTGCGCAGGATCAGGTCCAGCATTTCTTTATCCGCCCGGACGGTTAATTCGCTGCCGATGCGCTCCATCAGACGGATCTGCTTCATCCCGGCTTTCGTACCCGCCAGCATCAGGGCCTGCCGGACCACCTGCTGCACACTCCAGGCCTGCGGATGGAACGACACCGTCCCCTTCTGGCTGCGGTACCAGTCCAGCAGATTGTCAACAAGCTGGAACGTATTCCGCACCTGCCCTTTGATCTCCCGCACCACCTCCGCATGCTGATCATCTGCAGCTGTCAGCCCGTCGCCCAGCAGCTCTGTCAGGCTGACCAGCAGTGCTACCGGATCACGGATATCATGGGCCACAATGGTGAACAGCTTGTCCTTGAAGGCATTCAGCTCGGACAGCTGCCGGGCATTCTCGCGCAGCCGGACCTCGCTCTCCTTCAGCTCGGTAATGTCGCTGAACAAGAGGATTTTACCGATAGGGGTGCTGCCTGTATCATGAATGAAGGACAGACTGCAATTATAGTACAGACGCCTGCCAGCCTGGAGCCGCTCGTAGGCAAACCGCTCGTCCTCATCGCTTAAGCCCCTGAGACGTTCAAGCAGATCCCCGCTGCCGGCAAGCACCTCCGTCATATCCGCCGGGTAGCGCCGCCTGCTCCCAAGCTCGGGAAACATCTTCTCTGCGGCACGGTTGTAGCTGACGATCTGATTCTCATAATCGAACAGAAGGACACCGTCCCGGATCGTCTCGAACACCTGCGCCATAGCCAGCGGAGTCAGGCGGAGCAGGTTGAATCTGAGGATGCCCCAGGCGTAGGCGATGCCCGATACTGCAAACCCGAACGGTGTGAGATCAATCCGGGTTCCGGTCCACAGAAACAAATTGAGCAGCATAGGCGCAACCGCACCCAGAAGCAGAACAGCAATCTGTTTGCGTACAATCGGCAGCGCCCGCACAAACATGGATATGAACAGCGCTATGCCGCCAAGCAGCACCAGATAATTATACGCAGCGTGGATGTTATACCACAGCCCCTTGACGGTGTAATACAAGGAGACCGATGGGTCCGTATTCAGCAGAAAATCCCGGTAGATTAAATGATGCCAGTCATTCGTGAGCTGCAGGATGAAGATAACGGCGGGGATCAGGAACAGCAGGGCGATCAGCCGCTTGCGGAAACGCGCAGCGGCTCCGGTGAATTGAATCGCTTGTACCAGCCATAAGGTGGAGACAAAAGGAATACCCAGATATTGAATGTGCAGCGCCAGCTTCACCTGGCTTAAGTTCCCGCTAAGCAGCTCAAGACCATAGCCGAAGGCGTAGAAGGCCGCTGTCAGCATAATCAGAATCATCGTTCTGGCAACAGGCAGATGTCTTTTCTGGTACGACAGGAACGACACAAACAGCATCAGTGCTGCTGCAATAAAAAGCATAATCGACATCCAGTGCCTACTTTCCACGGCTGCGTCTCCCTTAATAACAAATTCTATTAAGTTAGGATAGCACCTTCCGGGGCGGGGTGTCCACGCCTTGATTTTCCATGACAGGTTACCGGCAAAGGCCGGTCCTTATGCGGACCGGCCTTTGCTGGAGCCTCATTTTCTTACTTGGATACTTTGTAGATAATCTTGGATAACGTCATGACCAGCTTATAGTACTCTTTAAAGTCTGAGATATACTGGCCTGCCGCCTTTTCGAACATCTTGAGAATAATCTTCGCCCCGATATAATCACGGTAGACATCCCATACCGCTCCGGCCGAATCCAGCACATTCGCCCCGGATACAATCAGGACCTTCAGTGCATCCTCCGGTTCAATCCCTTCCGTCACCTTCAGCTGATTGGTGGCATCGTCGAGACTGATCCTTCCGTTACGCATGGCGGACACCACCACAATCATGGCGATTTCATTGTTGTCCAGCAGCCTGCGCTCGACGCTACTCAGACTGTCATAGAATTCCCGCTGTTTGGCGGTAGATACCTTTTTGAGAATACGGTAGGTCTCCTTGAGCACGCCGCCCGTGGCCATCTGAATAGCCGTTCCCAGATCCACGAGTGAGATCAGACCGGAATCCAGCATTCCCTGGGCGATATCATCCATAGTCCAGCCGCCAATCCCCACCAGCAATTCCAGCAGCCAGACCGGCTGATAATTGATCGAGATTAGAGCTCCCGCAACCTCTTTGACCTGTGTAAACCCTCCATCATACAGCACTTTGGCTATATAATAATGGCCCATACTGCCCTTGTATTGAATCAGCAGCTTGGCAATATCGTTCGCGGACAAGCCGAGCTGCTGCCGCAGAATCGCAATGGTATTATCGGTCTGCACATTCCGGTAAGCAATGTATTCGCTTGGCGTATAGCCATTGCGGATCAGCCATTGCAGCTGCTCGTCCACGGACCAGCTTTTGCCCAGGAAGACCAGTGCCCGTACCACCGGAAGTCCAAGCTTCCTGAGAATCGCAGCAATGCTATCCCCGCCTTCTCCAACAATCTCAAGACCTCCCATAATCGCTTCACCATCGTAGCCCTGCTCACGCATGGCAAGGGCAATCTCCGCGATAGGCGCATCCGGCAATCCTGCTCTTACGATCTTAAGTACCTTGTAGGGAGCCAGACTCCATTTACGCAAATATTGAACGATAGCGGCTGGCGTATTCACGCCGAACTGCACCAGCTGCGTTCCCTGCTCCTCTTCCGAGCCTGCATTCTTGCGCGCCTCGTTGAAGTAATTGTAGCGCATCTTCAGAATGCTGGCGTTGTCGTACCCCAGGCTCCTCAGCGTATCCACCAGATAAATGGACGGCGCCAGCTCAAGCAGTCCCCGCAGATCCAGCTCGGCAGCGACATCATTCGCACTCGCTCCCCGGTCTTTCATACGCTTCAGATAGGCATAGAGCGGATCAGCCCCGAACACTTCGGTTACCGCTGCCCGGACTCGCTCCGCAGGCATCACCGCAGTAGTGACTGCATCCAGCACACCCAGAGCGTCCAGATTGAACATCACCTTCAGCGCAAGCACGATATCGGTATCACTGAATTTCGCCTTCATATAGTTCGCCACCGTTCCCGGGCTGCCCATAGAGGTTGCCGGAATCAGTTTCGAGAGGTAACCGACATTCGTGCTGCTGTAATACACCGTAGTGACGGCCAACCCAAGCTCTGGCCCCCTGACATACACGGCCAGCAGGGCGGTTGCTTCATCGGCACCCAAGTTATAAGCATCCTTCAAATACTGGAGGATATCCTGAACCTGTGTACCTTGCTTATAGAGCAGGCTGACAGCGGCTTCTGCACCCGTGATTCCATACAGATCAAGCACTTGCTGAAGAGTTCCAGAGGATGTGCCCACTGCGAAATACACCTCAGCCACTGTCTTCTGTACGGCATCCGCCTTGTAAATGCCCAGTCCGTTCAAGAGGGCCTTCGCCTCCGCCTCTGTCTTGCCATAGCTCTTCTTCAAAAGTTCCGCGATATACGCCATCCGGTAGCCGCTTGTGCTTAAGACCTGAGCTGCTTGCGGGGCGTCTGTGAAAATACCCTGCGCTCTGAAAAACTCCATCACAGCGGCATCATACGCGGTGCCATATATAGCACTGATGCTGCTCAGAACCGCAGAGATATTGAACGAGCCATCGGCAATCAGCAGTGCTGACGCCGCGGCCGCAGATTGGCCGTTATACTCTTTGAGCATTCTGACAATATCCTGGAGCGGGTAGCCCGCAGTCCATAGATAGACAATGGCCGCTGGCTCCCCTGTAATTCCGGCTTGCTGCAGGATAGACTGAGGCGTTGCAGCCGTAGTGCCTTCCTCCGCAGCTGTGCCGTAGACCTGCCGCACAGTCCATTCTATAATGCTGGCGTCTTCCAATTGGAGCGACAGCAAGGCGTCCTGGGTAGCCTGTACCGAATTACCATAGTAGTTCTTCGATATTTCGGTCACATCCTGCAGCGTGTAGCCCAGCGAACGAAGATACGGCGCTGCATCCTGGATGGAGGCAATCCCGCTGCGGTTAAGCAGCTCCTCCACACTTTCATTCACCGGCTTGCCATAGTATTCCGCCACAGCAGCCAGAAGGTCTGCCGCCGGATAGTTCCCGGATTGCAGCAGGATGTAAGTCGTTTCTCCGGCACTGAGCTTGTAGTGCGTCTTGCCTGCAAGCACCAGGTCGGTTAGGGCAAATCCGGCGCTTCTCAGCTCCGGCACAGCATCGGCGAACATGGTGATCCCCAGCGCATTCAGCGTATCGAGCCGGGTCTGCGTCAGATTCTGTCCGTATACATAGGACACCGCACTCTGGATGTCCTCATCACTATAAGTTCCCTCGACGGTCAGGGCGGCGGCTGTCTCTCCGGCCGTTAACCGGAAATGCTCCTTGCCCACCCGGACGATCCCGTTCAGATCGAACTTCATGTTGCGCAGGAAGGATACGGCAGATTCCAGGGTGACCAGCCCGCTGGCTGCCAGTGAATCCACGATACTCTCACGCTGTGAGGTCCGGTAGATATCCGTTACTCCCGCAAGGATATCCTCCTGGCGGTATAACCGGGAATCTGTGAGCAGCTGCAAAGCTGTTCCCGCCGATAATCCGTATTCTGTCTTGGCCAGCCTGATGCTGTTCGCCAGACTGAACCGGGCCTGGAACACAAAGGCAATGGCTCCCCCGAAGGAAGGGTCTCCCTGCCGGACAAGCAGCGCATGGATCACCTGCTCTACGGACAGTCCATATACAGAGGCAAGGGTCGTTACCAGTACATTTTTATCTGCCAGAATATTCTTCTGCACGAAGAGCAGTGCGGTCTGACCTGCGTCCTGGTGGAAGGCGTCTTTGGCAGAGACTGCAATTTCTTTGGGGGCAAATCCCGCATTCCACAGATATTCAACAGCTGCGCCTACTTCAGTAATTCCCTGCTCCTGCAGCGCTTCTGCTACCGTACTTCCGAGCGTCTGTCCGTATACGGAAGCAAGCCCTGATAGAATAAGACTCTGATCATTCGGATAAGCGGCGGTAAGCAGCCTGGCCGCTTCTCCGGATGTAAGCCCGTAATAATCCTTGAGTGTGCGGGCAATATCAGGCAGCTTGTAGCCGCCCTTCTGCAGAAATTCCAGTCCTTCTCCCGGCGATTCGGACTTGGCCGCACTGAGCAGCTGCGCAATGGTAATCTGCTGCTGGCTATAGAGCGACTGCAGCAGCGCGAGCGTTGCCTTCAGGTTGTTACGCACTCCGCCATGGATCAGCAGGCCCCGCATAACCTCATCCTGGCTGAATCCGCCCTGAATCAGGGCCGGGCCCACCTTGTCCGACTGCCAGTAGGCAGGGTATCGCGCAGCAAGCGTGTTAATCACGGAGGCAGCCGTAGCCCCTTGTGCCCGCAGCGTCTGAATCCACAGCGAGATTGGATCGCTGCCGTAGGCCCAGGCCGCCGCCCGGCCGATATCCTCCTGATCCTCGTCAGTCTGCTGGAGCAGCAGTGCCATCGCAGCAGCGCTATCCAGCCCGTAGGCTTCGCGCAGGACCAGCGCCCGGTCCTTCAGCGGATACGGAGCCAGCCGGACAATGACCTGGTTCATGGTAAGACCTTTTGTAACCAAATACGCAGTCACATCATTTGCTGCAATTCCGTATGAGCTGAAGACAGCCACCCATTCACTCCACCCTTGGCGGTCGAATTCGGCAGCGACCTCTTCGAAGGAATACCCCGCATTTTTTAGCGCAGAGATCAGGTAAGGCATCCCCTTCGCTCTGACACCCCCTGTAGGGTAGAGATTAATCGTTCCTTCCACGATCATGTTCAAGGTATAGCTGCTGGATAAGCTCATGGCTACCGTGATCTCCGGCAGCGATGCGCCAGCGAATAAATACTGGGTATCTTTCACCACCGTACGTACATCACAGGCGCAGCCGAACCGGGACAAGGCCTCTGTGCGCTCCAGCTCCACCCAATCCTGAATCGTAAGGCCCATCTGCCGGATAAGCGGCTTGGCGATCTCGTACTTGTCCCACAGCCTGGAGTTGCTCATGACAGCCGCTACCTCTGTAGCATCCGCCTTCCCGTCCACATCCTGGACGAACACACTACGCAGCGCTGTCAGGACCTGGTCTGCTTCGTAACGGTTATTGTAATCATGGTAGAACAGATCCATCGCACCGCTCAGCGTAAGTGCTGTTCCCGCTTGAATATAGGCATCATGCATGGTCTGCAGCGATTGTACCGGCGTTTTGCCCGCCAGCCTGAACTGTCTGAACAATTCATAAGGATGGCTGCCCTGCTTCAGATAATAGTCCGCTAAGTGAACAGGATCATATCCCCCGTCCATCAGGTACTTCAGTATATGCTCCCGCTGGGATTGGGTAAGCCCTGGAGAGAGCGCCGCAATCGCTGCCGGGAGTTCTGCACCGAACTGCTCCCGCAGCAGTGCAGCCCGTGCTGAAGCCTCATATCCGCCAGCGGCGAACTGGACAAGGATATCGCTTAACGGGGTCCCCGCCGATACCCATAAATCATTCACGATGAGGGCAATTTCCCGCACCTCATAGTGCTTGGCCGTTAAGACGCTTATTATAACGGAGGCACCGTCACCGGCGGCTTTCACCGCTTCAGCCACTTCCCGGGCAGACACCTTGGCATTAAGCAGCTCGGACGCCGCATCTTGCTGCGAATACTCCCGCCGCAGCAGAGCATACGTATAAGCTGCCGGGAAGCCGGCATCCATGAAGGCCTGCCGCATATCAGCCGCACTGGCAAAGCTGTACTGCTCTGCAATCGCCTTGCTTACCTCCGCCGCCGGATATCCGGCTTGGGACAGCCAGGTTGCACTTGTAACCGCAGCCTCCTGGTACAGCTCCTTAATGACCGCTGCCGATTTTGTTGCCGATTGCTTACCTTCGGCCATGGCGGACACCGTCTGTGCCGGGCTCAGACCATATGCTCTCTGGACAGCTCCGGCAATCCCGTTGCTGTCATAACCTGCAAGTCCGAGCAACTCCACGGTATTGCCGCTTGTTTCATTCCAGTTATCCCTCAAGACCTTCGCCGCTTCTGTAACCGGTACATTGTCGCGCTTCAGATATCCCATGATGTCTTTGCTGAGCAGACCAAATCGCTGGAGGACCGGAGCAATCTCACTGATCGAATAGCCTGCCGAGAGAAACTCTGGAATAATCAATCCATCATATTTAGAAGTAGGCCGCTTCAGTGAATTGTAAGCATCATAGAGCGCTGACGCATCCGCGTTCATTGCATACAGGATAGGAGTGATTTCTGAACGGATCATCCCGTATTCGGCCAGCACTGCACGGTAGAGATTCGCTGCTTTGAAGCCGCCGTCCCGCAGAAGTCCCGCTGTCTCCAGCGCCGTCTTGCCATATTGCGTGTGAAGGATTTTGGCCGGATAGGCTGCATCGTTCTTATAGGCATAGCTGGAGACGAACCCGAGCAGGGTCGCCACATTAGCCACCGGCAATTCGTCAAAGACAGCCAGGAACGTCTGATTGACCGCCTTCACCCGGTTCACTCCGGTGTAAGCCACCGATACCGTGGAGGCTGAACCAATTACCCGGCCGCTGCTGTTCCAGCTCAGGAGAATCTGCGCCGGATCTGCGCCGAGTGCCGCAGTGACGGAGCTCTGCCATTGGCCGTCGATCTTAACGGAGAAGGACCCGCCTGCTATTACGCTGGCCAGCGGCTTGTCGAACGTCAGGATCACCTGGGTTCCGTTCTCAGAAGAGGTTGCATCCATTAGCTGCGGCGGTGTGCTCACATTATTCACCGTCAGCTCCGCGCCGAGCTCATACCCCGCTGCGCTCAGACGCAGCTTGAATTCCTTATTGTAGGCCAGGTTCACTGCCACTCTGTACGTCTGTCCGAAGTCTGCCGTGGATACCGGACCCAGTGTGACCGGGTTGTTGCCGGCATCCTGCAAGCTGAACTGTACACCCTGAACCGGAGTACTGAAGCTTACCGTGAAGCCATCTTCATTCACACCTGTGAGACTTGAAGTGACACGGTAAGCCACATACACCTTAACCGCTGCCCCAAAGTCATACCCTGTTTTCTTCAGGCTTAGCGAATACGTACTGCCCTCTGCAAGTTGAGCCTGAATGGTGCAGGTACCGGCATCTGTTCCCGCAGCGATACCCACCACCTTGATCTTATCGCCTGCCGCCGTAAGAAGCTCCACGTCCTCAGGCTGCACATCAATTCCCTTGCGGCCCAGCAGCACACTTATTCCGCCGGCATCTGCACGGGTGACCTGGCTCGTAACCGCAACTGGCAGCACCACTTCAAGCGGCCCTTCTACCGGGTGGGACGGATCTTGCACCATCAGCGTATACGTTTGACCGGCGGCTATAGGCACACGCACCAGATAGATTTTACCCGCATCGGCTGTACCCGGATTAGCATCATAGAATGAGCTTGCGGTGAGGGTTACACTCTGCCCGCCGGGTCCACTGAGGTGCACGGAGGACAGATTTAGATCAGGCACGGCCTTGCTCAGATGCAGACTGAAGCCTGAGGTACTAATATTACCCGCCGTTAATTGCAGCATCGGAAGAACATCCACATGAACCGACGGGCCAAAATCGTACCCCTTAGCGGTCAACGCCAGCCGGTATCCTGCCCCTTCTATCAGCTTCGCGGCCGCTTGATACGTTAGCCCGCCGTCCGCCGTCACCAGGGAATCAAGTGCTACAGCCTCGCCGCTACTGTCCTTCAGCAGAATGTGGCTGACCTTCAAATCTGGAACTGCGGCTTGCAGCCGCAGGGTGAACCCGTTCTTGGACAGCGCCTCGATAGACTTGGCGACAGGCTGCAGCACCTTGAACGGCAGCACCGTTCCGGAATCATACCCGTCAGCCGCAATACTCAGGCTGTAATCCGTTCCAAATTGCAGCGCCGCCCGTATGGCGTATGTTGCTCCGCCATCTGCTGTGGTTGCCGCAGACACAACGCTCTGATTGCCCTCCGCATCCTTCAAGATGAAGCTGGCTGCGTGAAGTCCCGGAATAGCCGGGTCCAGCTTCACCGTCAGCCCGTCCTTTTGTATAGCGTCATAGCTCAGTGCGATTGGAACCGGTACCTTCACTGCAAGCGCGGCTCCGAAGTCGTAGCCTGCTGCGGTCACATTCAGCGTGTAGGCCGCTCCAGCTGTAAGATTAGCAGACAATACATAACCGGCCCCCCCGTTCAGCTCCTTGACGGCTGTAACCGGAGTGGACTGCCCGTCAGCATTAACCAGCTTGAAGCTGCCAGCCTTAAGCCCGCCAACAGCCGGGTTCAGGAGAACACTCACGCCTTGCCCGTTAACAGGACCAACCTCACTTGCAATCACACTCGGCAGCGTAGCCGACAAGACTTCCCCGAAGTCATGACCCATCTGTTGCAGCGCAATCGTATAGGTCTGGCCTCCGGCAAATGCTGCCTTCAGGCGGTAAGTCAAGCCATGGTCGTCCGTCACCGCAGAGGACACAGGCAACACTTGCCCTGTGCTATCCTTCACCGTGAAATCAGCGGCACTCATTCCAAAGACACCGGGATTCAGTCCGATCTCCACGTAGTCCGCTCCTATTCTCAACACTGCCGCGCTTATCCTAGCCGGAACGTCAATGAAGATCGGGGTGCCGAAGTCATACCCGTGCTTGACAATACGCAGCGAGTAACGCTCTGTTCCCCAGAAGCCCGCTTCTACCTTATAAGTGAATCCCCCGTCCGCTGTCGATATTTTCATAGGATGGTAGACTGTAGCGTTGTCTCCTTGCTTGATATTGAAATCACCCGGCAGCAGGCTTGGCATCGCCTGATCGAAGCGTACAGTGAACGCCTGATTGTTCCCGGTCTCCATCCCCTCGAACGCAGCCGCTACAGCCTGGATGGACAACGGCAGCTCCGTACCCAGGTCGTATCCCGCCACATGCAGGCCCAGCTTGTACTGCACACCCGCCTTCAGATAGACACTAATCTCATAAGACCGGCCCGCATCCCGGGTAATGACCGATCTTAAGTTGACGGTTTGGCCTTGGTCATCCGTCAGGCTGACATTTCCGGGGTCCAGACTGAGCGGTGAGGACAGGCTCAGCTTGAAGCCGGTCACAGACAACTGATCCACCGTGGCCGAAGCCGCATTCAAGGTGAACGGGTCAATGCTGTCAAAAACATACGGCGTCTTCGCAGCAATCTTCACCGTGTACGTCTTGCCGCCGGTCAGCGGAACAAGCACATTGTAGCTGCCTGGAGCAGTGGAAGCCTGGAGGGATTGTACCGCAGCGATATTTCCCTCTTTATCAGTGACCGTAATATCCGCAGCGCTTAGACCAGGCACCTCCGTGCTCAATACGAGCTTGAAGCCGCTCCGCGACTGGCTGTGAATGATTGCATACACCCCTACTTGGAAGCCCACCGTAAGCGGAGCCCCGAACAGATAGCCGGGATACTTCGCTTGCAGAGTATACGTCTCGAAGGCGTCGAATTTCCCTTCAATATTGTACATCGCGCTTGCCGGACCTTGAGAAGTCACCGTAATCGCGATCTTGCGGCCTTTGCTGTCATACAACGCGAAATGCTCTTCGGTCATATCCGGCAGATTCGGAGAGACAGACACCACAATCTTATTCAGCACCGTGCCCACCAGCCGGAGAGCAGCCGATGCCGAGATATCGAAGGAGACCGGAGACGCCAGCCGGAAATCATCTCTCGCCAGATCCAGGGTGTACCCTTTGCCCGCTGCCACCGCATTCAGCGTCACCTGGTAGCTTAGCCCCTGATCCGTTGTCTTGAGTGAATACTCATTCACAGGGATTGGATTCCCGCTCGGATCACGGAGGATCACTTGCTGCGGGGTCAAACCGGTTACCTTGGAGCTGAATTGAAGCTTGAACCCCAGTACCGTTATATTGCTGAGTGCAGCCGTAATGATTTTCGATATTGGAAAAGCTACGGGTTCATTCACCTGATAAGTTACATCCGGCTTGTACTGAACCGTATACGTTTGCCCTCCGGCAAAGGTACCGGCAAGGGTGTAGTGAGCGCCTGCATCCGCAGTTGCCGCTGAAGTCAGTGCAATGCTGTCACCAGCGGCATTTCGGATTACAAAATGCCGCTGGGCCAGCCCCGGAACCGGCGCATCCAGTTGCACCTTCACACTTGCTGTTGTCGCCTCCATAACTGTCAGCGTTGGCGGCAGCCGGAAGGAGAACGGATTCATTGAGAATTCATCCTTGTCCAGCTTGACCATGTAGGCCATACCCGGCTTCAGCTGATTGCCCGGCACTCGAAGCTGGTAGCTCGCACCGCCGTCTGCCGACTCGAACAGATTCGGATAATAGAGCGTGCCCGCTTCATCCGTTAATGACAGCCCCAGATAATTCTCAATCTCCGGGAACGCGGGAGCGAACTTCAAGGTGAACTGCCCGTCCTTCGTTACATCCGCTATGCTGGCGGCAATCCACTTATTCACATGGAACGTGACTGGCGAGTCGAAGAGGATGTACCCTTTCTTCAGCACGAGCGTGTAGTCCGCATTCTCCGCAAGCGTGACCCGCACAAGATAGGTCCCGCCATTATCACTCGTGGTCAACGTAACTCCGTTCAGCTTGTTATTCTGCGCATCCGTGATCATAAGGTCGCCAGGCAGGAGCCCCATTACCGGGTTGGCAAAAGAAAGCTCGAAGCCCGCACTCGTGATCTTCGATACACTGGTTGTCCCTGCGTCTGTGGTCGCTGCAACCTTGAAATTCACCCCTGCTTCCGGTAGATGCCCGGTCAGCTTCAGAGTATAGCTGCCTCCCGCCAGGTGGGCCGACAGCCGGTAGCTTGCGCCCTGGTCCGCCGTTGTTGCTGAGGATATCACTACGGGATCTCCTGTATCGTTGTTCAACAATACGAAATCCCTGGCATCCAGCCCATCCACAGCATAATCAAGCTTCGCAACCAGCCCATTGTTCTCAATCTCATCGACAGAGACTGTAGCAATTAGCGGAACTAAGAAGGTGACCACGTTCGGGTCCACCTCTGCATCCAGCGCGAGACTATAGTAGCCCGGGGTCAAGGCCGCCGAGAACTGGTAGCTTCTGCCTTCCGGATCATTCATGACCGCCTTCTTGATGGGAACCTCCGGGCCTCCAAAAGCCTTGGTTAGCTTAAAGCCGTATTGCGTATTAATCTTCATCGCAGGTGCCATCACAAGCGTGAAGCCGCTGTACGTCGGATCTACTACAGTGTTCTGGGCATACACATAAATCTTCTTCGGCGCGCCGAAGTCATACCCGTCCGCCTGAACCGATACGTAATAACTCTGACCGCCCTCTCCGTCAAAAGCCACTATATAGATCCGCTGCTGGTTATCCCAAGTGACGCCTGTAACCGCAACCTCATGGCCTGCCAGATCCGTGGCCTTGAAATGTTCAGCCGTCAAATCCGGCACGCGCGGATTCAGTCCGGCCATGAATTGGGTCGGCTTCCGCCCCGCGCCCCACACATTCAGAGTCGCGTTCACTAGTGTGGCCGGCTTCCCGAAGCTGTAGCCCGGAGCCGTAATGCCAAGTACAAACGGGCCTCCGGCATTAATCTGCGTGGTAAGCAGCTTGTAGGTACGGCCTCCGTCACTGGAGCCCGCCGAGTCCAATACAACCGCCCCGCCACTGCTAGTCTTAAGCTCAAAGGCTGAGACTGTCAACCCCGGCACCGCCCGCCCGAAGTGAACCGTAAGGCCGCTATAAGCACCGGGGTACCCGTCGAAGGTCGTATACTTACTGATCTCCACGGTCTCAGGAACAACTAGGGTCCCTTGTATGAACCGTCCGTCATAGAGATTGACATGGTAAGCATAACTTCCTGCTGCGGGCAAATCCGCAGCTATCACTGCAGATTTCCTGTCCAGACCAAGCTGGACTTCATCCACGGCTACGGCCCCGCCGCCCGGAGCCTGCAGAGTCATATCGCCTGCCGAGAAGTCTGGCGTACCTTGCGCAAACTGCAGCTCAAATCCGCTATGCGTCACCCAGCCTGCCGAAGAGGGAACTTCCTCTGCCTGGACCGCCAGAGCCGCCGGTTCCGTGAACTCATACCCATCCATATCAAGCGAAAGGGTATACGAATCCTTCGGGGCCAGGCTGGCCCACACTTCATATTGCCGGCCGGGAACCACTGTACTGAGCATATCGATACTGACCTGCCCGCCCGCCGCGTTCTCCAGCACCAGGCTCAGAGAATCTATCTCCGGCACTGTCTTATCCATAGACAGGATAAAGCCGTAAGTTCGCACGGTGCCAATCGAAGGTTCAACCTTAACCTTGCCTACGGCTGGTACAGTCACTTCAAGCGCTGTCCCGAAGCTATAGCCGCTCCGTTCCATACTAAGCGTGTAGGTGCTGCCGGGGACAAGTCCTGCAGTAATCGTGTATACACCGCCATCCTCTGCGGAGGCCGCTCCGTCCACCGGAATGCTGCTGCCATCCCCCGCTGTCAAAGCGAAATGAGCTGGGGTTAATCCCGCCACCGGCGGATTCAAGGATACCTGGAAGCCCGTCTCCGTGATGCCGTAGACCTCAGCAGATACTGAGATCACTACCGGGTCCGTAACCGGAACGAATACGGACACAACCCCGCCGAAGTGGTAGCCCGCCTTCGTCACGCTTAACAAGTAGGTAGCCCCTTCCTGCAAGGCAGCTGTCAGCTGGTAAGAGTTTCCGCCGTTATGGGCAGCAGCCTCTTGAATAGCGACAGCTTCGCCCGTCCCGCTGCGCTTCAGGGTGAAGCCGGACAGCGGCAAATCCGCGACTGGCTGATCGAACTGGACCTCCAGGCCCGCTGCGCTGATATGCTGCACTGCCGTGGTCACCCGAATATCCTCCGGTGTGGTCACCGGAACAACGAAGGTTGCCGGGGCGCCGAAGACATACCCTGCCTTAGAGAGTGTGACGGTGTAGGTCCCCCTCTCCTGCAAGGCTGCGGCAACCCGGTAAGAGCTTCCCCCGTTCAGTGAGCCGATGAAGGATATCTCTATGGCCTGTCCCGCTGCATCCTTCAGCGAGAGCTCTGCCGCAGTCAGATTCGTAACAGACTTGCTGAAGCTGAGCATGAAGCCGCTCAGGCTGCCTTGCCCAGCAGTGACTGCCACCTCAAGCGCCTGCTCTGCAGGCGGCAGGGTCGGCTGAGGTGTTGGGGACGGAGTGGACGTTGGGGATGGCGGGGTCGTCGGATTGCTTTCGCCACCGCCACCACCGCCGCCTCCACCACTTCCTCCGTCAGTTCCACCTGCTCCGGCAGGAGCCGTGCTTGCAGCCGGAGCAGTAACCGTGTACTCTCCGCGTGCCGTAGTCTCCACGCTGCCGGGGGAACGTTCAAACACTACCTTTGGAGCATCTACCAGTGCCTTCACGATTTCTCCCGCGCCTGATACACTGGCTGTGCCATGCAGCTCCAGATCACTCACCTTCACGCCTTCGTTCAGCGTAATGGACGAAGCACTGACTCCCCCGGCAACGCTTAAGCGGCCTATGGTCCCCGAGGTGACCACAACCTTGACGTTGCTCTTAATCTCCACCGAGCTGAAGTCCCCGCTCAGGGTGACTTCACCCGACCCTGAAATGACAACTCCCTCAATACCGCCGGAAGCTGTCCCGCTCTGCTCTGACTCAAGCTTAGTCTCAGACTGGACATTCAACTGCCTGATGATCGTTGTCCCGCCGACCACAACCCGTATCAGACCGTCTGCCCGATCCACGGTTACAACACCGAGCCGGGAATGATTGATATGTACACTATGGGCACCGCCGCCTTGAATATCCGTGCTGCCCTGTACCGTCACCTGTTCAAGGTAGACCTCTCCGTCTCCAACCTTGGAGCCGATGAGCAGATTTCCTTGGACCTGTATATTGCGCAGCGTTATGCCTGGCGCATTCAGGGTAAGATCACCGGCAACGGTGAACGAGCCTGCAGCAGGACCGTAAGTGCCGCCGGTCTCCAAGGTCTTCGCCGGAGGAATGATCCCTCCCTCTGCATGGCTGCCGGACTGCTGCTTCAGACGATCCAGCAGAACAACAGCTTCGGCCCGTGTAAGCTGCCGTGAAGCTGCAATCGTTCCATCCGGGAAACCCTTCATGTAACCGGCACTTAGCACAGCACCCAGTGCATCACGGCCATAGCCCGGAATACTGCCGGCATCCTTGAATACCTTCAGCGGATCTTCGCCGTCCTTCATCAGCACAGGCGTAAGCTTGGCGAGCATTACGGCCGCCTCCACCCGTGACAACGGCTTGTCCGGCTGGAAGGTCCCGTCAGGAAATCCCGTCACATATCCGGCCTGGACCGCTGCCTGCACCTGTGAGACGAACCAGGCCGCAGAGGGAACATCCTTGAAACTGATCTTTCCCGTTCCCTGGTAAGCAAACAAGCGGTTCACTAACGCCACAAACTCTATACGTGAGATAGTCTGATCAGGCCGGAAGCTTCCATCCTGGAAGCCTTTGATATACCCGCCTCCTATCCATTCGCTTAGTTGCGGCTCCGCCCAATGACCGTTAATATCGCTCGCAGCAGAGGCTGTCCCGTTCACAGCCGCAGCCTCTGCCTGGCCTGTCTGCCAAAGTCCGGGACTCCACAGCCCCGCAATTAGACTGACAATCAACAGCCAATGGAGCAAGAGTCTTATTCTCTGTTTTGCCCGGTGGTTCTTCACGCCAATTCCCCCTTCATCACAGCATTCTTGTTTTTCGACAATCTATGAGATTTTTCTCATAGACAAAATCATATCTTGTATATTCGAGTCTACAGGAAGGGAATAAAAGAATAATGAAAGCTTTGGAGAGCAAACACAGAAAAACCGCGAAGCAGCAAGGCTTCGCGGTTTTTTATTTAATGAGATAAATATTTCGGGGCGGTTTGTATTTATTTGAAATTCAGTTCAACTCACTAAATCTTTCGAGCATAGTGGCAACCTCTGCTCTGGTTGCAAGACCAGAAGGATTTATAGTCAAATCCGTGTTGCCCTTCATAATGCCCTTAGACACAGCCCAAGTAATGGACTCTTTGGCATAGCCTGAAATTTGATTTGCATCTTTGAAGCTCAGGCTTGAAGTTTTAGCTTGAAGGTCAACACCTTTAACCTTTGCGTATCTATGCAGCATAACAGCAATTTGCTCACGGGTGATGGCATCATTAGGAGCAAATTTACCCTTATCATACCCGTTAACAATTTTGCTTTGATTGGCCCAAATCACCGGATCTGAATACCAACGGCCACTTTGAACATCAGAGAATACATTTGCAAATGTAACATCCGGTTTATTCTCCATGCGATAGATTACAGTGGCCAGCATGGCACGGCTCATTTTCCCGGAGGGTGAGAATTTCGTCTCAGAAGTTCCCGTGAATAGGCCCTTGTTGTAAACATATCTTACAGAAGAATAGAACCAGTCGTCATGTGCTATATCTGTAAAAGGAGTTTTTTTCGCAAAGGTAACAACCACAAGGGTGTCCCGGCTAACCTCTGGAATGGTGTAAATGTCATGGCCTATAAATTTCTCACCGTTGACAAAGATATATTCGGTTTCAAACCCTTCATCCGGAATCATTCTGATGGTGGCAGAGGTTGTTGCGCGAATGTTTTGAGCTTCAAAGCCCTCGGCAATTTTGCCATTTCCGCCTTTAACAGAAGCTTTAACGGAATAGTAAAGATCCACTGCGGCCTTATCGGCTGTGCTGTCGCCAGCCTGGGCAGCCCAACGTTTCGGACCGGCAATTTTGGAGTTCTCGAAATCGGAAACGCCAATGCTAAGCTTTTCGATGGCTTCAGAGATTTCCGCAGCCAGCGCATCCTTGTTATTAAAAACAGCCTCAGCCTCAGCAATCACATCTCTCAATTTTTGTGCGGATTTTGTTGGATACCAATGATCCGGATAATAGATAGTTTTGGGATTATCCGCAATAGTCACTGAAGCCAGTAAAGCTTTTGCAGCAACAATGTTTTCATATAATAGAGATTTTGAGGCGTCCTTTACTCCATCGCCCACAATGATTTTCACATCTTCAACCGGTTCAATATACCGGTGTGTCGCATCTTTGTTCGTTAGAATGAAGCTGCTTGAAGAGATGCTGAATGTGCCGCTGTTTTTAGCTTGAAATACAGCCGTTCCGATATTTTTCAGTATGGAATCGTCTTTCCCCTTGGAAGTCATATCCAGATAGACATAGTTGATGGCACCATCGGAATATTTCATTGAAATGTCCTTTTCCACATTCACACCGGTATTTTCCAGTACATAAGAATCAAACTGCAGCTTTCCTTGAAAGCCATATACAGGTGCCCTTCCGGCACCCGTATAGGAAAGACTTAGTTTAACAAATATTTTTTCTCCAACTTCAAATGATGATTTTAAGGAACCTGAGCTGTCCGTTACTGTGATGTCCACACGATAACTAAGGTCTGCAGCATCATTTGCGCCATAGGCATATGAGGGTAGGGCAGCCCCTAGAAGCATGATGCACAAAATGATTTTTAAGTATTTGATCATCTTTTAAGTGCCTCCATTAGTGTGAGCTGCGCATCTACAATATCAACAATGCCGTCACCGTTTGTATCAGCTCTCATCCAATTTTCTACAGAACTAAACCCGTTGTAAACATTGTCTAAAATAGCATTCAATGTTGCCATAACGTCGACTTTATCAATAGCACCACTGCCATCGGTGTCTCCACGCAGAAGAACAGGAGATTTCACCGTTGGTTCAAAACCAAGCTTGGCTGTTAATTGCTCGCCTGTGACAAGCTCCTTTGAAGCACCAATATATGCTTTCTTAAGATTGTCATATAACAGAGTTTGTTTGTTGCCTCCAATCACAACCGTTGCCTTGCCCATGTTCATTTCAGTGTATATGGTGTACAACGAGAACCCTTGTGTCTGACGAACTTCATAACGGTAACCATAATCTTTTACTTTGATTTTGATAACGTCTGACAGTTCTTTATAGACCGTCTTCCCGTCCTGGCCTTCAAAGGCAGACAGTCTATAACTAACCTTGATGGCCGTTTCGCCTGGAGCTAATGCTTCAATGGTCCCATCTTGCGAGAGTCTGATGATGTTCTGATTATAAAGAACGTCCCACACAACGTCTTCTGCTTTTAGAACGGTGCCGTTAACTGTGCGGAGAGCTTTCACAGACAGCGCCGTTGTCCCGCCTATGCCAAGCTCGATCGAATCAGGCTGATCCTCGGAGCCTTCCAGGTCAGAGATTAGTTTAATGCTTTCATACTCTGACAAAACACGATTCACAAGATACACTGGAACAGCCGTTTCGTTACCGGCATCATCAACCGCTTTAAGCATCAGGGTTTGGTTCGGGTCCTCAGTCGAAGCCTTACGATTAACAACGAAGGTTCCGTCCGGACTGATAACAATTCCGTCTGAAGTGCCGTCTAACGTTAATGTTGCGGATGGATCTGTTAGACCACGGAAGCTGTAGCTTGAGTCTGCGCCAACAAAAACAACTTGATTGCTGACGGTGTTATCAACGTTTTCCCCGTCAAGGCTGGTTTGAACATCTTCATCAAGGAGTAACGCAGGTGCTTTTGTATCAACAGTAAATCCAATAGCCCCTGATGACCTGCTGCCTTGGAGGGTGTCACGGTTTTCAGCTACCGCTACAAAGTCAATCAATTGCTGGCCGTCTTCAACACTTTCTTCAAATGACCAGACCTTCTTATACTCTTGAGGCGTGTTTTTATCTTCGGTATTAAGGTTGAATGTCATTTTAACAGGTCTGTCGAAGGTGTACGTTACCTTTACTTGGTCAGTGTTTAAGTAATACCGGTCTTTGGATCTGTCAATGTTTGTCTCAACGCTTACAAGCTGAGGTTTAGCCGTTGAAGGCATAACAAAGCTTGGCGATGATGCAACTTCGGTTGAACGATAATATTCCGCCTGTTTCAGGGCAGACTCCACAATTCTAGCAGCCTGAACTTTAACAAAATAAGTCTTGCCTTCCTCTAATAGAGGCCGGTTGGTTTGGCTTTCCAATGGTTTTAGAATGATGTCACTGTCAACTTTAAATTGACCAAAGGAATTCTCGACCTCAACCCCATCCTCGTCTTGGATCGCCACGAGATAATGTGTTGCAGTTTCGTCGCTTCCCGTTATATTTACCTTCACATAGCCGTCACCGCTGTAGACCGCAGAAACGGATTTCGGGTTTCGAGGGAGCAATGGATTTGTGAAAGTGAATGTTGAAGCAGTGATTTTCTTGCTCATTCCGCCTTGATGGTTAACAAGCATTGCAACCACATGATATTTCCCTTCAGGGAAGGACTCAGGAAGCGTGAACACATGAGAACCTGATTCAATTTCATCTAACTCCAGGTTGCCGATACTAATTAAGGATGAAGTATCTTGAATGTTAGAGGATTCGATGGTTTTCATGATTGACGGGTCTTTCGTGACATAGACATTAAGTGCACCCGAATATTTGCCTTGCTTGTCCGTTGTCCAAGAAACGTTAAGTTCACGGCTTGTATTTGTGCTAGTAGAAGCACT
Source organism: Paenibacillus sp. FSL R7-0204 (assembly GCF_038002225.1). Taxonomy (NCBI): domain Bacteria; kingdom Bacillati; phylum Bacillota; class Bacilli; order Caryophanales; family Paenibacillaceae; genus Paenibacillus; species Paenibacillus sp. FSL R7-0204. Next base: position 6,633,506 of record NZ_JBBOCA010000001.1, read on the forward strand.
AACTCCTGTAAGCTCTGGCATATAGTCAACACTGTTTACTGCAAAGTTGTCTATATAAACGTCAGGTGTTGAAACTGAAATGGACCAGTTCCCCCCAACAATCAGAGAGGGATCAGTGACTGAAATGTACAAATAATTAGTGCCATCTAAAGATTGAACAAGATAGTTTCCGTTGCCCTTATTATCGTCTTCAACCATGGTCAATCTTTTTCCATTTGGATTGGTAATATTAATTTCTGATGCAGAAGGCTTGATTAAACCACGAAGTGGAATTTCAAAGAGAAGTGCATCCTTTGTTGCCGGGTTAATCTCTTTTGTAACCCCATTCCCGGCCCTTGTCTTAGCGATGGCCTCCGTACTCAGTCTTCTCATATTCGTTCCATAGATCATGGTGGTTGGCACAAGGTTGCCGCTCTCGTCCAGCGCTTCCGAGTGAACATAGTGAACGGCATCTCCTCTTGAAGAGAGGTCGATGGAACCGCCAAAGCTTAGGTCACCGTTCCAATAATAGATAAAGCCAAGCTTCACCCCAATGACCTTAAAGTTTGCACCCACAAAGTCAGATGAGACGGCTGCCTCAACTCCTGCGATCTCCTTGCCCCCAAGCAGCGGGATGGAGTCTGGAATGAATAGCCCTGCATAAACATAACCATAAAAATAATCTTCCGTAATTTTAATCGTTATCCCGCCACGAATGGCTCCGGCATGAATACTGATGCTGCCGAAGGCATTGAGCTGAAACGGCGAGATCCATTGAACATTCATTCCCGCTTGAATATTAAGCAGCCGTGCCTCTTCGTCCTTCTCCAAGTGGCCGCTGCCTTCTATGGCAAGACCGGATAGTTTCGCATCCAGCTTGAAGTCACCTACAATAATGGCATTAATTAAAAGCCTTGTTTGAAGATGGATGGTGAGGGGTGGAAGCTCGCCTGCCGGGTCTCCGGCAACGGTGTCTGCAAGGTTCGAAATTCCTCCGCCAAGGCCTGTGATAAATACATAAGGTGCAACCACAGGAACCTTCATTGTAGTTGGCGCTAAAAAGAAGGTGAGCTTGTCCAGCATCATCTTGGGAACTTCGTTAATAGGAACCTTCTTCAGTGCCAGTGACCCTTCAACTTCCAGCATGGTAACGGAAACACCGGCATCAATGCTATAAATATCATCAATGGTATTAATGGTTATATCCGCCTTAACACCGGCTTCGTTTCCTACTAACGGGCCTAATATATCTTTGGGCAGGGCTACAGACAGTGTTGTGTTAATGCCAACAAAACCAATTTTGCTGTCTTTACTTCCATAGAGAACATCTTGAACGTTAGCTGTTAGCGAGCCTTTATAATCATAATGCTCCTCACCCTTCGATGGATCAGCAGCTTTTAACGGCATCGAAATTCTTCCGCCGAAGCTAATTCCGAAATCATCATCGTCCCGGGTCATCACACCATATTTAATATTGATCAAAAAACCGGCAATATTTTGCATCATAGAACCGGCATCTCCGAGCTGAAGTTCAAATGCTTGAGCAGTCTTCTCGGCAACAGCCTCCCGATCCAGGGTATATTTAGTTCCATTGCCTGCTTCAAAATGCCACTTATTATGCCAAATATTAATCGAGTTGATCACTTTGACGGTACCATCGCCTTCCAGCTTTGCACCCTTTTTGTCAACGGTCATCTTAAGAGCTTCGTTGCTGTCATAGGTCAGGATGCTGTTGATGGTAATATCGCCATCGGCTCTGCTGGCAGAGTAATATTTTTCTTTACCCGTATCCATAAGCCTGATTTTTCCGCGAAGGGTCAACAGGATTTCTGTTTTATTTTCTTCAAATGCTATTTCTTTGTGAAGAATGCCATCTTTTTTCACGCCGCCGGATATAAATTTCTTCATTACATCTTCGTTTGTAAAACTAATATAATCATATAACTGTCTGTTGTTTGCAGCGTCTGTGAACCGGACTAGCGAAACAATACCGTAGCTTGCACTTTTATCCGCTATTTTATTGGTGACGTCCACTTTAGTTGTGGCTTGGATTTTGGTACCGAAGGCATCGATCAGCTGTTGATTCGTAAATCTAAATTCAATGTCATACTTTCCAACCGCCAACGTCTGATTCGTTGAGAAGGCAAGCGTTTGACCTTCCTCAACAAAACTTATTTTTCTTTTGTCAATCAGAACAGCCTCACCGCTGGATGATGAAACAAGGTACAGACTCCATCCGTCACTCCCCGCAAGGGCCTCCATCAGAACCTTCATATCGCCAGAAACGGTAAGGTTTTTGTCACCTTCATAATAAACTGCCGCCGGGAAAACATGCTTCATTGAAACTTCCGGGAGCTTTCCTTTAACTGCAGGAATCAAAATGTTTGTGTTTGCACTATAGTCAACCACTTTATTTGTGCTAGCATCAATAATTTCTGTGGCGTTTAACGAAACGATCAGACGTTTTGATGTGATCATAGACTGTGTCTCTGCAATAATGTCAACATCCGGAATAGTAAACACCGTTCCAATGTTAAGACCGCCCGAAATCTTCACCGTGTATTCTCGTGTATTCGTGGCTGCAAACACAAGTCCCTCTTCGAGGCTAAGCTTCACAATGGGTTCTATAAGTTCTTTTGCTCCTGAGACACTATTGTCAATGACTACATTTGCTTTAAAAACACCATTGTTTTCATAAGCTTTTTTGTCGTTAGTAAGTAATACTTGTTCAGTGTGGATCCCTATGGATACATGCTCCTTTTTGGTTTGTTCAGCAAAGCTACCGATACCATAGAGCATTTCAGAAATTCTGACTTGACCCGGCTCAATGGTTTTTTCATTCCAATAATAAGCCGTTGCAGTGTCAGGAACTAAGTATTGGTTGGAGTAATTAGTAAAGTCAACACTAGGGTTTGGTGTATACTCGTATCTGGTGTTTGCAAGATTAATCCAGTGCCCGACAATCACCTTATCAACGTTCACATCCTTGTTGCCGCTCCAGCCGGACAAGAGGGCATAAGCCGTCTTGTTCGAAGCTGAAAGAGAATCAACATATCTAATTTGCTGCGGAAGGCTGTCACCGCTATATTCGGTTTCAACGATTGTCGGTTGCGACGGGTCAACCAACACATAAGGTGCGTCAATTTCTGAACTAAGCGCGTTGTCTAAAAGAAGCCGGATCCCCACCGTTCCGGCTGTGGCATTGTTATTTTTCACATCATATGAAATACCAATGTTGCCAGTCCTTGAGTTGTTTGGGTCTACCGAAATGGACACCTTTTGTGTGATGGTATAGCCCTTAATGTCCCATGCAATGGTTAAAAGTCTGTTTTGCTCTGAAACGACAGGTTCATGAAGCTTGGTATCGATCCCAAACCAGCCATATTCCTGGCCGAAAATAAAATCCTTTCCGTCGATACGAACGGTTGTGAAGGATGTTCCATTGCTCCTTGCCGCATCTTCCTTATAAAGAAGCGGAAGGTTGTTGTCAAACGCTTTTTGCGGATGACCGTCAATGGTTTCAATGGAGAAACCACCCGTTTTTGAATTGATTGAATATTTCATAAATTCGTTCGCAATGGAATAATCCGCATTGCTAGCGTCAGCATGAACAGGGAAACTGGCAAAAGTGAAAAGCATGGATAGAATAATAGCTGCAGCGATGCTGCGTTTCATTGTTCTATAGAACGTCATTGCCTATTTCCCTCCTTGATTTGAGACATATACATGAATGTTGAAATAGTCGCGTTTATCCGTTTGGATATATACGGTGTACCAGCCGCTCGTAACATTATCGAGGGTATACACTCCGCTTTTCTCCCGAAGGACCGTTCCTTTTGTCTTCATCTGACCTTGTGTTAAGACACCTTTTTCATAACGTGCATACGAGATCCCGGAAAAGTTTTTCAATGAGATTTCAACTTTGTTGCCAAGAACCGACGCAGCATTGGAACTGTCTGGCATTACGCCGTTCACAAGGGCTATGGTGTCATACAGACCTACCAGGCGAACGGTTCGGCGAATAGTGGTCTGATTCCCTGCATCATCTCTTACCGTATAGTCGATATAGTACGGGTTCGAGCGAACAAATTCATTTGCTAAGATGTTGTCAGGGTTAAACACCCGCCCGCCAGTTCCATAGCTTATGGTGACCCGGTTTGTCAGGTCGACCTTTTTACCCGCAACCATATCCCATGCTTCGAAGTCTAGAAGCTTAGACTTGTCATAGGCAATGGAGGCATCTTTTTTAGGCGTCATGCCTTCGATGAAGATTAGCTCTTCCCCATTTTTAAGTTTTAGCTCTGGGGGTGTTTTATCGATTAGTCCAATGTCAACACCATACGAGGTATAGGTCCCTGTTCTTCCTTCAAGGTTAAAATTGTAAAGTCCATTTTCTCTATAGTTCATTGACTTCTCTTGTTCCCAAGGATCGTTTCCGCCCACGAGTTTAGCATCTTTATCCGTGATTACCGTGACATTCACATTCTGGTTTGTTGCCGGGTTCTTGTCGATTCCCACAACATATCCTTCTTCTTTTCCAGAGGTGTCAACACCAACAACAATCTTGTTTTGATGAGCCTTTTCCACCCACTCACCACTTTGGTTCTTTTCGAGATATTTGTATGTCCAGCGAACTTCTTTAACCCTTGGGCCGCCCACTTCAATTCCTTCAACCGTTACAAGAATTTTTTGCGTGATACCTGTTTGGTCCCTAACTTGAAAAACGTGCTCCCCGTTAGTTTTAACGTTGATTACTGCCTCTTTATAGGACAGGGCATCGCCGGACTCGTCCTTCACTTCAGTCAGAAGTGCATGTTCATATCCACGATAAGAAACGGTAAGCTCTGTTAGTTTTCTAAGAATGTCCAGCGGAACGCCGTCACTGTCACGGATTTGGTCAAAGGTTACATTCACGCTCAGCTTATCTTCAGCTAATGTGGCAGTGGCTTTGATTTGCGGCGGTGTGGACACAATATTCGATATGGTAATCACTTCCTGTCCTTCGTTGCCATAGTCGTCAACAAAGAACATGGACACTGTACCATTTTTTCTAAACCGAACAGCTTTTGTGCCGGGGATATGTACGATATCGTTGGCAGTTAGGCTTCCGGTAGGTTCTACACCGGTGACTGTAATCGTTTTGATATCCTTGCTGAACTGGGTCAACTCCACATTCACGCTTTGTGCAGTAATGGTGGTTGGTGGCGTGCTGTACGTTTTTGCAATTGCAGTTGGCACTATTTTGTTAATGTTTGAGACGGTGATCGGAGTCATCCAACGGTTTCCAGCGTAGTCATAGGCTGTCACATTGTAAATTCCTGAGCTGTCCAGTTCAACGACATATTCATTCTCAAGCGGCTCCCCTTTGAAGGGATAAACCACATCGCCTTTCTTCACCTCTGCGAATGCAATTTCACCTGAATCATCCGTTAAAGTGATCGTTGCAAAGATATTTTGGTTCGTCTTGGCCGTATTGGATAACACATAGGATGTTCGGCCAATGGTATTATCAAACTGGTTATAGCTAACCGTATGAGAACCTGTGTTGCCCGATTGATCCCTAAACTCAAATGTGAAGGTATTATTATCCTCAGTTAGAGTCCTTGAGAAGGCTGCGTTGTTGTTTGTCATCGAAAGAGTTTTGCCGCCTCCGATAAACTTGAGCGTTGCCATAACCCTTCTATAGGCTTTTCCTTCTTTGATTGGAACCCAGTTCCCAAGATAGTTCTCATAGCTGTATTCAACCTTGTAGTGTGTGTCTTGCGTGATTGGCGTTTTATCAATGTTTGACACGGTGACTGGCACGATCGTTTCTATTCCGGCTTTGTTTGTCACTTTGAAATATACCGTTGCATTCTGCTCGAAGGTTTCGGTATGCGAAACAACCGATTCAATGGGGCTAAAGCTTATGCCGTCATACGAACGCTCAAGTTTCAAAATCCCGCTTTCCGGGTCATATACAGAAAGTGTTGCGGTAACACTCTGGTTGGTTGACTCCGTCATCGAGTAGTCCACCTTTGCAGCTGGTGCAGTTTCGTCAACCACTGTAATGGCAACATATTCATCTTCCATCCGGTCAGCTTCCATACCTTCTGCCGTGTATGACTCGAAATAAGCTGATTTTGTTGTTTTGCCGTCTCTTAGCGCTTCAAATACCAGCTTTGAATAAGCTGTTCTTCCTTCTTCCTCTGTAAATGAAGGGTCAGGAACACTTAGCTCTGTACTCAGTTCTAATCCGGATAACACTGCATTTTCAACAAAGAAATATTGTCCGGAATACTTTGGTTCCGGAACGACAACATAGTAAAGCTTATCGCCCTGGTTATAGGATATGAACCCGCCGTTTTGGAGCGTTTGACCATTTTTCTCTACATGACCGGAAATGTCAAATCCTGTAACGAAATTAACATCAGGTGTGAATTCTAGAACGCTATCCCTTCCAACCTCGTCCTGAATATAGAGGCTGATTGTATTATTGTTTTGTATAACAACCTCATAGTCCATTACATAGTTAGCGGATGTTGTTAAAAGTCCTGTATACAGAAGGTTCGACCTTGCCATTTCCCCCACAACATCACCCTCTACAGGTGCGTTAGGCATCACGGTGACTGGAACGTTAAAATAAACGCTAACCGTTGCGGTGGTTTTTGTGGTTCTAGGGTTGGCGCTGACACTTACAATGGCTGCCCCCGCGTCAACCAGGTACAGTTTTGAGTCAAAGAACACTTTTTCAGTCACATTTCCTGCTGTGTCGACGGCTTTGACCCCAATGGCATAGCTTCCACTAAGCCCCTTCAAGTCAATGGTGTAGGTTCTCTGTTTGTTGCCTTCGCCATTAATGATTACCGGACTACTCTGCATTTCCACAGATGGGCTTGATTGAAACAACGCATAGTCCGCTTCGGTTAGAATATGGTTGTCTGCCGGGTCTTGAATAAGCGCGAATGAAACGGTTGTATCGTTCTTGTCTGAGACATCAACTGTAATCACACCATCTTTTCTTGCTCCTTTGGTCAAGATGTTACTTGAAGCAAGCGCAGATGGAGCTGCCCGGTCAATGTTAGATACGGAAATAGGAACAAGAACACGATTTCCAAGCTCATCAGACAGGATCAGTTTTGTTGTGATGTTTTCGCTTACCGTTACTGTGAATGCACCGTCTGTATATGGAGAAACCGTGATTTTGTCTGCATCCTCTGGTGCAACTGTCAGTTTGCTAATCCCTGTGCCAGCATCACTTGCGATGATTGTTGCTGTCACGGATGCGTTTGTTGGCTGAATGGTGCTATAGTCCGGCAATTCAAAGGTTGGTGCCTGGCTATCATAAAGAATGGTGAGCGGCTTTGCTTCTGTTAAAAATTCAGGTTTGTCGTCAGCAGGAGCATTGATGAGTCCAAACTGGAAGTAGATGGTGTTAACACCTTCTTGGAGCGGAACCGGTGTGCCGAGTGTAAATGCATAATTCCCGCCGGAATTGTTGCTCGCTGTAAACTCAGGAACTAAAGCGCCGTTATCTGTTGGCATGCCGTCCGTTGTTGCATAATATACCGGTTTTTGATATTTCGTTGCGCTGTCAGAAGTCCATGATGCATGTGGCTCCTTCAAAACAGCATAGACACTATAGGTTCCATCCGTTGTTGTACCCATTCCGTTTAAAGTCTTTGGCTCCGTAAAGTTCAATGTGTCAATGATCGCAGCTTCTGACCTCATGCCAAAGTATGGGGAAACCTTTTTGCTTACTCTGCCATGCGGATCTTGTGCCACAACAACAATGCTGTACGCACCTGTTGGAAGTCCTGTCAGGGTCAAGGTCTGATTAACCTGGGCTATATTGTCACTGTCCATTGTCAGAGTCAGCGGATAGTTTGGCAACTCTTCAATTCTGATCTCTGAGTCTGGCTTAGATAAATAGTAATAGGCACTTGCAATTCCACTGCGGTCTGTCACTTTCACGTTAAACTGATGTGTTGATTTGAAATGATCGTGCTGACTTATTGCGGTATATTTAATCTCCGGGGAATAGGCGTCATACGTGTATACTTGTGAAAATTCGGCAGTGTTACCAGACTGTTTATTTTTCACACGATATTCCAGTATATATTTCCCGTCCATCAAAACTTTGGTTCCGCTAAGATTAGTTTTTTCAGCTGCACCAACAGCATCGCTTGATTCGTATACTCTAAATTTTTGCGTAAAGCTTGTGTCATTGCCAGGATCAGAAATCCACCGGTAACTCGTTTCAAGGTTTGAATTGCTTTCGTCAAAGCTAATGTCAAAATGCGGCTTTGGAAGACTGGAATCCTCCGTAATCAGTGTGTCGGTAACATTTCCATTGAGAATACTCACAGGTTTTTTATAGTATCTTGAGGCTTGCTCGTTTCTAGAATCGTTCCCCAGTGAGTCTACTGTGAAATAATAGAGAGTTCCCTCAAAGTTGTCCCCTTTTGGAATAGATAGAATGGCAGTTGTGCTATCACCTTCTGAGTCTACGAATGCCCACAGCCCTTGAGTTGAAGCAATTTCTGCGGAGGCAGCTTTAATTTGATTGATTGGCGTGTCAGGCGGCGCCGTAATCCCGTTCATAAAGGTATAATAAGTTCTTGACCAGCCGTTATTGCTTTGCTCAAGGTCGTTCATTTCAAAGCTATAGTCATTTCTTTTGCGAAGCTGTGCATCTTGCGGATGTACCGTTTCGGTTACGGTCACTCGCGGAGCCAGATTATCAATTTTGATATTTTCAATTTCTGCATATCCGGCCTCTCCGCCCAGCGGATTGTCGGCTTTATCCCATCCATACAGACGAAGCTTGAATTCGCCTTCCGTAGGGTCGATTGGACTTAGCTTTATGCTGACTCCATTGATAACCTGCGTGTTAATAGGTGCGGTAACTCTTGCTTTGTTTCCTGTACCGTCAAAGTTTGTGATTCGGGTCATGGCCGGTTCATAGGAATCACCGGTTTTCTTGTATAACTCATAATTAAAATAGTTTTGATTCGACTCGCTGTGGGCGACATTTCCGTCTGGATAGAGTGTTTCGCTGGCAACCATATAAAATTCATGCAGCTTTTTGATGTTGTTTTGAATGGAATCTGCCCCCACCAGGTCATTTCCATTTTTATCGGTCACTCTTACAGTTGGTGTTTTTGTGTCCACTTTGTGAGTTGAGAAATAAAAACTTTGTGATGTCGGTGATTCTGGAGTTGGATTCTCTAAATAATAGGCCTGAGGGCTCCCCTTTTTCATTAGATAGGTAGATACTTTGTCAAGCTGAAGCCTTATGCCCTCGCTTTCAACTGCACTAACATCCAGCGGCACTTTTCCGGTAAACTGAAGTTTGCCGTTTGGTTTGCCGTCACTGCCCTGCAGTTTGGTCATGGTAAGGTCGGCAAGCGGTGTTTCCGTACTGTTCCCAATATATAACGAAGGCGTGGCTTGGAAGTTGGTGATCAGCTCCGTTTTAATTTCTTGCGTCATGGCTTTTTTATGAATGGAAACCGCTTCAACTGTGATGTTAACATCTGTCAATTTACGATTCAGATATCGGTTGTCCTGGCTCGGCGAGTAGGTAACGGTCTGATTGATATCGGGGTTACCGAGATTATATATACTACGATAGAACGTATAAGTTACATCTTTATAATAGTAATCCGCTTGCCCTATCTTTGTTGTTAGATAGGTTTTAACTTCGGGATCTCCTGAGCTTGTATGGGCAAAGGTCCCCCCAAGGCTTTCAGCATTGGTAGACTGGGCAAGCAGCGCCACCCTGTAGGTTAGCGAAATCTCTGCTTTGTTCTGTGCAACCATTTGGTCGTGAAGCTTCTTGCGGTCAATATCCAGCTGAAACGTTTTTGTTTTGGTTGGTTCCTGGAATGTTAACCAATCCCTGCCTACAGCGTCGTCCGAAACAGTATAGCTGAATACAGGAGCATCCTCATATTGCATAATGTCATAGTAACCATATTGATCTCTGACTTTTTTGTTCCACTCTGCATGTTCAGAGCCTGACGAATTCGCATCCAGATAGAACTCTCCTCCAAGCTCGTCAACGTAACCTATATCGGTGAATTTTCTTTTGGTTACATCCGAAATGTCATGATACAGTCTGTCCTTGCCTTTTGTCCATGAGTGTATTGGAATGGTCATTACCTTCTCTGGATTGGTATTCCCCTCAAGATAGGGAAGATACAAATCCACAGATTCACCGTACCAGTCATTACTGCCCACCAGCCAAAAAACGAATTCATTCATTCTCCATGGTGGAATATCTTGCATTTTAAAGGTATGTTTTATATCAGACCAAGCGGGAGCTCCGCCAAGATTTGCTGCATGATCAGAGGTTAGTCCAGATTCATAGGTACTCACGCCCATGTGAATCTCATCACCTGTTCCGCCGTCATCGTTTCCTCCTGTTTTCACACCAAACATATAATTGTACTCTGTTGCTACATTCGCATAAACAGGCGTTACTGATGCGAGAAGCGAAAATACCAGCATCAAACTTATAATCTTCTTCATAAAATACCTCCTCGTTAGAAAATAGTTTCTATGTATTTTGAGCTAAGACCAAGGGCTTGTAGCTCTTGTTTCATTTGATGTGTGAGTTCCATTTTTTTGTTAGGGACATATACAGCTACACCGCCCCGATGGTTATAGCCTGCTGAATTTCTTACTTCGAATGCAAGTGCTTGGGCGGCAGCTGTGATTTCTGATGATTGGCCCATGATCTCTATAAGATCATATTGATCAAATATCCCATCGTTTTTGCCTAACAGCTCTGAGTGGTTTGCAAGGTCTGTTAGTGAGCGATCAAATTTCGCCTTTTCTATGGCCTTAACCAAGGAATCTGCCTGAGAAAGCTTCATCATTGACATGGTTGTTTGCATCTTAGCTTCAATCCCCGAATGAAGGGTAAAGGAATCTAATATTAACCGCCCTATTCTTTCAGTGCTGATGTGCGGGTTTCGCTCTATCGCACCTATCCATGTGGTATAGTACAAGCCTGCTGCGGGGGTTGAATCTTCAGAAGCTATGAGATATTTGCCCTGATCTCTAAGAGCATAGGCAGTTTCAACGGTGCCCATAAGACATGCATCAAAGACGATTAAGTCGAAATACATATCTGATGAATCGATTGCTTTGGAAAGCTCCGAGACCTTCATCGTTTTTCGTTCGTTTAGCTCGTCTGCACCAAATCCGCCCATTGTTCCGTACCCATGGTCCCATAGAATCAGGATATAACGCTCACTTGGTGCAACGGCTTTGCCCCATACAAGAAAATCCCTTAGTGTTTTAGGGTCTGATGCGGCGGTTTGGATGTGGCTTTCGTGCTTTTTAAGTTGTCCATGGCTAACTTCAAAGCGTTCGGATGCTCCATCGACCATATATTTGTTGTGATATTTCAGCGTTCCGCCTGTTTGCATCAGGATTTTGGTATTTATATTTGGCTGACCTTGCAAAATTTCTTCCAAGTCATCGGTTAGCCGGCCTTGCTGAGATTCAAGGTCAGAACCCACTGCATAGATTAAAATCGTCGCTCCATTCATATTTTCATCCTGCTCCCAAAGTGCCCTTGCCTCGTTTAAAGCTTGCGTGGTGAAGACATCTGTTGCACTAAGGGTTTGACCTAGCGTGGCAAGTTGGTTTTTGGGTCTTGTGTTTAGAACATAACTGCTTATTTTCGCAAGAGTTCCCCGATTGAATTCGCGTTCTTTGGTAAGGTCTATTCCTAGAACTATGGAGGCGAAAGAAACCGCGGTTCCATAGGTGAAGTCGCCCTTGGTTTCTGAATATCCCAACACCCTTAATACCATTGAACAATATTGGTTAAGAGAGATGGGCCGGTTACCGCCAAAACGAAACTCATCAATTCCATTAACTACACCCTTGGTATAGGCATACGACACGTAGCGGCTTTCCCACCCTATATCAGTAAATGGACTTTTGTAGGTGCTTTTCAGGACCTCTTTCTCCTTCCCCCACAGCCGCAGCATCATTACAAGGGATTCTGCCCGGGTAGGCACCCTCGACAGCTCATATCCATTCTCCGTTCCACTGAACAATCCCAAGTGGTTAAGCGCTTCTGCATAGCTGGAGTTTTGTGCTGCTGCTGATGGAGTTGTTGCAAAAAGAAAGACTAAAAAAATGATAAAACCTCGGATTTTTCCCATCAAGTTCCGGCCTTTCAATTTGAAATCCTATCAAGCTATTACTCTATCATGGCGGATTAACCCCTGTGTGAAAGTTAAAGAAATCTTTAAGTTCGCGCTTGCCGCTCGACTTTGGCAGACACCACAAATGTGTCCGTCGCTCACACCATTGTGCATCAAACGAAAAATAATGATACTATGTATGATGGGTAGAAGACTTTGCTATAGTTATATCGTTTTTTATATGTTGCAACAGGAGAAGATAATATGAGTAACGAACCAAACTTTTGGCTGGATTTACCGAAACCGTTTTTTATATTAGCTCCAATGGAAGACGTCACAGATATTGTATTTCGTCACGTCATTAGTGAAGCTGCAAAACCTGACGTATTTTTCACAGAATTCACAAGTGCAGAAAATTATTGTCACCCTGTTGGAAAAGAAAATGTAGGTGGCCGGTTAATGTTCACAGCGGATGAGCAACCGATTGTCGCTCATATTTGGGGCAATAAACCTGCACTTTTTGAACAGATGAGTATTGATATGAAAAAACTTGGTTTTCGTGGTATCGATATTAACATGGGATGCCCAGCACAAAACGCCGCAGCCAGTGGAAAAGGGGCTGGATTAATACGCCATCCTGAAGTTGCAGCAGAAATTATTCAAGCAGCAAAAGCAGGTGGATTGCCGGTTAGTGTTAAAACAAGATTAGGTTACTCTAAAATTGATGAGTGGCGCGATTGGTTAGGACATATATTGAAACAAGATATTGCGAATCTTTCCATTCACCTTCGTACCAAAAAAGAGAAGAGTAAAGTAGCTGCACACTGGGAACTAATTCCTGAAATAAAAAAATTGCGCGATGAAATTGCCCCAAATACGTTGTTAACCATTAATGGAGATATTCCGGACCGCGCAACAGGATTACAATTAGTAGAACAATACGGCGTTGATGGTGTCATGATTGGCCGTGGCATTTTCACTAATCCATTTGCTTTTGAAAAAGAACCTAAAGAACATAGCGCGAAGGATTTTCTCAATTTACTTCTTTTACAGTTGGAGCTTCACGATAAATATTCAACAGAAACCCTGCCACGTTCATTTAGACCCCTTCTTCGCTATTTCAAAATCTATGTTCGTGGATTTAGAGGCGCAGGCGAATTAAAAGACCAATTAATGGAAACCACCTCAACAGACGAAGTGCGTCGTTTAGTAAAACCTCTTTTAGATCAAGAATTAGATTGAAGAATATTAAAGATTTGAGCTGCGAAAAAGAGACTTCCCACAAGTTCAATGAACTCATAGGAAGCCTCTTATTTTTGCATCATGTGGTCAAACGGTGTTTCCTTCTCAGGAAACCCTTGATGCATAAGGGTTTGTCACCCTTATTACATCATGCCGCCCATACCGCCCATGCCGCCCATATCCGGCATTCCGCCGCCAGCACTAGGTGGTTCTGGCTTGTCAGCGATAACCGCTTCGGTAGTCAGGAACATAGCAGCTACGGAAGCTGCGTTCTGCAGCGCGTAACGGGTTACCTTGGCAGGGTCAACGATCCCTGCTTCGAACATGTTTACCCACTCATCGGTAGCAGCGTTGTAGCCGATGCCGATGGCTTCTTTTTTCAGGCGGTCCACGATAACGGAACCTTCCTGGCCTGCGTTAGCAGCGATCGTACGAACAGGCTCTTCCAGTGCGCGCAGCACCAGGTTAACGCCAGTTCTTTCGTCGCCTTCAGCTACAACAGCAGCTACAGCAGCATATACGTTCACAAGAGCTGTACCCCCACCGGATACGATACCTTCTTCAACCGCAGCGCGGGTTGCGTTCAGGGCATCTTCGATGCGGAGCTTGCGCTCTTTCAGTTCAGTTTCAGTAGCAGCACCGACTTTGACAACGGCTACGCCGCCAGCCAATTTAGCCAGACGCTCCTGCAGTTTTTCTTTGTCGAACTCGGAAGTGGTTTCTTCCAGCTGGGAACGGATTTGGCTTACGCGTGCATTGATGTCCGCTTTGTCGCCGCTTCCGTCTACGATTGTAGTGTTTTCTTTGGTTACGCGCACTTGACGGGCGTTACCCAGTTGCTCGATAGAAGTGCTCTTGAGATCCAGTCCAAGCTTCTCAGTGATCACTTGGCCGCCTGTCAGAGCAGCGATATCCTGCAGCATAGCTTCACGGCGGTCGCCGAAGCCAGGAGCCTTAACCGCTACAGCATTGAATGTTCCGCGCAGCTTGTTCACGATCAGCATCGCCTGAGCTTCGCCTTCGATATCTTCAGCGATGATTACCAGCGGACGTGCCTGTTGAACGATCTTCTCCAAGAGTGGGAGAATTTCTTGAGTGCTGCTGATTTTCTTGTCTGTGATCAGGATGTACGGGTTCTCCAGAACGGCTTCCATCTTGTCCGTATCCGTGATCATGTACGGAGAAATGTAACCACGGTCGAACTGCATACCTTCAACCACTTCAAGCTCTGTCAGGAATCCGCGGGATTCTTCAACGGTGATAACGCCGTCCTTGCCCACTTTTTCCATAGCTTCAGCAATCAGTTGGCCCACTTCTTCGTCAGCAGCGGAGATTGCAGCTACTTGTGCGATCGCTTGGGAATCCACAATCGGCTTAGCGATATTCTGCAGTTCAGCGACAGCAGCCTTCACTGCTTTGTCGATCCCTTTACGCATAACCATCGGGTTAGCGCCTGCAGTTACGTTCTTCAGACCTTCGCGGATCATAGCCTGAGCCAGAACCGTTGCAGTTGTAGTACCGTCACCGGCTACATCATTAGTCTTGGTAGCTACTTCTTTAACGAGCTGTGCGCCCATGTTCTCGAAGGCATCTTCGAGTTCGATTTCTTTGGCGATAGTTACACCGTCATTCGTGATCAGCGGGCTGCCGAATTTCTTCTCCAGCACCACGTTGCGGCCTTTTGGACCCAGTGTAACTTTTACTGCATTTGCCAAAGCGTCAACCCCGCGCAGCATTGCACGGCGAGCATCTTCACTGAACTTAATTTCTTTTGCCATTGTATAGTTAACCTCCTAATGTAATTTGTGAATGTATTCTGAATCTGAGTTATGAGAGACGTTTAAGACTAGTCAAGAATAGCGTGAATGTCGCTTTCTTTCATAATCAGATATTCTTTGCCTTCGTATTTGATTTCAGTTCCGGCATATTTCGAGAAAAGCACACGGTCGCCTTCTTTCACTTCCAGCGCTACACGGACTCCGTCTTTCAAAGCTCCGCTGCCTACAGCGATAATAGTACCTTCTTGCGGCTTCTCTTTGGAAGAGTCCGGAAGCACGATCCCGAAAGAAGTGGTTTCCTGTTGCTCGCTTGGTTCTACCAATACGCGTTCACCTAGTGGTTTAATCATGTAAAAATAGCCTCCTTTGAAATTATGTGATTTGCCTTAAAAACATAGATTGAGCTGCGGGGACCTGCGCCGTCAGCATCCCTTATGGAAAGCTGCTCCGGCCAATCCCGGTTTTTCAGCAGCGTTAGCACTCAACCCTCTGTAGTGCTAACAACAATTTTTATGATACTCAACTTGAAGACGGATTTCAAGTCCTTTTACACAAAATCGTATTTGTTTTTGCCAAAATTATGGTTTCAGCGCTTGTCCGACACATACTCTCCTACATTCTATCCAGCAAGGGGCATATTATGCCCCCCTTCTCACTAATCTGCCTTCACATACCGCGACTCCCGCTTAGCGTCCTCAGCCAATTGCCTGCGGTAGACGAATGCGGACAGAAACACACTGAATTCATACAGCACCAGCAGCGGAACCGTCACCAGAAAGTCCGAGATGAAATCAGGCGGCGTAATGACCACGGCTATGAACACAAGCGCGAAATAGGCATAACGGCGCATCTTGCGCAGGCGCAGCGGATTCAGCACCCTGAGCTTAGTCAGGAACATGACAATCAGCGGCAGCTCGAAGAGCAGGGCCAGCGGAATCACCAGACTGAACAAGAAATTGAAATATTCGGCGATGCCGTAGGTCTCTTCAAGCCCCATATTCCGCGTAATCGTAATCGTGAAGGATAAGGCCATAGGGAACACTATGTAATAGGCAAAAGCAATCCCGGCAATAAACAACACAAACACATAAGGCACATAACGAAGGGCAGCGCTCCGCTCCACGGGCCGCAGGCCGGGGCTGATGAACGCCCATAGCTGGTAGACGATAAACGGCACGGAGAAGACCAGCGAGACCGCCATAGCGATCTTCATATACATCCCGATTCCGTCCCAGAAGGAGAACGCATGCAGGACGAAGCCCTGCGCAGCATCGGCGCTGATCAGGTACAGATAGATTGGCTTGGCGACGAATAAGCCGAGCACAAGTCCTGCTACGAACACGATCAGCACGTAGATAAGACGTCTGCGCAGCTCCGTCAGATGATCGACGAGGGACATTTCTTCCGCTTCCAGAGACATGACTGACACCACCCGGATTGACATTTTTTCATCTTCAAAAAAAGGGCGCCGCCCCGGTCTAAAAGCAGACCTGGGAAAGACGCCCCTGCGTGGGAACCTTAAAATTATTCCGGCAGACGGCGGTCCTGCGGAAGTTCTGCTGCTGCCGTCTGCGCAGCCGCAGGAGCAACAGTGTCGCTCCGCTTGGCCGCTTCCGGCTCGTTCACAATCTCCCGTGCACCGTCCTTGAATTCACGGAAGGTACGCCCGACTGCCCGCCCCAGCTCAGGAAGCTTATTGGGACCGAAGAGCAGCAATGCCAAGATAACCAACAAGATAATTCCGGGTGTGCCAATACCACCTAACATACCGGTTTCCTCCCATCCTTCTGTCCGTTCATGACAATAGTTAACGATAAAATAATAATACCATAACTTATATCACACATCCATTGTGTATCCTGAACGATTTAGACAAAAGTGAATAGAGCAGAGTCCGATTACTGTCGGTATTGTCCCGTAACCATTAACAGAGCTTCCGGAAGCTGATCCATAATCGCCGCCAGATTCTCATGTACCCCCTTCGGGGTACCGGGCAGATTAACAATCAGAGTTCTTCCGCGAATGCCGCAGATTCCCCGGAACAGCATAGCTGCGCGGTTCTTCTGCATCACCGTACTGCGCATCGCCTCGGAGAGTCCGGGCACTTCGCGTTCAATGACCCGCCGCGTCGCCTCCGGCGTAACATCGCGGATGGCCAGATCGGTTCCGCCGGTTGTCAGCACCAGATCCGCCTGGAAATAATCCGTAAGCTCAATCAGTGCAGCAATAATCTCATCCTGCTCATCAGGCACGATCCGGTATTCAATGATCTCGCCGCCCAGCTCCTCCTCCACCAGCTCCCGAATCACCTGGGCGCTCGTGTCTTCCCGTTCGCCCCTGGCCCCTTTATCGCTGGCCGTCAGGATTGCTGTTTTCCACGCCATAGGTTGTACCTCCCTCTCTATGTACTATGTATATCCGGCTGCTGAAGCAGCTGCCGCTGCGCCTTCGGCTGTATCATTCCCTGCTGCTGCTCTATTCTGCTTCCAGCGCGTAATCCCCATTCTTGCCGCCGCTCTTGGACACCAGCATCGTAGGTCCGATAATCATGTCCTTCTGCAGCGCCTTGCACATATCATATACGGTCAGCGCCGCTGCCGATACGGCAGTGAGCGCCTCCATCTCCACCCCGGTCTTACCGGTAGTGCTGACGGTTGCTTCTATATATAGTTCATCTTTGTTGTTATCCATGAAGCGGATATCCACTCCGGTAAGCGGCAGCGGGTGGCACATGGGAATCCAGCTTGCGGTCTGCTTCGCCGCCATGATTCCTGCAACCTGAGCTACCGCTAGCACATCGCCCTTGCGGACCGTTCCCGCCTTAATGGCGCTCAGCGTCTCCGGGGCCATATGCACCTGGCTTCTGGCTGCCGCTGTCCGCCTGGTAACTTCCTTGTCGCTCACATCCACCATGCGGGCTCTGCCCTGCTCGTTGAAATGAGTTAATTCCATGTAGCCCTCTCCTTCCGGCAATCCCAGATGCCGTTCTCCGTAATCAGCAGATCCATTAAGGCATCATGCTCCTCAAGCGGTACTTCCGGTACCAGCTGGAAGCCGTAGGCCAGACCAATCCACATAGGCTTGGCAGCCGTACCGGGGACTCCTGCCTCCAATGCGGTGTGCAGGCGGTCATAATATCCTCGTCCGTAGCCGAGGCGTCCGCCCCGCCGGTCAAAGGCCAGTCCGGGCACGAAGATAACCTCCGGCCAGCTGGTTCCCCGTCCTGCTTGCGCGAGGGGTCCGGCAAGAGCAGCACTCCCGGCCGGCGGCTCCATGATCCCGTAGGTTCCAGGGACAAGCTCATCCCAGGAGCTTACCTGGTGAAGGCTTAAGTCCCCGCTCTCCCGGTTGACGCGGGGAAGCAGTACCTCATGCCCTTCCGCCCACGCAGCCGTAAGAAGCGGACGGCAGTCCAGCTCGGAGCGCATCGGGGCATAAGCAAGCAGTGAAGCTGCGCCTTTCTGCGAGAACCAGTTCCAGGCATGAGCGCATACCCGGGCGGATAACAGCTCCCGCTGCTCCATGGGCAAGGCATCGCGGAGTGCGGTATTCGCGGCGCGAAGCTCACGCTTCCGCCCGGCAAGCTGCATGCTGCTGTCCTGCATAGGCAGCCTCCTCCTTCACTTGTTCCTAGCTTATCATAGTTTGTAAGCTCAGTTTACCACTCTTCTCACCGGTTCGCCAAGGTTGATTCATTCTCCTTGTTAGGAGAATGGACCTCGCACGCCTAGCCTTTTTCATGTAAACTGGAGAATAAGATTGGACAATCGCCTGGGCGCAAGCCGCCGAGGCCAATTTGCAAGGGCGGAGGTTTCATCAGAATGCTTCTTCAAGCGACAGGAATAACGAAATCATATGGTATACAAAGCGTGCTGGACGGCATTAATCTCATGGTGAACGAGAGGGAGAGAGTCGGGCTGGTTGGCGTCAACGGAGCAGGCAAATCGACCTTTCTGCAGATTCTCGCAGGTGAGATGTCTTATGACAGCGGACAAATTCATAAGTCTAAAGAGACTACGATTGGCTATCTGGCCCAGAACAGCGGCCTGCAGTCGGATAACACCATACAGGAAGAGATGCTCGCGGTATTTGCGCCGCTGCTGGAGGCGGAAGCCGAACTGCGGCAGCTTGAGACGGATATTGCCGATCCCGCACTTGCCGAAGAT
This sequence comes from Paenibacillus sp. FSL R7-0204, assembly GCF_038002225.1. Classification (NCBI taxonomy): domain Bacteria; kingdom Bacillati; phylum Bacillota; class Bacilli; order Caryophanales; family Paenibacillaceae; genus Paenibacillus; species Paenibacillus sp. FSL R7-0204. The sequence goes on from NZ_JBBOCA010000001.1 coordinate 6,652,820, forward strand.
CCGAAGCGTTACGAGGATCTGCTGGAGCGTTACGCCAGACGTTCTGACTGGTTTAAGGATCACGGCGGCTATGAGATCAATACGCGTATCCGCAGCGTGCTGCACGGGATGGGCTTCGGAGAGTTCGCACCGGATACTCCAATCTCCACCTTAAGCGGAGGCCAGAAGACGCGTCTGGCACTGGCCCGCATCCTGCTTCAAGCGCCCGATCTGCTCATGCTCGATGAGCCGACTAACCATCTGGACATCGAGACGCTCACCTGGCTGGAGGATTATCTGCGCGGCTATGCCGGAGGCATCCTGGTCGTATCCCATGACCGGTATTTCCTCGACCGCCTGGTGACGACCATTGTAGAGATCGAGCGGCACCAATCGCGCAGATACACAGGCAACTACAGCCGTTATATGGAGCTGAAGGCTGCGGAATATGAGATCCGTATGAAGCAGTATGAGAAGCAGCAGGACGAAATTTCGCGGATGGAGGATTTCGTGCAGCGCAACATTGTCCGGGCCTCCACCACCAAGCGGGCACAGAGCCGCCGCAAGGCGCTCGACAAGATGGAGCGTATCGACAAGCCGCTGGGCGACCTGAAGAAGGCCAGCTTCTCCTTCGAGCCTGATTTCATGTCCGGTAAGGAGGTGCTCCAGGTCCGGGAGGTCGCTGTGTCCTTCACTCCGGAGGCTGCACCGCTCTTCCGCAACGCCTCCTTCGAGCTGCGGCGCGGCGAGACAGCGGCACTGATCGGGCCTAACGGGATCGGGAAGTCCACACTGCTGCAATGTATGACCGGCACCCGCGAGCCTTCCCGCGGAACCGTGAACTGGGGAACCAAGGTGAAGATCGCCTACTATGATCAGGAGCAGACCCGGCTGAATCCGCGCAATACTGTGCTGGAGGAGCTGTGGAGCGAATATCCGATGCTCGAGGAGGCCAGAATCCGCACGATTCTCGGCAACTTCCTGTTCAGCGGAGAGGATGTACTTAAGAAGGTAGCTGCGCTGAGCGGCGGTGAGAAGGCCCGTGTGGCCCTGTCCAAGCTGATGCTGCGAGGAGCCAATATGCTAATTCTCGATGAGCCTACCAACCATCTGGATCTCGTGAGCCGCGAGGTGCTTGAATCGGCCCTGATCGATTTTGAAGGCACGTTGCTGTTCATTTCCCATGACCGTTATTTCCTCAACAAGATGGCTGAACGGGTCCTTGAGCTGCACCCGGACGGAATTGATCAGTATCTGGGCAATTATGACGACTATATTGAGAAAAAGCTTGAGCTCAAAGCGATTGCCGAAGAGGAAGCCGAGCTGACCGCCGCCAAGTCCTCCCGCAGTGCCGACAACGAAGCGATAGCGGCGGAAAAAGGCAGTTCCCTCTCCTATGAGGCGGAGAAGCAGGCCAAACGCGAGGAGCGGAACCGCCAGCGCCGCATCTCTGAACTGGAAGAGAATATCGCGAAGCTGGAGGAAGCCATCTCAGGAATCGAGCATGAAATGACTAAACCTGAGGTGTATCAGGATTATATGGCGCTTCAGGAGCATGAAAGTGATCTGAAGGACAAAAAACGCGAGCTGGGAGATTTTTTTAGCGAATGGGAGAAACTGGCTGAGGAATAATGTAAACGCGGTTCAAAAAAAATTTAAACAGTTTCCAATTTGTTCAAATATGGTTATCCACAGCCCCATCCACAGTTTCCGTGCATAACTATCGCCTAAAATTAGCCCTTCGGGGCTTTTTTCATGCGTAAAATGGCTACTTTGCTTGTCAAGGACTTTTTATCCACCGAATTATCCACATTATCCACAATTCTCACATTTCTGTTTCAGAGCATAACCTCCTGTTTATAGCGCTCGCAAAAAAGGCGTTATTGCTGATTTTACACGGTTTTTACACAACTCGTGCGGAATATGTGGATAACGTTGTCCACAGGTTGACAAATGCCGCATGAGGCAAAAATTCTGCTGGATAAAGCTCAAATTTCAGAGACAGGACAGCGGCGGAATGACCTGTTTCGGCAAGGTACGAGCCAGGTGCGGTGCTATTCTGTTCATTAAATGGATTTTCTCCACTTGCTAAAGCAAGATTGTTCCCTACGGCAACAGCAGTTGGAGAAACTACATTTAATAGATCACAGTTGCGGCCCATGTGGCACAATTAGCACCATTAAATGCTGTTTTTCCACTTGCTTCGTTATATATCTCAGAAACCGGGAAATTAAGCTACGTTTCTCCAACTGTACTCTCTTTGCACGATTACTTTGACGGGTAACCCTCTCCTTACTTCTCCCGTTATATCCGCTTTACGCTCTCCCCTCCAATGCCCCTGTCCCGCCGGCTTCAAAAAAACGCATCTGCCAAGTCCGTAAAATCGGGCTTGGCAAGATGCGTTAGAGTAAAGGCGCTCTACCTGCTCCTGCTCCTGGTGCTGGTGCTCCTGATGCCTTGGACAACCCCGCTCTAGCTGTTCACCGCCTTGCCAGGAGAGGGCACCTCTGATTCCGACAGCAGCGCTGCATTACAAGCGGCGATGTAAGCAATGCCTGCGGCCATCACGATATCGTGATGGATGGCCGTGCCCCGGAACTTGGTGTCCTTCCACTCCACCATGACGGCAGCCTCGGCCTGGGCATTCCCGCCGCTGCCGAGGGAATGCAGCTCCAGCCCGTCGAAGCGGATATCCTCGGCAATCCCTTGCCCGATGGCGGCAATGATTGCTTCCAGCGGACCGTCTCCGGTGCTGGTCTGGGTCGTCTCTGCGCCGCTCTGCAGATGGCGCACCGTCACTGCGGCCACGCGGCGCGGCGCGCTGCCGGCCAGGACCTGGACCTCGCCGAGCGCATAGACCTGCGCCTGCTGTCCTGTGGTGCTGCTGACCATCCGCAGCAGCTCATCATCACTGACGGCCTTCTGGCGGTCAGCCGTCTCCTTGAAGGATTCGTAGAGCGCGTCCAGCTCCGCCGAATCCAGGGCAATGCCGTACTTCGCGGCGCGGTCCTTCAGCGCATGCCGGCCGGAATGCTTACCGAGGATTATCATGCTGCGCGGGATGCCCAGCCGCTCCGGGTCCATAATCTCGTAGGTGCTGCGGTCCTTCAGCAGACCGTCCTGATGGATGCCGGATTCATGCTGGAAGGCATTGCGCCCGACCACCGGCTTATTGAAGGCAATCGGGAAATGCATCGCCCCGCTGATCATCCGTGAGGTGTCATACAGCTTATCCAGCACGATTCCAGTCTCGGCGCCGATAGAGTCTCCGCGTGTCTCCAGCGCCATGACCAGTTCCTCCAGCGCACAATTGCCGGTCCGCTCGCCCACTCCGTTGACCGTAACCTCAATCTGTGTGGCGCCGCCTTCAATGGCCGCCAGGCTGTTCGCTACGGCGAGACCCAGATCGTTGTGGCAGTGGGCGCTGTAGATGACCTTGTCTCCGCCCCTGGCGCCAAGCCGCACACGCCGGAACATCTCCCCGTATTCCTGCGGCAGCGCATAACCTACCGTATCCGGCAGATTAATAATCGAAGCACCCTCTTCAATTACCGCCTCGACCATCTCAATCAGATCGTCGATGCCCGTCCGCGCAGCGTCCATTGCAGTGAACTCTACCACATCGCAGAACTGGCGGGCATAAGCCGTCATCTCTCTGGCAACCGCTACAACCTCAGGGCGGCTCATGCGCAGCTGATGGCGCAGATGGATGTCGGAGGAGGAGATGAACAGATGAATCCGCCGCCGCGCGGCATCCCGGGTGGCCCGTACAGCAGCATCGATATCCCCCTTGACTGCACGTGCGAAGCCGCAGATCTCCACGCCCTGAATGTTGCGGGAGATCGTCTCCACCGCAGCGAAATCCCCCGGACTGGATACAGGGAATCCCGGCTCCATGACATCCACTCCCAGGTCCGCCAGCTTGCCGGCCAGAATAATCTTTTGCTCAGGGGTAAGACTGGCTCCCGGGGCCTGCTCCCCGTCACGCAGCGTTGTGTCAAAAATCTGAATTCGTTTCTTTACCGGAATAATCATCGTAATTCCTCCTCAAATTAGGTTTATATAATGGAGGGCTGCCTCCTAAAAGCACAAAGACCCCCCGTCTCTTATTAAGAGACGGGGGGTCAGCCCTCCGCGGTACCACTCTTTTTGACGCATAGGCTCCCTGATGTCAGAAGTCCCGGCTGCGTCCAGCTTAGATCAGATCTCCCTCTCCCGGTAAGAGGAAGTTCGGGGGATCTGAATAGTCCGGTAACGGGGACATCCGTAGCAGCGTACCTGTAGCTCTTTCCGCCGCTCCGCTCACGGGCGAGATTCGCCGGCCTCTGGTGTCTGCGTCGCACCTCCCCGCAGCTCTCTGTTCACCTTAGCCGTCTACTGCTCCCGATCCTTGCGTGTCATTCCTATATAACTCCTCACAAAATATGCACAAAAAAAGCCTGCCGTCTCATTCAAGAGACGACAGGCTGTTCACTGTCGCGGTACCACTCTTGTTGATATCCGAACCCGCTAACCTTCCAGCTGTTCTGCGATACCCACTCCATGTCTGCAAGGTTCCCGGAATGTTCCCACTCCGTCCAGCCTTGACTGACCACCCTCTCACGGAGGTTAACCGTAACGGTGTACCTAAGGTTGCCGGATTACATCCTGTACCGGCCAGCGCTCCTGTTCAAAGAGCTTCCTGCTTCCACCGCTCCGCTCCCGGACGAGTTCAGGTCTCCATCGACTGCGTCGCACCTTCCCGCAGCTCTCTTATCCCGGAGTGACCTTACTGCTTCCGATCATTGCGTTTGTTCAAATATAAAGTAATTGAATTGAACTGATTATACCCGGCGGCTTCTGTAAAAGTCAATAGGCAGATACCGACCACTTTTCCAGCGAATAACCGGGATCGGCGACCATGTCCAGTGGAATCCCGCCTTCATGTCTCCATTTCACATAAGCTGCGGCACCGATCATCGCCGCATTATCCGTGCAATACACGGGAGGAGGGATAACCAGCTCAATCCCCTCTGTCCCGCAGCGCCGGATCAGGGCTTCGCGCAGCCCCTTGTTCGCCGCTACCCCTCCGCAGAGCAGAAGCTGCTTCGCGTGGTATTCACGTACAGCCCGGATCGCCTTCTCGACCAGCACTTCAACCACAGATTCCTGGAAGCCGCGCGCAATAGCCGCGACATCCGGCACAAGCCCCTTCATCTTGCTCTGATTCACCGCATTCAGCACCGCAGACTTCAGGCCGCTGAAGCTGAAGTCATACGAGCCCGGCTCCAGCCACACACGCGGCAGAGCGAAGGCTTCCTCCGCTTCATGCGCCAGCTTGTCTACATGCGGCCCTCCCGGATAAGGGAAGCCCAGGGCCCGCGCCACTTTGTCGTACGCCTCGCCGACGGCATCGTCACGGGTGCGCCCGATGATCCGGAAGCTTCCTTCCCGCTCCATATGCACCAGCTCTGTATGCCCCCCTGACACCACCAGCGTCATGTTGGGATATTTCAATTCCTTAACCAGCCGGTTAGCATAGATATGACCGGCAATATGATGCGTGCCGATGAGCGGCTTGCCCCAGGCCAGCGCCAGGCTTTTGGCAGCCACGACTCCCACCAGCAGGGCCCCCACCAGCCCCGGACCCTGCGTTACCGCCACTGCCGTCAGCTCCTGTGGACGTACGCCGGCAACGCTTAAGGCTTCTTCAATGACCAGCGTTATCACCTCGACATGCTTGCGGGAGGCCACTTCAGGCACCACTCCCCCGAATGCCCGGTGGGTCTCAATCTGGCTGGAAATAATATTGGACAACACCTCACAGCCATCCTTCACTACAGCTACAGAGGTCTCGTCACAGCTGGTTTCAATCGCCAGAATCAATACAGGCTCCCTTGCGCCCGTGTCTGTCTTCATTTCAAGTCCACGCTTCCTTCCGTTACAGCTTGCTCCCCGTACTCCGGCAGATCGGCCCACATGATGAGCGCATCCTCGCGGTTGTCCGAATAATAGCCCTTGCGGGTACCGGCAGGCTTAAAGCCTTTTTTGCGGTATAAATTCTGAGCCACCTCATTGGAGACCCGTACTTCAAGTGTGATCGACTTCATGCCGAGATAAGCCGCTGTCTTCATCAGCTCGTCCAGCAGCCGCTCTCCCCATTTACGCCCCCGGTAGGCCTCCAGCAGTGCAATATTCGTGACATGCGCCTCATCGACAATCGCCCACATTCCCGCGTAGCCGATAATATGCCCTGCCAGCTCCATTACCATATATTTAGCAAAATGATTGTGGGTCAGCTCGTTGCGGAAGGCCTCCTCTGTCCAGGGCATGGTGAAGGCCTCACGTTCAATCACAAGAATCTCAGGCACATCCTCCAGCCGCATCAGGCGAAAAACAAGCTCAGCCCCCTGAGCTGGTCTACGTTCCGGTTCGATCATCGTGTATTCAGGCTCCCTTCGCTGCTGCGGCGCAAATTCGCCTCCGCCTCCGACAGCTGCGTATAATTGGGAATCAGCGTATGCAAATCTCCGCTCTCTTCGTAGAGACCCGCTTCCGCCAGAAATCCAGTCCAGCGTCCTTCCAGCTCATAAGGCACTGCCTGAACGTTGGCGGCTTCCATCAGCGGAGCCAGCATATCCGTACTTCCGTGCAGCGCGGTCTCGCCTACGAACCACAGTGTGTCCGGCCGATTGCCCTCAGCTGCGGCTTCCTTCAGCCGTACCGCCAGCTCCTGCACCCAGTCGGCCATCAGCCGGATCGCATCCGGCGCCAGCCGCCGGGGCGGCTTGTCCTTTTCCGCTGCGAATACAGCGGTGTACGCCTGTCCCCGCCGGGCATCGATCAGCGGAATAATCCAGTCTGTCCCTGCCGTGCCAAGCGCAGAAGCCGCATGGTATCCGCCCCAGGCCAGCGCATGTAGGCTGGATACGCCGGTAACCGGAACGTTCCAAGCCCAGGCCAGCGTCTTGGCTGCGGTCACGGCGATCCGTGTTCCGGTATAGGAGCCCGGGCCGATACCGACCGAAATTCCGCCGATTGTATCGGCCGTAGTGGCAGATGCCTGAAGCGCCTGCTCAATAATAGGCAGCAGATGAACCGAATGGTTACGCTCCCCGGAAGCATTTATCTCATGCAGCAGCTCCCCGCCGCCGGTAACGGCCACTCCCAGAACTGCCGTTGATGTATCCAGCGCCAAAAACCGCTTGCGCGGCTCATTATTCGAGTTCGTCATGTTTCTTTACCCCACTTCTGGATCAGCATCCGGCACACTTCGCCGTAAGACTCTCCGATTCCGGTCACCGTTATCTCCCGTTCATCCGGGCCGGCGGTCTTCAGCTCTATATGGAGATACCGTGGCGGCATCAGATCAGTGATGATTCGGCTCCACTCCACCAGACTCACCCCATGGCCATAGAAATATTCTTCCAGTCCCAGCTCGTCCGCTTCCTGCAGCGATATCCGGTATACATCCATATGATACAGCGGCAGACGTCCCTCATACTCTTTGATAATGGTAAAAGTAGGACTATTCACAATGCCCTCCACACCTAAATGGCGCGCATAGCACTGCGAGAACGCCGTTTTGCCCGCTCCTAGATCCCCGTCAAGTCCGATAACCATCCCCGCTGATGACGCGGCAGCGATAGCGGCGGCAAGTGCCTCCGTATCCTGAAGGCTGAATGAACGGTATGTAAACACCGTTTGTGTATTATTGTCCAAAGCTGCAACTACCACCTTTTTGAAGTCCCCTAACGGTTAACAATATCCTTAATTATATCGGTATGCTACTTGCACCGCAACAGCCGCTGTTAGTCCGTCGAGGCCGCTTGAGCCGCCGCAGGCTCCCCCGGATGCCGGGAGAACAGGCTATGCAGCACCATTCCGCCAATAATGACCGCAACTCCTGCCCATGACAGGAAGGAAGGCATCGGCGAGGCCAGCAGGAGCATCTCCCCCAGCAAGGCGAACAGCACCTCCAGTGACTGGGTCGCTTCCACGGCTGCCAGACTGCTCATGCTATCCCGGACCAGATCGGTAGCCCGGAAAAACAGCACCGTAGCCACAATTCCCGAACTGAGTGCAACAATGACGGATTGTACTACCTGGGAGGAGGAGGGCAGGCCTGTATCTGCCATACCATACAGAGCGACAGCCAGCCAGAAGGGCAGGCTGGCGAGCGTCATGCCAAGAATCCGCTGGAATACATCCAGCTGGCCGCCGCACAGCTCCATCATCTTACGGTTTCCGAGCGGATAAGCGAAAGAAGCGATAAGGACCGGGACAATGCCCAGCAGGACCTGGGATGGGGCAAGCTGCCGCGCCTGCTCCACTTGCAGCAGCGCTACTCCGGCGAGAATAATCAGGGAGAGGAGCAGCCCGCGCAGCGGGATTTTACCTCTTATGTATACTCGTCCTCCCGGTCCGCTGACCCATTCTCCGAAGAACGGAGCCAGCAGCGAACCGGAGATAATTGTGATCTGCCACGTTCCTGCTGTCAGCCAGCCCGGTGCATAGGCAGCGGCGAAGCAGATGGGCGCGTAGAACAAGCCGAACCCGACAGTTCCCCACAGCAGCCAGGCTCCAGGCCGTTCTCTCATCGCAGCCAGCAGCGGCTTCAGCCTCCCTCTTCCGGCCACAATCGCCAGCAGCAGCGGGAGCGTGAACAAGTACCGCAGCGAGGCGCTCCACGCCCAGCTTCCTCCCGCAAGCTCCATCCTCCGGTTCAGCACAAACGTCACCGCAAAAAACAGCGCCGAGCACACACCCAGCAATATCGGACGCACTTCCATCATCTCTTTTCGTCAAAATTCTTCTCCCAAATATAGGGGCTCACCACTCCCGGCGTCAATATCTGTGTCAGCTATAATTATGGAGAGTTGCCCGTTGGAGCCGTGGGGAGGTGCTTAAGGAAATGGCGGATGAATAGCGAAATAAGGGAGGTGGTTTGCGCTGGCTTGAGGGTACGGGCTGTCGTTTATCTGAAGAGAACATACCAGAGTTATGCAGACTCAGAAGACGCTATTTGGACAAAAATACTGTTTTTCAGCTTTTAACGGACTCAGAAGACGCTAAACTTAACTTTAGAGCCAAATGTTACGCCAAATAGGTTATTTAAGTACCTCTGAGTCCGCCTGTATCCACAAAACGAGGAAATTCATACCATTAAGAGCACTACAGTCCACAACACACCGCCCTCACCTCGCTTCATGTACCTGTAAGCCGCTCGCTGCCCACTTTCCACAATTTCAGGTGCATTTATACACCTCATTCCCGCTCCGCGCCCACTTTCCACAATTCCAGGTGCACTTATACACCTCATTCCCGCTCCAAGCCCACTTTCCACGAATTCCGGTGCACTTGTACACTTCATTTCCAATCCCCCCGGCCCAGAGTATAACAAGTCTTGGCGGTCAGTCACAAAAAAGTAGTCCAAAAAAAAGCAGGAGACTCCCGCGATGGTGTCACCGCCAAGAGAACGCCTGCTCTAATTAGTATTTCACCTGGATACCTACCAGGACTTATTGTGCTGACCCGCTACTTCCCCTGCTCCTCCAGCCGCTCAACACCAACAGTCTGTGTATTCGTCGGCCGGGAGCCTACCTGAACCGTTGCCATACCGTTATCCGAATCTACATGCTCAATCCAAACCGGCTCACCATCGAGATGCACCGCGATTTTATCCTTGGAAGCGTAAATATCCTTCGCACGTGTTATGTCCATTCTCTTCTTGCCTCCCTATTCCTCTTCATCTTCCGCCGGAAGCTCCCCAATGGTTGCATCGGCATCCAGCAGTCCTGCATCCTCGTCCAGTTCCGCATCCTCCGGATCGGCAATAATATTGTCCCAATTGACCGCCTCTGCCGGAATATCCTGCTCGGATAACGCATCGCTCCAGTGATAATACTCCTTGTCCATATTGCCTCCTCTTCTCGCTATGGGTCTGTGCAAGCTGAGCAGCCTTATTTTTTCCCATGACTCTCAAATAATGCATCCGGCTAGAAAAAGCCTTGGCGCCCCATACTAAGCCATAATACATCCCATCAGGAGGCGAATTTCATGCATACCGTTTGGAAAGGAGCCATCAGCTTCGGGCTTGTGCATGTTCCGGTCAAGATGTTCTCCGCTACGGAGGATAAAGACATCTCGCTGCGCTACATCCACAAAGAATGCGGCAGTCCGCTGTCTTATATACGTAAATGTCCTGTCTGTGACAAGGAGGTCAACTGGGAGGAGATCGGCAAGGGGTACGAATATGAGAAGGGCAAATTTGTCCTGTTCGACAAGGAGGAGCTGGACCAGCTAAGCGAGGAGAGCAGCAAGAGTATCACCATATTGGATTTCGTGGATTTGACGGAGATTGACCCGATTTATTTCCAGAAGACCTACTATTTATCGCCCGATCAGGCAGGCGCCAATGCTTACCGTCTGCTGATGGAGGCTATGCGTCAGACCGGGAAGATCGGTATTGCCAAGATCTCCATCCGCTCCAAAAGCAGTCTGGCCGCCATCCGCGTCCTGGCGGACTGCTTGGCGATTGAGACGATCTATTACCCGGACGAGGTCCGTCCGGTATCGCAGGTTCCCGGCCTGCCGGAGCCGGGCAGCGTGAACGACAAGGAGCTGGATATGGCGAAGCTGCTGATCTCACAGCTGTCCACTCCGTTCGAGCCTGCCAAATATACGGATGATTACCGCCAGCGGATGCTTGATCTGATTACGCACAAAATCGCAGGCGAAGAGTTCCATATTGCTCCGGCCCGCCAGGAGAACAATGTCATCGATCTGATGGCTGCCCTGCAGGCCAGTATCGAGGCTGTGCAGCATATTCCTTCCGATCCCGGACCGGCTAAGGGAGGCAGCGGGGCTAAGCCAAGGACTGCTCCTGCCGGTGCGAAGAAACGTCCGGCCAAGGCCACTGCCGCTGCGACTTCAACCGGTGCAACCGCCGCTCCGGTTGTAGATGAAGCCACCGGACCGATTCCGGTGATTGCCCCGAAGCCGAAGCGCAGAAGCTCTAAGAGCAAGGTCACCGGTGCCTAGGGGACGGACTTCTGCGCCTGCTGCGAGGCCAGCCGGTTCCCTTCAGCTTCAGCCCGTCACTCCGTTTGAGCCTGTGCTGGCCTCTGTGCTTCCAAGCGGAGAACAGTGGATCGCCCAGATCAAATGGGACGGCGTGCGGATGATCTCCTATTACGACGGGAGCCATGCCGAACTGATTAACCGCCGGGGCAACCGCCGCACACTCCAGTATCCTGAACTGGCCGAACCAGGAAGCTATTGCCGGGCCGGCTCCTTCATTCTGGATGGCGAGATCATTGCACTCAGCGGCGGCAAGCCCTCCTTCCATGAGGTCATGCGGCGGGACAGCCTGAAGAACGAGGCGGCGATCCGGGCAGTGCAGCCGCAGGTTCCGGTGCTGTATATGGTTTTTGATATACTGTATTGTGACGGTATCTGGCTGCTGGATGAACCGCTGTCCCGGCGGCAGGAGCTGCTGAAGGAGATGCTGCTGCCCCATCCCCATGTGCAGCAGGTGCCGAGCTACCCGGACCCCGCCCAGCTGCTCGCTGCGGCGCGGCAGGGCAGTCTGGAGGGGATCGTCTGTAAGGATATGCACAGCACTTATGCGCCGGGCGGCAAGGACAAGCGCTGGCAGAAGCTCAAGATCATCTCCGATGTCACCGCTGTCGCCGGGGGCGTCACCTTCCGGGACGGCATCGTGAATGCGCTTCTGTTCGGCCTGTATGATGATGCCGGCAGGCTGCATTATATCGGACATGCCGGAGCAGGCAAAATGACCGTCCAGGACTGGCGGACACTGACCGGACGGGTTCCGGGACTTGTCACAGAGCATATGCCGTTTGCCGACCTTCCGCAGCGAAGCTCAGGCTCCGTTTGGATTAAGCCTGAGCTGGTGTTTAAGCTTCATTTTCTGGAATGGAATCCCTCCGGCACCTTCCGCCAGCCTGTGATTCAGGCTCAGGTCGAACTGCCCGCCCATTCTTGTTCTTTAAGCCAGAGGGGGTTCTAGCTGCCTATTGGGGAGTAAGGCTTCCGGCAAGTTTCAGCAGTTCAGCCTTACTCTGCACAGTGTTCCGGCTATCCGTTAATGTGTACTCTCTGCTGCCGTCCGCACTGCTCCACTGCAATTGCGATTTGAGGTTGCCGTGATGCGACCCGAAGGAGGTGAACATCATCTCCTGCCCGTTAACCTGCACCTGCTCATCCTTGTCCCCCGGCAATACGGCCAGTGTAACTCCAGCCGGAAGCTTGCTTGCAGGCTCGGCACGCAGGCTCAGCACCTCTCCCTTGCGGGTATACGTCAACGTGGTGACATGACCGCTCCAGGGGAGCATTTTGGTGATAACCTTTTTACCAGCTGCTGTGGATTGCCCCTTGAATTTCTCCCTCAGCTGCATATATTCTTCCTCATAGGAAAAAGGAATGTCAGGGCTGATGATTGCCTCCTTCAGCACATAATCTTTCGGGAGCGAAGCTGGAGCCATTAATACACCTCCGCCCATTGACGTTAATTTCTGCGCCGCTTTGCTTACAGACGTATAACTAAACGGCACGTAACTGATATCCAGACTGTCCAGCGTATTGATTTTGATGTCATTCACATACACAGCCCGGATTTCCCCTGCCTTCAAGGGAGCCTCGTTCGCTTTGGACAGCAAAGCGTCCAGCGGGGATGGCGCAGCCGGCTTGGCGGTTTCTGTAGCCATGATGCCGTTGCTTTTATTTTTCAGTTTATCGGGTAGCGTGCCCTTTGCTCCGGCTGTAGTGCCAGCCGCACTTAGCAACATGGACATGCAGATTGTGGCAACCGCCGCTTTTTTAAATTGAATCATAGTTCAATCCCTTCCTTCCGGTTCATTTGTTGTTCCCTCACTGCTGAACCATACCGGCTGCAATGGTCTCCCATTGCTCCCGGGTCAGCCGCTGGTTCGGCGGGTCCGTCATCCAAGCAAGCACTCCATGGGCCCTGTCATACCAATACAGTCTGCTTACTGAACCCGCGTTGTTCTCCGCGCCTACCCCGGAAATATACAGCAGTTCCTTATCTTCATAGGACCACATTTCGGCAGTTTCGCCGGCGGATAGGATGATTTGAACCGGGCCGGTTGTTACTGTATTGTCCCAGGATATCTGAAGCGCAAGCTGATTACTTCCATCCTGATAGATCACCTCGGCGCTTGCGATATTCTCCAAGGGCCATAAAGTTGCAGCCAGCGGATTCCCGTCCGGAGCAGCTTCCGTTTTGGCCTTCAATGCCTCCAGTGTCAGCCTATACTCCGGCTCAAACGCAGAGGGGGTTTTGGCGAACAGCCGGCCCTCCGCAAACTGTAACCCGCCTATTCGCTCAGGCGGCAGTGCAAAGCTCCACTTGCCCGTTTGCTTCCGGGCGGCTGATAGCTTCGCGTAGCTGGTATACGTAACCGTTCTGCTGGTGAAAAATAGCGGTTTTCCATACCCCAGCCCGTTCATCAATGCAATTAATTCACTGTCATTGACATAATAAGCTGCGGTCTCTCCCGGCTGTAAGCCGGCTTGCGCCTGCCGTTCATATTGTTCCTTTAGCTTAAAGTAACGTTCCCGGGCCGAGCTAGAGCCAATGTAAGGCGTGTAGACCTTCGATTCAGCCTTCTTCACCTGCGCCACAACTCTGCCGCTGCTGTCCTTTAAGGCCAGTGGCTGCCCCTCCGTCTGCCGGATGACCGCAAAGTCCGGTTGTAGCGCCTTCCTTGTAGTTTCCTGGTCCGTCACATGGTGTAGAACGCTGAACCCAGCCAGTCCCAGCAGCGCAACTGTGCAGAGTCCGGCGGCCAGCCTTCTGCCCCGCTGCAGCGCAGGACGCAGCGGAGGTATTGGCTGCCTGGTCATCACAGGTGTCTGCGCATCCGTTCCGGACACCGGTTGTTCCAGTGAAGCCAGCGCATCGTCCTGTGCCGCAATCTGCTGGGCATGGATTGCCCGTACCCGCTCCATAACGGATGACTTAACATCAATGCTACCCAGAGCTTCACCGGCACCCATTCGTCTTATCCTTTTTTCTTCAGCAGTGAAGTGCTCGTCCATTGTGGCTCCTCCCCCTCTCTTTGCTCTTGCAGCAGGCCCGTGAGCTTAACAATCGTACGCCGGTATCTTTTTTTGACCGCATCCTGATTCTTGCCCAGAATGACGGCGATTTCGGCAAAGCTCTGCTCTTCAAAAATCCGCAGCACCAGCAGGTTCCGCTCCTCCGCCTTCAGCCGGGAGAGCGCTACAGCAAGCGGTTCATCGAACAAAAAGCGGTCCATCTGCTGCTCCGGGCTTTCTGCATATTTCTGCGGCCGCAGCAGCATGAGCAGCCTTCCTTGCCGCTGGCGCTGGCGGATAACCGCCAGGCAATGGTGATAAGCGATTTTATAGAGCCATGAAGAGAAGCTGACCAGCGGGCGATACTTACCGATATTTTGATAGGCTTTGACCAGAATCTCCTGCACGGCGTCCTCCGCCTCTGCCCCGCTGCCGAGCAGGCGGCTGCAATAACGGTACATCGGCTGCTGAACAGCCTCAACGATCCCCCCGTACTGCTCCACGTCGCCGTTTTGAACCTGAACAACGAGGTGTTCCATTTCATCCAAAATCGTAAAACGCTCCTCTCTTATAGCTAACACTCTTATAAGCACCTGCCCGGGCCAAAAGGGACATTTTGCGCAAAAAAGTGTGAACTGCTCTTATCCCGGACCGGAATCCCGACTGAAAACCGGCAGTGCGGCAAATACTACGCAGACATAGACAATCCTAAGGAGGGATACCCCATGCCAGCGGCCACTAAAGGAACCATTACCATAGACGGGCAGCAAATCAGCATCACCAATCCCGGCAAGCCGCTCTGGCCCGACATGGGCATCACCAAGCAGATCTATCTGCAAAAGCTGGCGGCCCTCTCGCCCTACCTGCTGCGCTATTGCAAGGACCGGCTGCTCACGGTGATCCGCTATCCCCATGGCGTTCCCGGGATGTCCTTCTATCAGAAGAACGCCCCAGAGCCGTTGCCGGAATACGTCCACACGGCGGTGCAGGACAATATCACCTACATTGTGCTGCAGGGTCTGCCGGAGCTGCTCTGGCTGGGCAATCTGGCTGCGCTCGAATTCCATCCCTCCCTCCATTATGCCGGCAGTACACTGCCCTGCGAATGGATGATTGATCTGGACCCTTCGCTTGAGGTCGAACCGCGGATTATGGAAGCTGCTGCTGTGGTAGGGGAAGTGCTGAGATCGCTCGGGATGAACTCGGTTCCCAAAACCTCGGGAGCCACCGGAGTGCAGATCATTGTTCCGGTGGGGCCGGGGGTGACCTTCGATGACCTGCGCCGGATCGGGCACTTCGTAGGCCGTTATGTCACCGAGAAGCGGCCCGATCTCTTCACCCTGGAGCGCCTGAAGAAGCATCGCGGGGATAAAATATACTTCGATTATCTCCAGCATTACGGCGGCAAAACACTCGCTGCCCCTTATACCCCGCGCGCCCGGCCGCTGGCTACCGTCTCCACCCCCCTTCTGTGGGAGGAGGTTGAACGGGGCGTCAAGCCTACAGATTTCAACCTGCTGAATATAGAGGATCGGCTCAGCCGGTTAGGAGATCTGATAGCCAAGGTTCCTCCTCAGCCGGTCGAAGCGATTATTGCCAGGCTTCCCTCAGGACAGCAATAAGCCCGCAAATGCCATTCTCAGGCTGCGGGCTTATCTGGCGTCCAGAATCAGGACGGAAGGTATTATTATATATGGGCATACGGCGCAGCAAGTCAGGACCGCCGTATGGGTTACTCTGTCGTTCGTAAATATACCTTCCTTCGAAGCGTTCCGGCTGAACCGGTTACGCTAATGCTAATGAATTGCTTTTTTCTTGAAGCGGCCGCCCTTAACATCATGGATATTGCCGATTGCGATGAACGCGTCAGAATCCCAATCTTCTACGATAGACTTCAGCTTCGCTTCTTCCAGACGGGTAATGACAACAAAAATCACTTTCTTGTTATCGCCGGAGAATCCGCCCTCACCATCAAGATAAGTCACTCCGCGTCCCAGACGCTCCGTCAGAGCTTCGCCGATATCACGGAATTTATCACTGATAATCCATACCGACTTGGACTGGTCCAGACCTTCAAGTGTAATATCGATCAGTTTGAAAGCAATGTAATACGCAATGAGCGAGAACATCGCATTATTCCAGCCGAACACAAAGCCTGCGCCGGACAGGATGAACAGGTTGAAGAACATAACGACTTCCCCTACAGAGAACGGAAGCCTCTTGGATACAAGAATGGCTACAATCTCCGTACCATCGAGCGATCCGCCGTAACGGACAACGAGCCCGACCCCAACGCCGAGAATTACCCCTCCGAATACTGCTGCGAGCAGCGGCTCAACCGTAATGGGATGAACAGGATGGAGCAACTGGGTACCGATGGACATTACAATTACAGCAAATAGAGTAGATAAGGCAAATGTCTTACCGATCTGCTTATACCCGATAACCAGGAACGGCAGGTTAAGCAGGGTCAATAGAATACCGAGCGGTATATTGAAAATATGGGACAACATAATGGAAATACCGGTGATTCCGCCATCAATCAACTTATTGGGAACAAGAAAAATTTCAAGGGCAACAGACATCATGGCCGCTCCGATGACAATCATCACAATCCGCTGGGCCAGTCTTGCCGTCTTGAACACTCCAGACTTCTCCGGCTTCTTCTGTTCTTCATTCGTAAAGATATGTTGGCTTACAGTCATAGAACTCCCCCTATAAATAGTATATCTAAGAAGCTTACGAAAGCGAACGTACAGTCGTGCCTTCTCCCCTGTTCTTCTTATATTTCCATTATATCATAAAAGAAAGTCAAATAACGCATGTAAATTGATATAACCTTCGATAATCGATGATTCGGCCATCTTTTCTGTCATAATAGCGGAGATAAGAGCTGACACAGACTTTCTATGCGTTTGACATTACGGCTGCGCTCCCGGAACTTTGTCGGATCAATGAATTCACTCTGCTCCAGATCTCTGTCGAAGTCCTCAGCCAGCTCTGCAATAATCTCCGGACGGAGCAGCACCGCCGTCAGTTCGAAGTTGGAATAGAAGCTGCGCATGTCCAGATTGGCACTGCCGACGGTGCCCAGCAGGCTGTCGATAATCATTACCTTGGCATGCATGAACCCTCTGGTATAGCGGTAAAATTTCACGCCGGCGTCCTGCAGATTCTCCAGATACGACAGCGTGGCATAATAGACCAGCTTGTTATCCGGCTTCGCGGGGATAATGATCCTCACATCCACTCCGCTGAGGACCGCATTCTTCAGTGCCCTGCTTATCGCAGGGTCGGGGATGAAATAAGGTGAGGTCATCCAGATCCGCTGCCTTGCGGCGCAGATAGAAGCGAAATACATCTCCTGAGTGGCATCCATGGCCGTATCAGGCCCGCTCGCGACAATCTGTACAGCCTCCCTTCCGCTACAGCTGTGATCCGGGAAGAAGCGCGGATGGCTGATAATCTCACCGGACGCCAGCCGCCAGTCCTTGAGAAACACATATTGCAGCTGATAGACGGCATCCCCTTCAAGGCGCAGATGCGTATCCCGCCAGAAGCCCATTTTCGGATTTTTGCCCAGGTAATCATCGCCTACATTCATGCCCCCGGTAAATCCGGTCAGTCCGTCCACCACCAGGATCTTCCGGTGATTGCGGTAGTTGAACCGGCGGTCCGGCAGTGCAGTCAGCGGAGGCAGGAAAAAATAGACCTGCACCCCCGCGGTCTTCAGTGTATTCACAAAGCCCCGGCTTAGTTTATGGCTTCCAAGTCCATCGCACAGCAGGCGTACCCTCACCCCCTGGCGTACCTTGCGGACCATCAGCTCCTGGAACTGCCGGCCGATCCCGTCCTCCCGGAAAATATAAAATTCCATGTGGATATGCTCCTGCGCACCTTCCATCACCTCCAGCATGGACTTATACGCTGCCTGTGCGCTGGACAGCACTTCACACCGGTTGTGGCTTGTAACCGGACTGTCCGCCAGCCCCGAGAACAGATTCAGCAGCTCGGAGCGGTGTTCAAATCCGGGATTGCCGGTATCCTCCACCTGCTTGACCTTATGAATCTTGCCGGTAACATGAATGCGGATTTCCCGCAGCAAGGAGATGCACTGGTTGCCAAGCTTGCGGCTCTGCCAGTAATCACGGCCCAGGAAATAGTAGAACAGCAGACCGAGCGGCGGGCAGCAGAAGGTAATGCATATCCAGGCAAGCGCCCGCTGCGGACGGCGGAATTCGGAAGCGGTAATAATGGCAAGCTGCACAATAAAAAGACATAAGATAACGGCAAATATCCTCATTCCGGGCCTCCTGATCAACTGAATGAACTATTACTATCTATGCGGGCATAGGCTGCGCCTGATAACTTTCATGAGGACTCTGCGGCGTAAGAAGCCTGCGCTTACTACAGGTTTTGCCTTAACTCTCCTTCTTTATTCAAGTAAACCGTTGTCATGTTCACCTTAGTTATGGAATACATAGAGTAGTAGGACGAATCGGATAAGCCCCCTGCATCCCGACAGATTGTTTCAGTCAGTTCATACCCAGCGGCTGCCAAGGCCGCAGTAAGGAGACGTTATGAAGAGTCAGCCAAGTCAGAAAAAGATTACGCTGCTCGTTATGCGTGAGGCCGGACGGCCTGTGAAGCAGCTGCAGATGTCGAAGCCCTTTGCTCTGGCGCTGCCTGCCGCGGCCGCCCTGTCCCTTTCCAGTCTGGTCACCTCCATGCATATCCATGCCTCCCGGTCCATCGCAGAGCTGGAGGCCGAGGCGGCCGCCTTATCGCTGACCAATATCCGCATGGAGCTGAAGGTTGCTGATAAGGATCAGGCGCTACAGCAGCTGCGCGGCCAGGTAAGCGAGCTCTCGGAGGAAGCGGAGAGCATTAAAGACAAGCTGAAGAGTGTGACTGAGCTGGAGGAGCAGCTGCAATCGCTGATCAACAAGGAGACCACCTCTTCTGCTGCCGGTAGCGGTTCTAAAGCGCCTATCCGCACTGAAGATGTTGGCGCCAAGACCTACAGCGCAGCTACATCAACCTCCGCAGCTCTTGTCAAAAACAGCCAGCCGGTAGTGGCGGACTTGCCTGATACAAGAGCCGGAACCGGAGCCGCTGGAAGCTATGGCAAGGTCAGCCGGTTAAGCGCCGGCCCGTTCATCCGGGAACAGCCGGAAGCTCTCGCTGCCGCCGTATCGCCTGCCGTCAACTTCCGGATCAGGGCTGCTGCCACCGCACTGAGCTTGCCTGCGAAGCCGCAGGTCGGCGGTGAATATGTCGCCGTCTACGAGAATGATCCGCAGCGGCTGGTTGAGGAGACCAAGGACGACTTCGAGGAGATCCACAGCATAATGGATGAGATGATTGGCAGTATCTCAAGCACGATTACGCAGGCCGAGAAGGCACACAAGACAAGAGCGGAGTTTCAGGCAAAACAAGCCCAAGAGAAGCAAGCCCGGCTGGCACGGGCCGTGATGTGGCCTACCGGCTCGAAGGTCATCACCTCCAGCTTCGGTTACCGCTCCGATCCCTTCAAAGGGGTCTCTGCTTATCATTCCGGGATTGATATTGCAGGAAATATCGGAGATGCAGTATACGCGGCACTGGGCGGCGTGGTTACCTCCGCAGAACAAATGGGAGCCCGGGGCAAATATATCATAATCAAGCATGACAATGGACTGGAGACCTGGTACATGCATTTGAACCAGATGACGGTCACCCCCGGTGAGCGGGTCGGCAAAGGGGCGCAGATCGGCATGCTGGGCAGCACCGGGCGCAGCACGGGCCCCCATCTGCATTTTCAGGTCGTGAAGCAGAACAAGCCGGTGAATCCGCTCAATTATGTTAAGCCATTATAGGTTCAAGAGAATAAGGAGGAATGCTGGAATGTGGAACAGACGTCAACCGGGTGCTTCACCCAAGTCAACCGATTCGCTGATCGGACATGGCGGCACGCTTGAAGGGAAAGTGCATTGCGATACGAACCTGCGGATTGAAGGGAATTTCAGCGGGGAAATTCTATGTGAGGGTACTGTGACGGTGGGTGAGCAAGGCACTGTCCATTCCAGCATTGAGGCGCAGGAGATCATTATCGCCGGCAAGGTCTATGGAGACGTAACCGCCCAGCGGAAGCTGATTCTCACCGGAACGGGACAGCTGCACGGCAATATTGCCGCCGGTTCCCTGAGCATTACGGAAGGCAGCCTGCTGAACGGGGCTGTGGCCATGACCGAACAGCCCGCCCCTGAGACAGCGGGCGGGCTGCATACGGTCACTGTCAAGAAGACTGCAGGCAAGCGCAGAGAAGGCAAGCAGAGTAAGCTGGAGGGTGCATGAGCCGTAAGCTCACAGCCTGTACGGCTACTTTGACCAGCCCCCTCTTGCTCCTTACGCTGCTACATCCCTTTTACGGAACACAATCCATGATACCGCCATGAATACAACATAATACACAGCCAGGACGGCAATCGCGAACCCCAGCGTCGCTCCTCCGGGACCGGTATCCGACACCACATAATTGCTAAGATTCATATGGGCAAAAATCAGATAGTTCGCCCACTCATACCGGTCGGGGTTGAAGATGGCGATAAAGATATCCTTGGTGAACATGATCGACAGCGACAGTACAATCGCAAGGCCACTGGAACGGAACACGCTGGAGATCATGAAGGCAATGGCTGCTGTCAGGAACAACTCAATGTAGCTGCACAGAATAATCATGAAGACATATTCCCCTGGCCCCCAGCCCATCACCATGTCCCCTGCATTTCCTGCAGCCCTGGAAGAGAAAATAAAGGCAGAGCCATAGCCGAATAGGATCAGCACGCCCGTGCTGACAAGGCTGAAGATAACCAGCGAAATATATTTCGAGAGCAGAATCTTGGAGCGGCTCCAAGGGCGGATCAGCAACAGCTTAATCGTTCCCCAGGTGAATTCGCCCGCTACGGAGTCGGCAGCCACTAAGGCCGTGAAGATGGTATTCAGGAAAAATGCGATGGTTACGGTGGTCCGGAAGCTATCCCATAGCCCGACTACATTGCTCCCGTTCGTGGTGAAATGAATTAGCGCCGGAAACAGCGCGCTCATCAGTGCCAGCAAAACCAGCATAATCCATGTCCGCAGACGTCTGAATATTTTGATATTCTCATTATGTATGAGAGAAGCGAACTCACCCAATGCCTTCACCTCCTGTAATTTCCAAGAATTGATCTTCGAGCGAACGGGACAGCGCCTTGATGCTGTAGACCTTAATCCCGGCAGCTACCAGCTTGGCATTCAGCTCGGCAATCTCCTCCCGAACCGCCTCTACCGCTATTCCGCCTTCCATAATCACGCCTTGGCCGATCTGCGCCAGTGCAGCCTCAGGGTTATCTACCTCGAAGAAGGTCTGGCTTACCGGTACCGCTGCATCCCCGACCGTCTTAAGCTGCTTCACATCGATCAGGCGGCCGTTCTGAATAATCGCCACACTATCGCACATCAGCTCCATCTCGGACAGCAGGTGACTGGAGACAAACACGGTTGTCCCCTCAGTCTGACACAGCTTGCGCAGATAATCACGCAGCTCGCGGATACCCTGCGGGTCCAGTCCGTTGGTCGGCTCATCGAGAATCAGCAGCTTCGGCCGGTGCAGCAGAGCCTGGGCCACCCCCAGCCGCTGGCGCATCCCTAAGGAATAGGTCTTGACCCGGTCATCGATCCGCTGGCTGAGGCCGACCAGCTCCACTACTTCATTGATGCGCTCTTTGGTCACGCCAGGCACCATGCGGGCGTACTGGCGAAGATTCTGGTATCCGGTTAGGAACTTGTACATTTCAGGATTCTCTACGATGGCCCCCACATTGGCTATGGCCTCTTCAAAATGATCTTTGATGCTTCGTCCGCAGATCAGGATATCCCCGCGGCTAATGGAGATAAGTCCTACCATCATACGGATGGTAGTGGTTTTACCGGCTCCGTTCGGCCCGAGGAATCCGAAGATTTGCCCGGGTGGAATGTCGAGTGTCAAGTCGCTGATCAGCGTTTTGGAGCCGATCTTTTTGGTGACCCCCATCAGGCTGGCTACGGGCTTCACCACTTCTGCCGTATTCGGCATAACTTCACTTCCTTTCGTAGGTTTGGTGTGAAAAGGGTATAGATTAAAATTAAAGTGTCCATCGTAACTGCGGGTAATGTTTGGACCTCCGTTACTTACACTTTATTGTTAAATCCAAAACCTGTTTCAACCATTTATATATTTTACCACACCTTCCCTTTTCCCTGAAATTAGGGAAGATATGCAGGGAAAGGATAGAAAGCAAGTGGAAACGACTTGGCACAAAATCACCCTAACGGGTGAAGGATGCTGATGCCTCATCGCCATCTGGTGACATACATCCAGCCCATATGCCTTTTGACCACACCATTGTAGTCGGTTTTCGCATACGTTCTAAAGGGTTCCTTCCTTTCCTGGCGGTGCTCTCCCTATCTCTTGCCCATCCTGAGCGTTTTCTCTCACTGACCGCTTGCATGAAGGCGCATTGTTGCACATTTTGCAGGATTCCTCTACAAATGTTACTGGCTGCGGTACATTGTTGCATCATTTGCAGGAATTCTGGTGATTAGAGCAAGTTAGCGTCGGCTTTGTTGCATTTCATGCAGGATTTCAGCATCTGGCGCTTCTATGGGGCAGTATTGCTGCATTTCTTGCAGGATTTCTCTACAATGTTACGGGCTGCGGAGCATGGAGCCCCTCCCTCATCGCATCAGCACCGATTGTATTCGATTTTCTGCATACATTTAGCCACTTCCCCTCGTGGCAGCACATCGTATTCGGTTTTTCGCATACATTGATCCATGTGCCGTTGTATCACCAAATCTATGCACACCTTATCCACATCATAAGAAAATCAAAATTTCCTAAAAGCAAAAAAAAGGCCACACCCTTCCATAATGGAAAGACATGGCCTTTTAATTAGTGATGTAAAACCTTAACCGCCAACACGCGCAAGCTCACGCATATTCGCTTCAAAAGCAGCCATCAGTGCAGCTTCACCGGTCAAACCGCTGCTCTCCACCTTGCGGATCTGCTCCAGCATCCGTTTGTAATCCTTCGGAATGACACGGGCAAATCTCGGCAGGGCCTCATCCCATGAATCCAGAATTGCCCGGCCCGCATTACTGTCTGTATGCTGGGTATGGCGGCTGATCATGGCATGCAGCTCGGCGATTTCGTCCGCTTCCTCTACACGCTCCAGCAGTACCATCTCCAGGTTACAGCGTTTGATGAAGGTATTGTCAGGATCGTATACATAAGCGATACCGCCCGACATCCCTGCTGCAAAGTTACGGCCCGTTGTACCCAGTACAACGACACGGCCGCCGGTCATGTATTCGCAGCCGTGGTCACCCACACCTTCAACAACTACATTGGCACCGGAGTTGCGGACAGCGAACCGTTCACCGGCAATACCGCTCACGTATGCTTCGCCACCGGTCGCTCCGTACAGCGCCGTATTTCCGATGATGATATTATCTTCCGCCGCGAAAGTAGCCTTGCGCGAAGGACGGATAATCAGCTTGCCTCCGGACAGTCCTTTGCCGACATAGTCATTCGAGTCGCCTTCAACGGTAATAGTGATGCCCTTCGGTACGAAGGCACCCAGACTCTGTCCCGCCGATCCGGTAAAGTGCAGCCGGATTGTATCGTCCGGCAATCCGGCTGCGCCGTATTTGCGCGTCAGCTCACTGCCGAGAATCGTACCCACGGCACGGTTCACGTTCGTGATCGGCAGGGAAGCTTCCACTGCCGTGCCGGATTCCAGCGCCGGTGCAGCAATATCCAGCAGATGGGTCATATCCAGGGTCTCTTCCAGACCGTGGTTCTGGAACTTGCTGCGGAAGCGTGTGCTTCCTTCCGGCATAGCCGGAATGTGCAGCAGGCTGCTCAGATCGACGCCCTTCTTCTTCCAGTGTGTAGATGCCTTAACCGCATCCAGGCAATCGGTACGGCCGACCATCTCTTCAATCGTCCGGAAGCCCAGCTCTGCCATAATCTCGCGCAGGTCCTGTGCCACGAAGGTCATGAAGTTCACCACATGCTGCGGATCACCCATGAAGTTCTTTCGAAGCTCAGGGTTCTGCGTAGCTACGCCCACCGGACAGGTATCCATCTGGCATACACGCATCATGATACAGCCTACGGCTACCAGCGGTGCAGTAGCGAAGCCGTATTCTTCAGCACCCAGCAGAACGGCAACCGCGAGATCGCGCCCGCTGAGCATCTTGCCGTCGGTCTCCAGCACGACACGGTCGCGCAGATTGTTCAGCATCAGCGTCTGGTGGGTCTCCGCCAGGCCCAGCTCCCAAGGCAGTCCGGCATGACGGATGGAGTTCATTGGCGAAGCGCCGGTACCGCCATCGTAACCGCTAATCAGGATAATATCAGCACGGCCCTTCGCCACACCTGCAGCGATGGTACCTACGCCAACCTCAGAGACGAGCTTTACGTTAATATTGGCACGCGGATTGGCATTCTTCAGATCATAGATCAGTTCAGCCAGATCCTCAATGGAATAGATATCATGATGCGGCGGCGGCGAGATCAGTCCCACGCCTGCCGTTGAACCGCGGACCTCCGCAACCCAAGGGTATACCTTGCGGCCCGGAAGCTGTCCGCCTTCACCCGGCTTCGCGCCCTGCGCCATCTTGATCTGAATCTCGTCGGCATTCACCAGATAGTTCGAGGTAACGCCGAACCGTCCCGAAGCGACCTGCTTGATCGCACTGCGGCGGGAATCGCCGTTAGCGTCTGTAAGGAAGCGCGCCGGATCCTCCCCGCCTTCACCGGTGTTGCTCTTGCCGCCGATACGGTTCATAGCAATGGCCAGCGTCTCATGTGCTTCCTTGCTGATCGAGCCGAAGGACATGGCACCAGTCTTGAACCGTTTCATGATCGATTCAGCCGATTCTACCTCATCCAGCGATACCGGAGCACCTACGCTCTTGAACTGCAGCATCGAGCGCAGCGTCTGGTGCTTCTCGCTTTCGCCCTGAACGAGCGCCGCATACTTCTTGTACATCTCATAATCACCGCTGCGCACAGAGTGCTGAAGCAGATGAATCGTCTGCGGGTTGAACAGATGCTCTTCCCCGTCACTGCGCCACTGGTATTCACCACCGGAATCCAGCACCATATCGTTGCCGTCTTTGTCGGTGAAGGCACGGTTATGGCTGGCAAGCGCTTCTTGCGCCACTTCCTCCAGGCCAATTCCGCCGATACGCGAAGGTGTCCAAGTGAAGTAACGGTCTACGAACTCGGAATTCAGCCCGACCGCTTCAAAAATCTGTGCCCCGCGATAGGATTGAATCGTGGAGATTCCCATTTTGGACAGAATTTTGACCACGCTTTTCGTAGCTGCCTTGATATAGTTCTTCACAGCCTTCTCATGCGAGATTCCGCGGAGCAGGCCTTGGGTGATCATGTCATCCAGACTCTCGAAGGCCAGGTAAGGATTGACCGCACTTACACCATAACCCAGCAGAAGCGCATAATGATGAACTTCACGCGGTTCGCCGGATTCCAGCAGAATGCTGACCTTGGTGCGGGTTCCCGAGCGGATCAGATGGTGATGCAGGCTGGAGACTGCCAGAAGCGCCGGAATTGCCGCATTCTCGCGGTCTACACCCCGGTCAGACAGAATAAGAATATTATGGCCCTTGCCCATAACCCGGTCTGCCGCCTCATTCATCCGGTCAAGCGCAATTCTGAGGCCCTCTGCTCCCAGCTCTGCCGGGAAGAGAATCGGAATGGACATCGATTTGAAGCCCGCACGGCGGACATGACGGATTTTGGCGAAATCCTCGTTCGAGAGAATCGGAGAATCCAGCGAGATCTGCCGGCAGCTCTCCGGTTCTGCCTTCAGCAGGTTGCGTTCAGGTCCGATCGTAGTCGCTGTGGACGTTACCAGCTCTTCACGGATGGCGTCAATCGGCGGGTTAGTGACCTGAGCGAACATCTGCTTGAAGTAATTGTACAGGCGCTGCGGACGGTCTGATAACACGGCCAGCGGTGAATCGTATCCCATGGAGCCGACAGCTTCGGCGCCTGTGGAGGCCATGGGCTCCAGCACCTTGCGCAGATCCTCGAAGGTATAGCCGAAGGACTGCTGCAGCTGCTGCACATTATCATGCTTCGGATTCGGAAGCTCCGGTGCATCCGGGAGCTGATCGAGGCCGATCAGATGCTCATCCAGCCACTCTTGATAAGGCTGCTCGGAGGCGATTTCGGCTTTTACCTCTTCGTCCGAGATAATCCGGCCCTGCTTCGTATCCACGAGCAGCATGCGGCCCGGTCTCAACCGGTCTTTGTATAGAACATCTTCTGCCGGAATGTCGAGGACACCCGCTTCAGAAGAGAGAATAATCAGATCATCTTTGGTGACGTAGTAACGCGCAGGGCGCAAGCCGTTACGGTCGAGGACGGCCCCGATTTGCACACCGTCGGTGAAGCCCATTGCGGCAGGTCCGTCCCACGGTTCCATCAGGGTGCTGTGGTATTCATAGAAGGCTTTCTTCTTCTCGTCCATGCTGTCATGATTGCTCCAAGGCTCAGGTACCATCATCATCGCCACATGGGGCAGGGAGCGTCCGCTCAGGTAGAGGAATTCAAAGGTATTATCGAACATGGCTGTATCGGAGCCGTCCGGATTCACCACCGGCTTAACCTTGCTGATGTCTTCTCCGAACTTCTCGCTCTTGAACAATGACTGGCGCGCATGCATCCAGTTCACATTGCCGCGAAGGGTGTTAATTTCACCGTTGTGAATCATGAAGCGGTAAGGGTGGGCACGTTCCCAGCTCGGGAAGGTGTTGGTGCTGAAGCGGGAGTGGACCAGGGCAATCGCTGATTCCAGCGTCTCTTCCTGGAGGTCCAGATAGAATTGTCCTACCTGTACGGTAGTGAGCATACCTTTGTATACGATCTTCTTGCAGGAAAGACTCGGCACATAGAAGGATTCGCCCTCTTCTGCCCCGCCGTAGCGGATTGCCAGCTCTGCCCGTTTGCGGATCACATACAGCTTGCGTTCGAAGGACAGATCATCCTTGATTCCCTCCGAGCGGCCGATAAATACCTGGCGTACATATGGCTTTGCAGCCTTGGCTGTCTTGCCGAGCATTTCGTCAAAGGTCGGAACATCACGGTAACCGAGTACCTGCTGACCCTCTTCCGCAATAATCTCGCTCAGGAGCGCCTCATGGCGGGCCCGGATCTCCTCGTTATGAGACAGAAAGATCATGCCCACGCCATAATGGCCCGGCTCCGGAAGCTCAAAGCCCAGCTTCGCGGCTTCACCGGCAAAGAAACGGTGGGGAATCTGCAGCATAATGCCGGCTCCGTCTCCAGAGTTCGGCTCGCTTCCCTGTCCTCCCCGATGCTCCATATTGAAAAGCATAGTCAGCGCATTGCTGACAATATCATGGGACGGCTTGCCTTTAATATGCGCGACAAATCCCATACCGCAAGCGTCTTTTTCGAACTGGGGATCATAAAGGCCCTGTTTGCCGGGCAGTTCAGTGTGTCTCATCACATGCAACCTCTCTATTATAAAGTAGACGGAATTCCAGGAAAATTTTTCAGCGGAAAATCTTAATAATTATTCAGGCAGAATTGGTGTTATTATTTTATCATCGAGCTGACATGAGCGCAATTTAAACTTTTTTATGAGCTTGATTAACATTTGCTTTTGCATTGCAGCTTTAGCGAATAAAAGCGTAAAAAAACTGTCGAATGTATAATTATGCATAAATGACGAATAAGCGCTTATGCACTGAAAGCGTTTCAATCATTTTTCTGCACAGAAAACGGCACTTCCTTTAGCTATTTATATTTATGAATAAACCAAAAGCGCCCTCTAAGAGGGCGCTTTTGGTTCGTATGATTCACAAAGAATATTGCTGCTTTATACAGTCAAAACTTGTTCACTTTTCAGCACAGCTTCATTGCCGCGGTCACGGGTCATGAAGTAGGTGAAGGTTAAAGCCAGGAATATTATTCCATAAGCACCAAGTGTTCCTGCATCAGCCCACATGGAGCCGAAGTCCCCAGTAGAAATCACTGCCTTGAAGCCTTTGACACTGTAAGTCATCGGCAGCAGCGGATTGAAGAACTTCATCCAGTTAGGAATCAGCTCCAGCGGGAAGGTTCCTGCGCTTGTAGTCAACTGGAAGATCAGAATCAGAATGACTACGAAGCGGCCAGGCTGATCCATCCAAGTAACAATCGCTTGAATCATCCACATGAAGGCCAGGCTGGTAATGAACGAGAAGGCGTAGAACAAGGGTACATTCTGTACTTCAAGTCCCAGACCATACAATACAATCAGGACAGCCAGCAGAGCCTGAAGCACACTCATCATGGAGAACGTAAGGGTACGGCTCATGAACCGGTTGAATCGGCTGGCTCCAATGACTTCGGAATCACGCATAGGGATAACAATCGTACAGATCAGAGCACCTACGAATAATCCGAGGGACAGGAAGTAAGGAGCAAATCCTGTACCGTAGTTAGGCACCTTGTTAACCTTCACTTCTTCGATCTTTACCGGCTGGGCGAACATCGATACCAGCCCATCGGTCTTGTTCACCGATTTGGTCTGTGAAGCCGCATCGCCCAGCTTGCTTGCCAGCTCACCGGAGCCTGTCTTCAGCTCATCGAGGCCATCCTTCAGCTGCCCTGCTCCGTCACTCAGCTTCTTCGAGCCATCGGCTACCGAGCTAAGGCCGCTACCAAGCTTGCCTGCTCCAGCCAGCAGCTTCGCGGTGCCGGCTTCCAGCGCTTTGCCGCCGTCTGCCAGCTTCACGCCGCCCGCTGCAGCTTCGTCCAGCTTCGCGCCGAACTGCTTCATGCCTGCGGTCAGCTTCGCGCCGCCGTTCTCCAGTGCGGCTGCTCCGGCTGCCAGCTGATTCTGGCCATCCAGCAGTTGCGAACTGCCTGCGTAGAGCTTCTGCGCTCCATCATGCAGCTGGCCTACACCTGCATCCAGCTGCTGTGAACCGCTGTGCAGCTGATTTGCTCCCTGCAGCAGCTGCTCCTGGCCGCTGTTCAAGGCTGCAGCTCCGTTCAGGAGCTGCTGTTGGCCCTGGTCCAGCTGCGCCGTGCCCGCAGCTACTGCTGCGCTTGCCGCCAGCAGCTTCTGCACCTCAGGGCTTGCTGCCAGCTGAGGATTCGACTTCGCCAGCGTCTGCAGACCGTCAGCTACAGCCTTGGCTCCGGCTGCTGTCTTGGCACTGCCGTCCTTCGAAGCCGTAAGTCCGGCTTCAAGCTTCGCACTTCCCTCGGCGGAGGAGCTTAATCCGGCCGCTAGCTTCGCGCTGCCGTCCACCACAGCCTTCGTACCTGTCTGCAGCTTCTCGGTGCCGGTTACAGCCGACTGTGTTCCGGCCTGCAGCGAAGCCGCTCCGGCTGCCGTCTTCTGCAGCCCGGCATTCAGCTGCTTGCTGCCCGCTGCCGACTGCGTCACACCATCCTGCAGCTGCTTATGCGCTGCGGATAACTGCTGCAGACCTCCGGCCAGCGTGCTGGTGCCGGTTTTGAGTGCGGCTGCTCCGTTATTGAGATCACTCACGCCCTGGGTAAGCGGCGCTACACCATCCAGCAGCTTGCCGGTGCCTTCGGTCAGGACAACCAGATTGTCCTTCAGCTTCAGAGCGCCATCATCCAGCTTGGTGGCGCCGTCTGCAATCTTGGTTGCACCGTCTCCGGCTTCGCCCAGACCGTTTGCGATTTTGGTGATTTTATCAAATACAGAACTGGTATAAGCTTCCGTAATCTTGGCGGATACCTTGCTCTTAATATCCTTCACTGCCGTGCCGCCAATCTGGCCTGCCAGGAAGTTGTAGCCTTCATTCGGCTCGTAGATGATCTTGGCCGGCTGCGGATCTGCATCCAGCAGTGTAGTTGCCTTAGCCGAGAAGTCTTCCGGAACCACAATCGCCATATAATAGGTATTATCTTCAAGTCCGGCTTCCGCCTGCTCCCGGCTGACGAAATTCCACTTGAACCCGTCCGTCTTCTTCAGCTCCGTGACCAGATCTGCTCCGGCGGTAAGCTTGGTGCCTTCATAATCAGCACCCTTATCCTGGTTGACAACCGCTACCGGAAGCTCGTTCATTTTACCGTAAGGGTCCCAGAATGCCTTCAGGAACAATCCGCTGTACAGAACAGGAATAAATAGAATGGCGAACATGGAAATACGCATCTTGGGATTCTTGAATACCGCGCCAAGATCCTTCATAAACACGGATAAAGATTTCATTCTGGTTCTCTCCTTATGATCATATGCTCTCTCTTGAAAATACGTGGACTTGCTTTGAAATGATAGTTTCGTGAATGTTACAGTAACACCAAATGACTGTTTTCCCCATTCGGTCAATCAAAGGCAAAAAAAATGGGTTTATCCTGTTCAGTACCATCCGCCTCATCCCATCAATCCCAATCAGGGAAAGCGCAGCAATGCGAGACGCCATCCCTATACCGGACTTAACTTAACTTCTACTGTGACAGCCCCTCTGCCAAAAACAGATGAAAATAATGCTTGATCTGTTCTTTGGTCAACGGCACATGTACCTTGCTCAGTTCAGCAGTAAGCGCGATATATAACCTGAACATTACCACCGACACAATCTGGGGATCGCAGGGTTTGATTTCCCCTTGACGAATGGCCTGCTCCACCTCCCGTTCCAGATATTCAAGCACCACACTCTCGATCTTGTCGAGTCCTTCACCAGCCTGCGGCGTTCCGAAGTCCAGACTCTCCTGGGACAGCTTGATGAATAGCTCATGTTCGCTTCGAAATTCCAGCAGGGCATCCAGCACACGGTGCAGATTATCAAAAAACGGCTTATCACGCCTAATCTCCCGCTCAGCGATCATTTTCATCTCGAGGATAACATCACGCAGGATTTCATCAAATAACTGTTCCTTGTTCGTAAAAAAGGTGTAAATCGTCCCTTTGCCGACATTGGCAATCTTGGCGACCTGGTCCATCGTTGTTGCCTTATACCCGAATAATGAAAAAGACTTCGTCGCCGCCTGAAGCACCTGCTGCCTTCGATCTACCACAGCCATTCATACACTCCCTTTCCTGAAGGATCGTCTATAACTCCCGTTCTGACCAATTTACTAATCCGGTCACTCGGTCAAGACCAACTTTATCACTTTGCCTATGTCTTTGCAATACTTTTGCTAATTTTTTTTATTTTATTGCAGTGTTTTAACTTTCTATTTACGTCTTATTTGTATAATGTGAGAAAAGAAGCAAAATCCCTAGTATAATATTAGGAGAAGCATGTACACGAGTAACCGCAGACAGACTTATGAAGCTATCTAATAAACCTACCTATAAAGGAAAGTTGCAGGTGAACTTATGCGAAAGAAAAGAGTACTGCTGTTTTCGGAAGGCTTCGGCACGGGCCATACAGGGGCAGCCTATGCTCTGGCTGAAGGAATACGACTGCTGAACCCTGATGTTCAGTGCCGGGTCTTCGAGCTCGGAAAATTCCTGAATCCTACGGTCGCTCCTTGGATTCTTTCCGCTTACCGCAAAACTGTCAGCAGCCAGCCGAAGCTGGTCGGCATGATGTATAAGACCCAATATCATAAATCACTGAACCGGTTGACCAAGCTGGCCCTTCACCGGATTTTTTATACCCATGCCTCTCAGGTCATTGAGCAGCTGCGGCCGGATCTGATTATCTGCACACATCCGATTCCTGCTGCGGTCATCTCCAGACTGAAGCGCCAGGGTCTTGATGTGCCGTTCTATACGCTGATTACAGATTATGATGCCCACGGCAGCTGGGTGAATGCGGAAGCCAACCGATATCTGGTATCGACTTCAAGGGTCAAATCCATTCTTACGGGACGCGGCGTACCCTCCGATCTGGTGACGGTGACCGGGATTCCCGTGCATCCGAAATTCTGGGAGTCCCAAGGCAAGACTAAGCTGCGCAAAGAGCTCGGGCTCGCCGACATCCCGACTGCGCTGATTATGGGCGGCGGCTGGGGCCTGATGTTCGGCAAGGATATTATGAACTCGCTCACTGCCCGGATCAATGACATCCAGCTTATCTTCTGTATGGGCAGCAACGACAAGGCTATAGCCAAAATGAAGGCCAACCCCCTGCTGAACCATCCCAACGTAAGGATTCTCGGGTACAGCAGTGAGATCAACAAGCTGATGGATGCCTCGGATCTGCTGATCACCAAGCCTGGCGGAATGACCTGCACCGAAGGCCAGGCCAAAGGTATTCCGATGCTATTCTATAACGCCATCCCCGGCCAGGAAGAGAAGAACAGCCAGTATTTCGTCGAGCTGGGGCTGGCCGAGATGCTTAATCCAGGCGTCGTGGACAAATGGTTCTCCATGCTCCTAAGCGAATATGCCGGATTCGGAGGACCGCAGAAGCGCAAAAGCTCTCCGGACCTCCAGCAGCCGCAGCACTGCGCCGCCACCATTCTTAAGATGCTGGGCAAGCCAGCTGCGGAAACCGTCTTCTCCGAGGCGTGGAGCGCCCCTCCGCCCAAGGTCCGGAACGAAGAAGCCGTCTATGTCACACCCTAAGCCTTTATCCTGATTCCCTAACGCAAAGAACCTCCAGCCCATAGATCCTGCGGGTTGGAGGTTCTTCTTTGCATTACATATGGCCGTAACAAGTGGAAACGGCTTTGCCATCCTTTTCAGGACGGTACTGTTTCAGCGAGAAATAGAACGATAATTTGTCGTGTGCAACATATAAATTCTTATATTTTAGAATAGACGTATAGCGTCTGAAGTCTAGCGGGTCTTTTATTTATAAAAGGTATGATTGCCAATGGTCTTGGCGAGTGTCCGTGAATGATGCACGGTCAGATCCTGTGCCAGGGTCAGCGACAGGAAAAAATAGGTGTCATCCGTAACTTCTTTGACCCCCATAAGCGCTGCGTTCACAGCCTTAATACTGTCCGCATTGGGCTTCACGCGTTTAAGACGCCCGTTAGCCACAGGACTGAACTGCCTTTTCTGATAGATAACTTCTCTGATAGTGTCGGGAAAATTGGCTGACCGCAGCCGGTTTAGAACAACGTTGGCAACTGCCACCTTGCCCTTGTACGGTTCGCCTTCTGCCTCTGCCATGACGATTTTTTGCAGCAGATGCAGGTCTTCTCCGGATACGGCGTAGCTCCAGGTAGCTTCAGCTTGCTGCTCCTTGGGTAGTAGCTTGGTCCGGGAGAAGAACAATGTTGCGGGGGGATGTTGCTGAGTTACAGCCTTGCTTGGTTTCACACTCTTCGTCCCCGTTGCCGCGATCCTCAGCGCTTGCGCCACTGGCGGCGATGCTTTCACCACAGTTACCTTAGGCTTAGTCATAATGGAAGCAGGCTTATCCGCACTCTTGTGCTGCAGCTTCTCGGGACTTAACCATCCTGCACTCACCGTACGGGTCCAGGTATGGACCGGCTTGGCAGCTGTGGTGTAGAGCATGGGTGTACTATTTTCGGCTGAATGGCTTGTCCTGTGCAGGACGGATGCGGCTTGCGGAATAAGCTGCTCTACCGGTTGATAGCTTGCAGACTTCAGCTTACCCATTTCTATTACATTCTCCCCGGTAGCAGCAGTTCCTTCGGGGTTCATCAAACTTATCGCTGAGAAAGACACTAGGATTACACCAACCAGCAGCGCAATATAGCGGCTCTGTTTGAAAATCAACATGTTTTACCTCCTATTTTACGGCACATTCCTATTGTATGTAACCGAAAATGGAAGCTTTGAAAACTTTCTTGTCGATTTTGTATTTAGAAAAATGTAAATTTTTCAGTCATTTCATACATAGGAATGGCATGCATCCTGGTAGCATACACCACAAAAGCATCTACCGTCCAGCCTATGTCTGGAAGTAATTGGTCCGAAGGATGCTTCTCCATTCTTAAATTTTCCAGCCGCTCCAGCGTAAACGGATCTTCTCCGCGATATTTGCGGGCCACAGTCAAATGGGGATTGTACGTTCGCATCTCTGGAGTATACCCTAAGGGAAGTGTCGCTGAAACCACCTTTTGCTGCAGCTCCTTCAGCGGCTCCAATTCGCCGGAAACCCCCGCCCAGAGCACTCTTGGCGAGTCTGGAAGACCGAAGGTGCCCCATTCACCGAGCTTCAATTGAAAGCCTTTACTTGAGCGCGCAACCTTCCATAATGCCTCATAGAGAGATGGGATATATTCCCTGGCAGTATCTCCAAGAAATTGAAGCGTAATATGGAAATCTTTAAAATGTGTCCATCTCGCAAATTTAAGTCCGGAGGACACATGGGCAGACTCATTCTTCAGATATTCAAGCAGCGTATCAGGCAGCGGCACGGCAACGAACAGGCGCTCCACTTCTTGCTCCGGGTCCAAATGGCTCATGCGAATTTCACCTTTCCAAACAGATTTGTTATGCTTATCTATACTTATCGTCCATTTCTCTACTGAAATGTAGAACAGGAGGGAACCATCATGACTAAATCCATCGTTTGTATGCAGCAGCTATCCTCTGCTCAGCAGGAGCAGATCCGCGCCGCTGCACCAGAGTACACCCTTACCCTGGGAGATTCCAGGAACCCTGATCTGGAGCTGCTCTCCGGCGCAGAGATTATTATCGGCTGGGGCAAAGGCATCCGGGACACCGTGCTGCGACAGGGCTCACCGCTCCGCTGGGTACAAGCCTGGTCCGCCGGGGTAGAGAAGCTTCCGCTGGAAGCCCTGAAGGAACGCGAAATTCAACTGACGAATGCCAGCGGCGTGCATGCGGAACCGATTACTGCCGTCATCCTCAGCTTCATGCTGATGTTCACACGTAACATGCACACGGCCATCCGTAACCAGCAGAACCGCCGCTGGCACTCGGACGGGCAGGAGAGTGAGCTGACCGGCAAGACGATCGTCATCGCCGGAACTGGAGCGATCGGCAGCGAGACCGCCAGAATCGCCCAGGCCTTCCGGATGAAGACAATCGGTGTCAGCCGCTCCGGCCGGCCGGTGGAGAACTTTGACCAGATCTTCACCACCGGGGAACTGAAGGACTCCGTCCGCGAAGCGGACTTCGTGGTTAACACGCTGCCGCTCACCGACGAAACCCGCGGACTGTTCAATGCTGAAATCTTCTCTGCCTGCAAGCGGGGAGCATACTATATTAATATTGGCCGCGGCGTGACCACTCATACGGACGACCTGATCGCTGCACTGAATAGCGGGCAGCTGGCCGGAGCGGGCCTTGATGTCTTCGAGAACGAGCCGCTGCCGGAGGACCACCCGCTATGGGACATGGAGCAGGTCATCATCACCCCTCACTGTGCCGGGGTAACCGACCGCTATGCCGGCCGGGTAGTCGATATCTTCGTGGAGAACATGAAGGCCTACCTGGATACCGGTAAGCCTTCGCGCAATTTGGTGGATTATAGCCGCCAGTATTAGGGGGCCATCAGCATCACCCACATGTCGCATACATGCTCAGCTCGTTAAACTCTTTTAACTAATTTCAGCAATTCAGTTCATTCAGTAATTCACTAATTCACGAATTTACGCATAATAAAGAGCCTCTGCTGAACTAAGCAGAGGCTCTTGTTATACTTCCATCACTAAATAGATTGAACTTGAAGTAACCACAATTAGATGAGAGTAACGGAGGGGATATTTGGAACTGTAGGAGCGGCAGCGTCCGCCTTTGTTCCCGGATTTCAACCGCTACTGCGGTTCAATCCAAGAAATCCGGGAACAACAGCGGCCGTAAGTCCAAATATCACCGCAGTTACGGGCGGCATCGCCATTGAGAAGCTTTTAGTCCAATCTATCCCCCTCACACCTTAAAGCGGGTCACCGACTCCCGGAGCTCCGTAAGCAGCAGCTTCAGCTCCGCGATGCCGTTAGCCACAGCGGTGGTTGAGCTGAGCTGCTCATGCGCAGAAGCGGAGGTCTCCTCGACACCTGCCGCCGATTGCTGGGAGAGTGCCGAGATATGCTGGCTGAACTCGTTCATGGTCTCGCTGGCACCGGTCATTTGCTGCAGGTCCTGGCCCATCTCGTCGATTGTCACCGCCATCATGCGGACCGAGCCGTTGATCTCAGCCAGGGCATCACCGGTCTCGACAATCTGCCGGCTGCCTTGCTCCGTCTTGGCTACCCCGCCGCGCAGCTGCTCTACCATGGTTCTGGAGTCAAGCTGGATTCCCTGTGTAATCTCTGTAATCTCCGAGACCGTCTGCTGCACATCCTCTGACAGCTTCCGTACTTCCTGTGCGACAACAGCGAAGCCGCGTCCGCTGTCACCGGCCCGTGCGGCTTCAATAGCGGCATTGATCGCCAGCAGATGAGTCTGCTCTGAGATGCTTCGGATGGCCCCCACCAGATGGAAGATTCCTTCATTCTTGCGGTTCAGCTCTTCTACGGTGTCCATAGACTGCGAGACAGCATCGGCAATCTCGTTCATCTGCGCCACGGAGCTTTCCATGAGCGCCCGGCCCTTTTCACCCTTTTGCCGTACCTGCTCTGAATGATTGGAGAGATCCGTACCTCTGCCGGCAAAATTCTCAATTAACGTATTTAGCTCCTCCACCGCCTTGGAGGCATCCACCGCTGCTTCGGCCTGGCTTCCGGACGCTGTGGCCAGCTCTTCCATCGTCAGTGCGATCTGGCTGCTGCCTTCCTTCGTATCGGCAATGGTATGCATTAACACATCGCCCTGCTCCCCAATGATCCTTGATACATCTCTGATCCGGCTGACCATTTCCAGCAGCGTGCGGTTCGTTTCATTCACCGTCTTGGCCAGCAGGCCAATCTCGTCCTTGTTGCGGATCAGCGTCTCTTCCGCCGTCAGATCCCCGCTTGAGATCTGCTGCAGCTGCGAAGTTACCCTCTTCAGCGGATTGATGATCGTTCTGCGGATCACCATATTAACCAAACCGATAACTACAAGGACAATCAACACAGTCGCAATATTCATTCTCCCGGCGGTATTGAAAATACTTGTAGATATTTCACCCTCATTCTCAGCATCCTTCTGGCTGTGCGCTACCAGTGCATCCAGATCCACCTGCATGGAATTAAAAGCGTCAATCCCCTTCTCTGATACCTCGAGGGCCAATTTCTCGTCATTGGAGCTGCTGAGCAGAATCGCCTGATTGTTGACGGTCAGGAACTCGCCCCATTTTCCGACGAGCGACTGTAATTGCTTCAGCTCCTGCTCCCCTTTCAGATTGGCTTTATATTCCTTAAAAGTATCCGCTACTTTGCCGATGAATTTGGACCGCTCTTCCGCAAGGGCGTTTTTGTCCGCGCTGTCAGTGCTCAGGATATGCTGCAGGCTGAGTGCCATAACATGCTCTGTCAGATAGTTGACATTGTGAATTTTGTTCAGCTCGGGAATGATGTGATTAATGACTTTCCCGGTGTTCTTCTGCATACCGTTCATTTGATAGAGCGATACCCC